>JAAUQD010000102.1 GCA_012032815.1 Flammeovirgaceae bacterium
CGGTTTTAGTGTCCACAGTTCCCGCATCTGGAGTATCAATTATTCCTGGCCTTACTCAAATTTCGGTCACTTTTGATGAAGAGATTTTTGCTGTGACTACAGAAAACATCAGGATTTATGTTCAGGGCAATCCTACTCCTATAATAAATGTACCCGCCTCATCAGGTACAAAAAGCGGCAACACCTACACCTACGACTTTCCTGCAATTACTACGTTGGGTAGTTATTATGTGATCATTGATCAATATGCTTTCGATGATCAATGGGCTAATTCTTACGATGGGATTGTCACCCCTACTGGATGGACTTTCGAGATCGTTGACAACGAGGCACCCGTAATTACTCATACCGAAGTGACTTCTTTCGAAAAGGGAGGAGGTTCTGTTAATTATTCAATAGGGGTTACTGATAATGTTGCCGCCACTAATGCCCGGATGATTTTTAGAAAAATCGGAGGCCAGCAAACCTATGATTCCATTACAATGGTGGTGTCTGGTGGGCAGGCCCAATTCCAGGTTACCGAATCCATGCTGGATGAAATGGGGATTGAGTACTATTTCAAAGCGAATGATGTAGCTGGTAATGTAGGCCGCAGTCCCTCAGGCACGGGCAGTTATCACAGCTACCTCAACCGAACCGGCTCTAATGTGCCGTCATTGCCGAACTTCACCCCTGGAGGCGATGTATCTAACTATAAAATAATTTCAGTTCCTTTTATCATCAGCAACCGGTCAATCAATGAAATTTTTAAATCGCTGTTGCCTCAGGATAAGCAACGATGGAGAGTTTTGACCTATCGCGCTGATCCAGACCCTGGACAATGGCTTGATTATCCATCAACGATTGACAGGGGAAAAGGATATTTCATCAATGTAAAAGATGTGCTTACTGAAAGCATTAAACTGGCTGATTCACAAAGCCCTTCCAACAATACAGGAAGTCCTTTTACGATGAACCTTACCAGTAAATTCAATTTGATTGGGAATCCTTATCCATTCAGTATCAGGTGGCAGGATGTCGTTGATGCAAACCCCGGAGCAGGCATCATTGATCCGCCAAAGACTTTTAGCAATGGATCATATTCAACAGTAACAACCATAGGGGCTTTTGAAGGAGCATTTGTGTATTCAGAGCAATCCGTTTCTTCATTAATAATTCCTGTAAAGAATGCCTCCGGTGCAAGAGTAGAACAACCACAAGCTCATCATCAGTTGGATCATCCTGAGTGGCAGCTTGAATTAACATTGGCCCAGGGCATGTTAGAGAATAAACTGTCAGGTATCGGAATGAACCCCGAAGCAAAAGTGACGCGCGACAAATTTGATCAAATCGCTCCACCCCGATTCATTGATTACCTTGAGTTAAATTTTTCCCACCCAGAACATGCTGGTAAATGGTTTTGTTGGGATGTTGTTCCTTATCAGGATGAGTATGTCTGGGACATCACCATAGCCTCAAATTTATCCGGCCTTGCTGAACTCAAATGGGACAATACAGGCTTTGGAAACAATGTAAAAGAACTTTTTCTGTTTGATGTTAGTCGGCAGAAAATTGTGAATATGAGAGGTGCCTCTTCCTATATTTTGATCCTTCCCGTACACAGGATTTGATGGTTTATTATGGCGAGGATCTGGAAAGAAGATAAAGCCAAATCGTGTTTATCTGGGCGATGCGTATCCTAACCCAACTCGTGAGATGGCAGTAATTCCGTTTAGTATTCCAGAGAATAATGGCGTTTCTAGAGTAAAAATTGAGGTATTTGACTTTTTAGGTAAAAAAGTTGCAACTTTAATAGACGAAGATCTGGCTCCGGACTTCTATACTACTCAGTGGATTGCTTCAGATGGAGATTATTCGGGGGGATTGTACACTTATAAAATGGTAGTTGCCGGTGCTGCTGGTATTGAAGCTCAAAGTGGAAAAATAATTTTAAATAAATAAAGCCATGAAAACTAAATTGGACCTGGCGATAGTGCTCGCGCTGATGACTGTGAGTTCAGCAGTAGCTCAAAATGTGAGTACACGTACTAATGATTTCGAGGTGGATTTTAGCGATCCAACCAAACTTGTCTCATCTACGATTCCTGTTATTAACTGGATAACCCCCGTAGGGGAGATTAACTATGCTCAGGAAAGTAAATATAAAATCAAGTTTGAAATTGAATCCTCCACACCAATTAAAAATATTACAATTTCGATAAAGGAAAGTGAAAGCGAGGGTGAAGTAAGAGGTTCTCAATCTCTGGAACCAAAACCGGGAGAGGAGCTCTATTCTTCAATTGAAAAGAACCTCAATCTAATGGACGGCCAAAATGTACTGGAGATTGTGGCTGAGAATATAGATGGTGTGAAAACGGTTAGCTATAGAACGGTTCACGTAGGTGAGAGCACACTAGCTAATGCCAGTAACCTTAGTCGAACCGATTATGCGATAATCTTTGTAACCGATGATTATGATTATTGGAATGATCTTGTAAATCCGGTATTTGACGGGACCACCATTGGGAATGAATTGAAGGAAACGTATGGCTTCCAGGTGGAAGTTATTAAGAATGCCACCCAAGCTCAGGTTCTTAAAAAAGTGAGAGAGTATGCCGAAAAAAAATATGAGCCACTGGACCAATTGTTAATTTTCTTTGCGGGTCATGGCCAGTTCGACCAGACTTTTGGCGAAGGTTATGTTGTCACCAAGGAATCATTATTGCATGATGAAGCGAAGACATCATACCTCTCTCACAATCGTCTGAGGTCAATTGTAAATAATATACCATGTGACCATATTTTTCTGGCTATGGATGTTTGTTTTGGCGGAACGTTTGACCAAGGTCTTGCCTCAAGCCGTGGACTTGATGATGAAACTTACAAAGAAGCTTCACAAGCAGATATTGTTAAAAGGCTACTTAAATATAAAACTCGTAAGTATTTGACCTCTGGAGGCAAAGAATATGTTTCTGATGGTATTAAGGGTTCCCATTCTCCATTTGCACGAAAATTCATAGAGGCGTTAAGGAGCAGGGGTGGTAAAGATAGAATATTAACACTGGGTGAATTAGGTGGCTACCTGGTATCCTTAAAAACCTTACCTACATCCGGTGAGTTTGGTGATAATGCGCCTGGCAGTGACTTTGTCTTCGTAGCGAAATAATAAACAGCTTATAGAAATTTTTGAAAGGTGAGAGTAATCTCACCTTTCGCTTTTATAACGGTAGTCTGATTTTTTTATATTTATGGTTCGGCAAACGATAATGTGATGCGAGCGATCCTTTTTTTGTTCTTTGTTGGTGTTCAGTTTGTTCTTTCAGCACAACCTCCTGGCCACTACTTTCTATCGCATTATAAACCTAGTGATCGCAAGCTGGATAATGTTACGTTTGATATGGCGCAGGACGATAAGGGAATTATCTACATCGCCAATAAAGCCGGAATAATCCAATTTGATGGAAGAAACTGGAGTGTCATTAAAACAAATGGAGCTGTGTACTCACTTTCAGTGGTTGAAGGTAAGCAGGTTTATGCAGGTGGAATAAAAGGTTTTGGAAAACTAACCCTCGATGAAAACAAGCTTCCCGTTTTTGATTTTTTATCAACTAACCTTAGCGATGCCAACCATGTTTTTGCAAGCCTTTCTTTCGATAAACATTTATATTTTTTAAATGAACGGAATCTTTTTGCATACTCAATACAGTCAGATTCAGTTACACAAATATTTAAAGCTCCTAATGGATCTGCCTTTATGGGCATTTTTGAATTCAAAAATCAAATTCACGTCAATACGGATGAAGGAGTTTTTGAAATTCTAAACGGTGCCATTACTCCTTCAGAACATTTTTCTACCATCGGCCCATTTCTGTTTTGTACCCGAAACCCCGGAAGCGATGTTTACCTTATAGGAACAGATGACAGCAATCTGTACCTGTCAGAAAAGGACCAACCTCTCCGCAGGTTATCGATTTCTGATGCCTCCTACCTCGAAGACAATGTTATTATGGATGCCGTTTGGGTAAGCGCTAATTTAATAGCGCTATCCACCTTGCAAGGCGGTGTGATCTTTATCGACCCACAAACCGGTGAGACAAAAGAAATTGTAAATTATTATACAGGACTTCCTGATAATGAAGTCTTCTCCCTTTTAAAAGACAGAAATCAGGGAATCTGGGCAGCCCATGATTACGGGTTTACCCGCATCGCTCCATATCTTCCATTTCGCTCGTACAATCATTATCCCGGACTTTCGGGAAATATTCTTTGTGCTTACTCTGACTCAAGCCAGGTCTATGTAGGTACCTCTGTTGGCTTATTTAAGCTAGTGGAAGAAGCGGTATATGGAGAGGAGGTATATTTTGTTTCGCATGATGAAACCATCTCAGATATTATTGCTACTCCAGAGGAAGAAAAACCTACCGAGCGCGAAACGAGTAAGCGGGGATTATTTGGGTTTCTGAAAAAGGATAAAAAGAAAAATGAGGAAAAGGAAACTCCGCCACCCGCTGTTGTAGAGAAACCAAAGAAGAGCAATATCTCAACAATCACATTTACCGTCCGTGAGAAAAAGACACGAAAAGTACTCAGGTCGGTGAGCAGCATTTACAAACGAGTGGATGGCATCAATGGGAAAATTACTCAGTTAACGAATGTAAATAATACAATTCTTGCCACAGGGCTCGGAGGGGTTTTTGAAATCCATGATTTAGAATCAAAACCCATCCTGACCGATCCTGTCCGCAAAGTTTTTTATTCTAAACTGCTTGACCAATTATTGATCAGTACCTATGCGGATGATATTATTTCAATAGTTCGTGAGAAACAACTGTGGAGGCAGACTGGAGTATTTGATACCCTAAGTCAATACGTTGGTTACTTCTTTGAAGATAATGTACAAAATCTGTGGATGTGCGGACGGGATGGAGTTATAAAAGCAGAATTTGTTGAGGGCAATCTGCAAAGTGTTAATAAAATTTTATTTAGTGAGCCATCCGAGGATGAGACGGTTGGTTTTGCTTATGGGAATGAGGTGTTCATTGCAACCAGTGGAAAGTTTAACCGGTATGACAGCAGAGCGAATAAATTTGTGGTGTACGATTCGTTGCCAGAATCCCGAAAATATTTTGCGTCTGCGGGGTATTTCTGGTTTTTTGATGGGCACCGATGGCGGACAGCTACGAATACACGCGAAGAAGCAGCTCTCAAATTGGAATGGCTGGGGTTGTTTTCAAATATTCGATATTTAACACCCACGTCAAATCTCAAAGAGTTATGGGTAGTCACATCCGAAAATGACCTGTTCCGGTTTTCAATCAGCAACCTGGATGCTGAAACAGCCAACTACCCATTGCTATTACGGGAGATTCGTGGAAAAGAAACCCGACTCGGAGCGTCAAACCAAATATTAGTCGACCAACTTAACAGTGCGTTGTCATTTGAATTTATTCAACCCGACTATACCAACATGCAGGCTATTGAGTATCGGTATTTAATTAAAGGGCTGAATGAAAATTGGTCTGGCTGGTCAGTTGCCAATAACGTAGTTGATTTTCCATTTCTGCCTCCCGGCAAGTATCAATTGTTAATTGAATCACAGAATCTTTTTGGAGAAATAGTGCAGCACGATCCAATTGATTTTAATGTACTTCCTCCGTATTGGAAGCGAACCTGGTTTTACGCGGTTGAATTTGTGTTTTTTGGTTTTCTGGTTTTTCTCTCGATGAGGCTGGCCGGAGCAAATAGCCGGTATCGTTTCATTAGTCGGATTTTGTCTGTATTGACTATCATCATGCTCATTCAATTTATTTCCACTGCAGTGAACTCTTTGTTTTCATTTGAAAGCACACCGGTTGTAGAATTTTTTATACAGGTGTTTATTGCGCTGGTTATTTTTCCACTTGAATATTTCCTGAAAAGAATGATGTTTAAACGAGCGGAGGAGAGGTTTTTAATGTAGGAATATGGGAATTTGAGTACCTTCACCTTATCTAAAAAATTTACCATGAAGCGAATACTTTACCTCCTGGTGGTCTGTATGATTGTTTGGTCTTGCGATCCTGTTGAATCCGAAAACACAACCGATGAAAACCCGCCTTGCGAAGGATTTGATCTGGCAAACTCAGATCCGGCAGCTATTGAATTAGCCGACAGTGTGATGAGAGCAATGGGTGGAAGAAAGAATTGGGATAATACCCGGTTTATTTCATGGAACTTTGGCCGAAGAGACTTGGTCTGGGACAAAATGGAAGGAAGGGTTCGGATTGAAAGTTTAAGAGACAGCACTACCTATCTGGTTAACATTCATGATGGAACAGGGCGCGTGCAAATAAGAGGGCAGGAGATTACCGAACCCGATTCTTTGCAAAAATTGCTGACCAGGGCGAAAAATATTTGGATCAACGATTCGTATTGGCTGGTCATGCCCTTTAAATTGAAAGACACCGGAGTAACCTTGAAATATCTGGGTGAAGATACGGTATCTAATGAGCGGTTTAATATTCTTGAGCTTACCTTTCGCGAAGTTGGGGTTACTCCTCAAAACAAATATAGAGTTATGGTAAGTGTTAAAGAAAATCTTGTGAAGCGGTGGAGTTACTATGAAAATGCAAATCAGGATTCTGCGAACTGGAACAACCCCTTTGACAACTATCAGAACTATGGCAATATTCTATTGTCAGCTGACCGGTCGGATAACCGGGGCCCAAAGAATGTCCGTGTTGATGAAAGTTTACCGGATGAAGTATTTACAACCTTTTAATTCATAGCTGCAGAATGCTTTTAAATCTTGATACCATACCTCCTTTTTACAAGAACTATGTCAAGTTACTGGATGAAGGAAATCTGATGATGGCGTTGCGCATGTCTGGATATCGCACCCAGGAATTAATTTACAAATTGCCTGTAGAAATAGGGGATTATAAATACGCTAAAGACAAGTGGACGGTGCGGGAGGTGCTTTGCCACATGATTGATGGCGAGCGGATTTTTGGATATCGAGCCTTGCGATTTGCCAGAAATGATAAAACCAATCTGCCGGGGTTTGAAGAAAACGATTATGCTCCCGAAGCAAATGCATCAGCACGATCGCTAAAAAAAAT
The DNA here is from genome assembly GCA_012032815.1 of Flammeovirgaceae bacterium. Classification (GTDB taxonomy): domain Bacteria; phylum Bacteroidota; class Bacteroidia; order Cytophagales; family Cyclobacteriaceae; genus ELB16-189. The sequence goes on from JAAUQD010000102.1 coordinate 7,080, forward strand.
AGCAGAAGAGATGGCACATCTACGAACAAGTACCATTGAATTGTTTGAAGGATTTAGTGAAGAGATGTTGAGGAGGAAAGGATCTGCCAACAATACGGAGATGTCAGTGGCAGCCCTCGGCTTCATAATTTCCGGCCATGAAACGCATCATCGGAGAATTTTAACAGAACGTTATATCAGTACCTGGAAAAAATGATTTTTCGGATTCTGGTTATTTTGGTGGTATGTATTTCTTGTTCGCCATACCGATATTTAACCAAAGAACTAAAATCTGCCGAAACTCAATTCCAGGACCACATCGGTTTTGTGGTTTTTGATCCGGAAGAAAAAAAGACACTTTACGAATTCAATTCAACAAAGTATTTTACTCCCGCATCGAACACTAAGATATTTACCTTCTATGCCGGACTGAATATTCTGGGAGATTCTATTGAGTCGTTGCGGTATATTGAGCGCAATGATTCCCTCATCTTTTGGGGTACAGGAGATCCTTCACTTTTTTATTCAGAAGTATTTCAAAACCCATCGACTTTCAACTTTCTTAAGAATTCAGATAAGACATTAATTTTTTCCTCTTCCAATTTCAACACGACCCCGTTGGGATCAGGTTGGGCGTGGAGCGATTATCAAAACACCTACTCGGTTGAGCGATCTCCTCTTCCCGTTTTTGGAAACTCTATGACCGTTACCTGGAATGGAATAGATTCAGTTCAAACGCACCCGTTGTATTTTCAAAAGGAAATTTCGCTTTCATCGCATTCAGAGAAAGAAACGGACATTAAAAGAAGGATTAACTCAAATGAAATTTTAATTGTTAGGAGCGATAGCGTGTACCGTCAATCATGGGATCTTGCATTTCGAACTTCTCCTGAAACTGTGGTGGCATTATTGTCAGATACTCTTCAAAAACAAGTTGCTTACCTTGAAATTCCTTACGACTCCAACGCGCAGACCTTATATAGTATTCCTGCTGATAGTCTTTTCAGGGTAATGATGCAGGATAGCGACAACTTTATTGCGGAGCAGATTTTGTTGCTATGCAGCGGAAAGTTGAGTGATACGCTCAACACAGATTGGACAATTAATTATGTAAAGGAAAATTATCTTGCTGATTTACCGGACAAGCCACAATGGGTAGACGGCTCAGGCTTATCACGATATAATTTGTTTACGCCCCGATCGATAGTTGCGCTATGGGACAAAATTTACGCTGATGTGGCGCATGAGCGATTATTTACATTGTTGGCCGTTGGTGGGCAAAGCGGAACACTTCGCAACGGGTATAAACATGATCCGCCTTATGTTTTTGCTAAAACAGGAACACTCCGCAACAATCACAACCTCAGTGGATTTCTTAAAACCAAAAAAGGTAAAATTTTTATTTTTAGTTTTATGAATAATCACTTCATGGTACCGACAAGGGATGTTCGTTCGCTAATGGAGAGTACATTGAAGAAAATTTATGAGAAAAACTAAGTCCTTCATTTTAATCATTCTATTCGTTATTTTTTTTGATGATCAACCGCTTCATGCCCAAACACGTGATAGTCTGGATATCAAGATTGGCCAG
>JAAUQD010000103.1 GCA_012032815.1 Flammeovirgaceae bacterium
CGCTTTCCTCTCTATGATAGTACAGATATTTCCGAAAAGTCGGCACCCGAGCAAATCAATGAGGGATCTAAGTATCTGAATCAATGGGTATATGAAACTTCAAAATCACTTTTAGAGAAGGGAAAACTGGTAGGCCTGTTGGGTGGTGACCACAGCACACCAAATGGTTTTATTAAAGCAATAGCTGAAAAATATACTCGATTTGCAATACTTCAAATAGACGCGCATGCTGACTTAAGAAATGCGTATGAAGGATTCGTATACTCACATGCTTCGATCATGTTCAACGCCCTGAAATTACCGGCCGTGAGTCAGCTGGTTCAGGTTGGCATTCGTGATTATTGCAATGAGGAACTAGATGTGATCAATAACTCAAAGGGCAGGGTTAAAACATTCTTTGATGAGGATATCAAAGAGTCCATGCTGAAAGGGAAAACCTGGGAAACAATCTGTAAAGAAATTGTAACCCGCCTGCCAGACAATGTCTACATAAGTTTTGATATTGATGGACTGGATCCAAAACTATGTCCAAACACGGGAACACCTGTTGCCGGGGGCTTTGAATTCCATGAAATTGTATTACTTCTTAAAGTACTTGCACAATCTGGAAAAAGAATTATCGGATTCGATTTGAATGAGGTCTCTCCCGGGGATTCAGAATGGGATGCCAACGTAGGTGCCAGAATTCTCTACCAATTATGCAACTGGATGGGTGTTTCACAGGGGAAACTTGAAATGATATCCTAATCATTCACGTTTTTCACTTTGAATTCGTAATTAGCACTTCAAATTAATAAACAGACCTTAATTATGGGTGAATGGATTAGTGCGCTGGCAACCGGAGTGTGGACTCCTATTCTTTTTTTATTAATCCTCGGAGGTACATTTTTTCTCTTTTTACTCACGGTTTCTTCAATACAAATACTTCAAGCATGCAATAAATATCCTTAGGGGTAAGTATGATAATAAAAACGATCCGGGTCAGATTAACGCCTATCAGGCGCTATCAACTGCATTGGCTTCAACGGTTGGAATGGGAAATATTGCCGGAGTTGCTGTTGCCATTACTATTGGCGGCCCAGGTGCTCTGTTTTGGATGTGGGTTGCTGCTTTTGTTGGCATGTCTACCAATTTCTTTACAAGCACGCTTGCGGTGATGTACAGAGGTAAAGATTCTGAAGGCATTATTCAGGGTGGCCCGATGTATGTGGTACGTGAAGGCATGGGCAAAACATGGCAATGGCTTGGAGTACTCTTCAGCTTATGTGCCATGATAGGGTGTCTCCCTATTTTTCAGGCCAATCAATTAACCCAGGTTATTCTTGATATTGGGATAACTTCTGAAAGTTTAAAAAATTCTATGATTTATCTGGGACCAGTAGAAATAAATTCCGCCAAGCTGTTGGTGGGCACAGTCCTTCTGATAATTTCAGCCATTGTTATTATTGGAGGAATAAAACGAATTGGGAACTGGGCAGGTCGGATGGTTCCAATCATGATTGTTATTTACTTCTCCACCGTCATGATCATTATCCTCCTTAACATCAGCGAGGTTCCGCATTACTTATGGTTGGTTGTTACTGATGCATTTGCAGCTAATCATTATCATGGCGAACCTGCTCTTGGTGGAATAGTGGGCGGTCTTATTGTTGCCGGTGTACGAAGAGCCTCATTTTCAAACGAAGCTGGCATTGGTACTGCTCCGATGGCACTTGGGGCATCAAGAAGTTCAGAACCAATTCGTGAAGGATTAGTTTCAATGATTAGTCCCGCCATCGACACGCTGTTGGTTTGTACGTTAACTGCGCTAGCCATTCTATTAACAGGTGTATGGCAAACATCAGAAGCCAACGGAGTAACGCTTACCTCAATGGCATTCAACAGTGCACTTCCAGGATTTGGTCAGTATCTTCTTCTGCTGTGTGCTTTCTTTTTTGCAATTACATCACTGTTCTCCTATAGTTATTATGGTAGCAAAGCACTCAGTTTTCTTGTTGGTGTTAAGAGAAGTAAATTTTACAACTATTTCTACCTGGCCACCATTGTATTTGGAGCGGTAGTTTCAATGGAGCTTGTTATTAACATTATAGATATTGCCTATGCACTCATGGCCATACCAACGATGATTTCCGGTTTTGTACTTGCTCCGGTAGTGATGAAAGAAGCCAGAAGCTATTTCACCCGACTTGGTGAAGGAAAATTCAATGGCAAATAACTAGGCCGTAATTGCGGTCTTTTCCTTACTCCCTGGATAATCGAACAAAGCGTGTGATTTAATGGCACGTTCTACGGGGTTGGGTACATATTCTTCCCAACCGGCTTCACCTTTTCGAATCATTTCCAGAACATTATCGGAAATGATGTTCAGGTTCTCAATATTAGCGCTCTCAACATCTTCAAGCTTGTTATTTTTCATAACATATCTAAAAAGATCTTTCTGGTGCTCCGGAAGCTGAGCTTCAAAATCCTTGAGCGTAAATAATCCTTCAGTTCCGTCACGTTGTAAAGCCGGATAAATGTAAAGTTTCACGTTATTGCCAAACAACGATCCAAAGCTTTCTAATATTCCTCCTCTCAAATTCTCATAGGTTTTTTCTTCAAAGACCTTTTGCAAGGCATAAATACCCATGATAATTCCAATCTTCCTTCCCTTAGTGATCTTACTTAAATAGTCAACCAGGCGATAGTACTCGAAGTAATTCGAAACCATAACTGTCTGGCCCAGTGAACAAATCAAATCAGCCCGACTCAAAAAATCTTTTTCATCAATTTCTCCTCCACCGATGCTCAAGTCATTAAGGGTAAGTTCTGTCAATACAACAATCTTAGACCTATCAACATCCTTCTCCTTTTTAAAATGTCTTCGAGAAGACAATAACATATCAACATTAACATGAGTTACCGGCCTGAATCGTCCACGAAGTACCAGCACATTCTTCTTATACAATGCTTCTGAAGGTTGAATAACAGAACCATCAGGTCCAAACATTGCTGCTTTAGTAAATCCATTCTTCACCAGGAGCATCGCCAACAATCTTTTGGTCGACATCTAAAAAATCCGGACCGCTTATCCTGAACATATCAATTTCAATCCGCTTACCCACAAGGCCGTCTGTAATGCTTACCAATATCTCCTCAGGATCAGATAAAAACATACATGCATAAATCATATTTACGCCCACTACACCTAATGCATATTGTTGCTGGTGAGGGTCATTATCATGCATCTTGATGTGCATGATACAATCATTCGGCTCTGAATTTGGCCGCAATTGAAAGCGTAAACCCATCCATCCATGACCCTGGTTTGACCGCTCGTAGTTAAGCGCCTCAACAGTATTGGCAAACGCAAAAAAACGTGTCGTATCCATTCGGTGAGGAAGTCGCTCAGGCAACAGCACATATTCGTGGTCGAGCATCTTCATAAGCCGGTCTTCACAAACATATCGATCACAAACGCCATAAATCGCATCACTGAACTTCATGTCATAGGCAGACATCGTTTTAGCAATGGTTCCGGATGCACCGCCAACTTTAAAAAAATTGGCTGCCACTTCCTGACCTGCACCAATTTCAGCAAACGACCCGTAAATGGCTCGGATCAAATTAATTCTGAGTGCCTTTTCTTGTACAGTAAGTTTTTTGGGAGCTTCAACGTTCATAATTCCAGGGTTGTTCGGTCAATTGGCAAAGGTATATAATCAATTTAGAGTGCACTTATTTAATCTTGTAATTGAACAAGAATTAATTGCTTTGAATTCCAAACGAAGCAAGTTTATCATTCTTATGTGCTCTCTTTTGAATAATTCTTAAGAAGGTCTATTATTACCAGATAATATATACAGAATGGCATCAAGAGGTAATTTTTCAGGAAGGCTTGGGTTTATTTAGCGGCAGCCGGTTCGGCAGTTGGTTTGGGAAACATTTGGATGTTCCCCTACCAGACGGGAGAAAATGGAGGTGCTGCTTTTTTACTGGTTTATATCATACTCACTTTCACCTTTTGTTTTCCCATTATGCTTGGCGAAATATCAATAGGGCGAAATGTGGGTTCGGATGCGTACGGATCTTACAAAACGTTGGGTGGAAAAAACTGGGGACTGTTAGGGCTCTTCGGCATTTTGTGCGGAGTAATGATCCTTTCGTTTTACAATGTTGTAGCCGGTTGGGCTTTTGGGTATTTTTTGGAAATATCGTTTGGTGATCTTTTAAAAAGAGAGAACTACGGTTCCTTCTTCACCAGTTATGTTAATGACTTTTGGGACAATCTGATTTTTTCAATGTGCTTCATGCTGATTACTGCTTTCATTGTGGTGAAGGGCGTACAGAAGGGTATCGAAATGGCAGCAAAGATCATGATGCCCGCACTTTTCATTTTGTTGGTTGGTCTCATTGGCTACAGCCTGACACTGAACAATGCCATGGATGGAATTCGATTCTATCTGCTTCCTGATTTTAGCGCGATTAATGCAGAAACAATTTACTCAGCGATGGGTCAGGCTTTTTTTTCGTTGTCGCTTGGCATGGGAGCACTAATTACGTACGGTTCGTATGTTGACAAAATCAAAATGTTATCTCCTCTGCGGTAACCATAACTATTATGGATATGTCAGTAGCGTTCCTTTCGGGTTTGTTAATTTTTCCGCTAGTATTCTCTCAAGGTCAATCACCTGCCCAGGGTCCTGCGCTGCTTTTCATCGTGCTCCCCGGAATTTTCCAAAGTATGGGACCGATTCTTGGAAAAATAATTGGTGGTGGGTTCTTTCTTTTGATCTGCTTTGCCGCCCTCACCTCAACCATATCTTTATTAGAGGTGCCTGTGGCATATCTGGTCGATCAGAAAAAATGGTCACGTAAAATTGCAGCCTGGGGATTAGCTGCCTTGATATTTGTTGTCGGACTTCCGAGTATGCTTTCTCAGGGAGCTGTTGATATGTTTTCATCACTTGCTTTCTATCAAAACAAAGATGCACTCACATTTGTAAGTGAAGTGTTTTCGGATATTAGTTTGCCTCTGGGTGGTTGTTTGATGACCATTTTTATTTCAAGGCGGTGGACAACAGCAAAGATGAGCGAAGAACTCGCTATTGGAAATTCTTCTTACCGGAATTCATTCCTGGAGAAATATATTGATTTTTCAATCCGCTACCTTTGCCCAATCGTGCTGGGGATATTTTCGGTAATGATTATTATCGATAAGTTTATAGGACTCGATATCATTTTCGGGTAGTTACTCAATCCAATCGGCCACGAATAGATTGGTATCACGTGTACCATTATTGTTCCTGTTGCTTGAGAAAATTATTTTCTTGCCATCCGGGGAAAACATAGGGAACGAATCAAAAATTTTATCATATGTGATTTGCTCCAGTCCGCTACCATCTTCATTAATCATAAATAGATTGAATTCAAAACCACGGGTTCCTTTATGATTTGAACTGAAAATAATTTTCTTGCCTGATGGGTGATAGAATGGTGCCCAGTTTGCTTTTCCAAGGTTTGTTATTTGTTTCAGGTTTGATCCATCCTCATTACAAATAAACAATTCCATTTCAGTGGGCGCTACCAGTCCTTTCTCAAGGTTATCAAGGTATTCCTTTTTATCAGCTTCTGTTTTAGGACGGGATGCCCTGAAAACAATCTTCGAGCCATCTGGTGAAAAGAATGCACCACCATCATATCCAACTTCATTAGTGATTTGTTTTACATTTTTTCCATCTATATCCATTGTATATAAATCCAAATCTCCATTGCGCGTGGATGTGAAAACTATCTTATTTCCTTTGGATGAAATAGTGGCCTCAGCATCATATCCCTTCTCGGTTGTTAATTGCTTAACAACATTTCCTTTTAGATCTGAAATAAAAATATCAAATGTTTCATAGATAGGCCAAAGGTACTTTCCTCCCGGTACCCGCTCAGGTTCTACCGGGCAGTCATTACCGCCTAAGTGTGTAGATGCAAAAAGTATTTGCTTATCTCCCGGCATAAAGTAGGCGCATGTAGTCCTACCCTTCCCTGTGCTGATTAATTGTGGTTTTTTGGTTTTTGTATCCTTGTCGATTGGCAGATAAAAAATCTGATCGCATTGAAGCCCCAGTTTTTATTGTTGGATTGGAAGCTTACCATTTTACCATTGAAGCTCCAGTACGCTTCGGCATTATCTCCTCCAAAAGTCAATTGACGGACGTTATTTAAATGTTTTTCCTGATCATAATGAACATCGGTTTGGCAATAGGTTGTACCCGAGCTAAGCAGAAGTAGTGAAACAAAAAATAGAAGTTGAAGCAGCCTCATAGTCAAAAATTTTGACTGCGAAAATAGAGTAATGCTATTTTAAAAAATACCCTGAAACGAAATAATTATGCCGCTTTTCCCGCTTCCCGCTCTTTCAATTCGCGTCTCAAAATTTTACCCACATTTGACTTTGGCAACTCGGTCATGAACTCGTAATGCCGGGGTACTTTGTATTTCGTCATATTAGCGTAGCAGAATTCCTTAATTGCTTCTTCGGTAAGGTCTTTATCTTTTCGAACAATAAACACTTTAATGACTTCACCCGAGTGCTCATCAGGAATACCAATGGCAGCAACTTCCAATACTCCCCTGTGGCCGGCTATGATATTTTCAATTTCATTTGGGTAGACATTAAATCCGGAAACTTTAATCATATCCTTTTTACGATCAACGATTTTAAAAAAACCATCCTGATCCATCAACCCAATATCACCTGTTTTGAACCAACCGTCCGGATAAAAAACTTCAGTATTGTCTTTTTGCCAATAGCCCTTCATTACCTGTGGGCCTCTTGCGCAAATCTCACCGGTTTCTCCCTGTGGCAACTGATTTCCATGATCATCAAAAATCGCAACTTCAGTACTTGATACAGGAATTCCTATGGTTCCCAGTCGGTGCGTTCCATCCAATGGATTGCAGCAAAGAACGGGTGACGTTTCGCTCAATCCATAACCTTCAACTAAGGGCTTACCGGTAACTTCTTCCCATCGCCTGGCAACTGCATCCTGAACGGCCATACCTCCACCCACTGCACCATGAAGAGAACTAAAATTCAGATTCTTAAAATCCGGATTATTTAGCAAACCATTAAATAATGTATTTACTCCTGTGATAATGGTGAACTTATGTTTGGCTAATTCCTTTACAAATCCAGGCATATCCCTGGGATTGGTAATCAGCACATTCTTTACTCCTGTGGTAAACATAAGAATACCATTAACAGTAAGCGCAAAAATGTGATACATCGGAATTGCCGTAATCATAATTTCAGAATTCCCATTACTCTTGTTTAAGTATGGGCTAAACCAGTGACGAATCATCTGGTTATGCGCTATGATGTTACGATGAGAAAGCTGAGCTCCTTTTGAAACGCCTGTGGTACCACCAGTATACTGGAGAATGGCTACATCATCGGCTTCAACGGATGGTTTTGTATATTTAAGAGATGCCCCAATTCGAAGTGCCTTGTTAAACTTCACATACTTTGGAATATTATAATTGGGTATTAGTTTCTTAACGTACTTAACTACAAAGTCAACTATGAATCCCTTTACACCACCCAGCATGTCTCCCATATCAGTTATGATAATGTGCTTGGCAGGAATTTGATTGATGATGGTTTCCAGATTGTAGGCAAAATTACTGACGATAACGACCGCTGAAACGCCCGCATCTCTGAACTGATGCTCCATCTCTCGAGGTGTATATAATGGATTCGTATTTACAACGATTAATCCAGCCTTTAACGATCCTATAAATGCAACCGGAAACTGTAAAAGGTTGGGCATCTGAATGGCAATCCTGTCTCCTTTTTTCAATTCAAGGTCATTTTGTAAGTAGGCTGCAAAATTATTGGAGTGTTCATCCAATTGTTTGTAGGTCATTTGAGCTCCCATATTTTCATAAGCAATACGCTGCGGGAAATTCATAAATGCCTGATCAAACAACTCTAAAAGTGATTGAGACTCTAAAGGGCCGATTTCAGTCGGGATACCCTCTGGATATTGTTTATACCATGGAAATTCTGCCATATCAAGTAATGTGTTTGATCAATTTCTTAAAAATAAAGGGAGAAGTGTAAATAAAAAACTTAATAATTGTTTACGATGACCAACTCTCTAATACTTAACGAGTTTCCATTTTTAGCTTCTCCACTCAATGTAACGTAGTAGGTGCCGTTATACGGAAACCTGATTTTTGGAGCACCCGCATTACTTATTACATCCTTTCCGTCTTGATCCTGAAATCCAAAATTCCATTCAAATTTTTCAATTCCGGTAGAATGATTCATAAATCGAACCCATCCGGAAAGGGTAATGCTATTTTGATAAGTAAATTCAAGCTTAATTGGCTCAGGAAGAGGAGGCGATTTTGGATTTACACGACCAGGGATTAGTTCGCAAGAGAAAGTGAGAAGTGCAATTAAAATAACCATGTTGCGCATTCTTCAAGGTATTAAAAAAAAAGGAACCTAAATCAATCCAGTTATGCATGATGTGTTCCACAGGAAACACACCTAACCATTTATTACACGCCAATTGTACATTTATTTGATTTCATCTCCCTTAATTGAAT
>JAAUQD010000020.1 GCA_012032815.1 Flammeovirgaceae bacterium
CCAATTGAAAATTATATCAGCAACCAGAAATTTTGATCGTCAAAAGGAAATCTGGGAGAATAAGTGGAACGGAAAGACTCCGGTTGAAGGTAAAGATATCAGTGGAATGGCGGGTGCGGAAAAGCGAAGCTGATTTTGCGATACAGTTCAATGCCGGGAACATCCCGACATCATTGGGGAACTGATTTTGATCTCAATGACCTGAACCCCGCGTATTGGAAATCGGGCGAAGGATTGAAAATCTATTCGTGGCTGTTGGCCAATGCGTCCAGGTTTGGGTTTTGTCAACCCTATACAAACAAGCAAGACAACAATCGTAGTGGATATGAAGAAGAAGCATGGCATTGGTCGTTTCGCCCATTGTCAGAAAAATTGCTGGGCGATTATAATTCACAAATAGGGTACGATGATTTTAAGGGGTTTTCGGGCTCTGAGTATGCTACTCAACTGAAAATTATTGAGATCTATGTGAATGGTATTTCCTGTCTGGAAAAATAACTATCCACATAATTCTTCCTGTAAAATCCACTACCTTAGGTTTCCTAAAAGTCCCGTATCATGAAAAACTTCAAGAAAATAGGAATTGTCATCGCTTTTTTATCCATCGCTGTAATTACATACTATGCAACCCTGGGTAAGAAGACAACCCTCAATTTTAAAAATCCTGCTTTTGCCGAACACATTGCGTCTTACACAGCAGGTGTTGTAAATTCAAACAGCGCGATACGAATAATTCTTACCAGTGATGCCATTGATGCCAATCTTGTAGGATCGGAAGTGTCCCAAAAATTATTTGAGTTTAGTCCGGGCATCAATGGAAAAACAATCTGGCTCGACACACGCACGTTAGAATTTCAACCGGATCAACGACTGGATAATGGCAAAACCTATGACGTCTCTTTTCTGCTGTCGAGGGTAAAGGAAGTTTCAAGAGATCTGGCAACTTTTGAATATTCCTTTCAAGTCATGCCGCAGAATTTTGAATTGACCATTGAAAACATCCGTCCCTATGAAAAGACTCAACTCACCCGACAAAAAATCGAAGGCCACCTGATTACCGCTGATTTTTCAGACAGTGAAATTACAGAAAGCATACTATCTGCCAGTCAGGATGGAAACTCATTAATGATTTCCTGGAACCATACCACCGATGGAAGGCAACATCAGTTTACCGTAGAAGATGTAACCCGCAAAGAAACAGGAAGTCAGGTTAATCTTTCGGTAAACGGTAATCTTATTGGAGTAGATCATGTTCTTGATGAAGTGGTTGAAATTCCAGCACTAAGTGATTTTAAAGTGATGAATGTGCGAGTCGATCAAAGCACTAATCAACATGTGGTGCTGCAATTTTCAGATCCTTTAAGCGAGACACAGAATCTGCGAGGCCTTATTAGAATTACCGACATTCCCGATTTGGACTATGAAATCAGGGATAATGAAATAAAAATTTATCCGCCAGTCCGTCAAACAGGCACGAAAGTTCTGACGCTCGAAGCTGGTATTCGCAATATTCTCAATTACCGGATGGCCAGCGGAAATTCCTTTGATGTGGAGTTTGAGCGTCAAAAGCCTCAAGTACGAATTACAGGTAAGGGATCAATTCTTCCGGCTACCAATGGTCTTATTCTGCCTTTTGAAGCCGTAAACCTTAAAGCGGTTGATGTGGAAGTCATAAAAATTTATGAGGAAAATATTCTCCAGTTCCTTCAGACCAACTCGCTGGATGGAGGAAGTGAACTTCGGAGAGTAGCACGACCGATGATTAAGAAAAAGATATCGCTTGAAAATTCAGGTGTTGCTGATCTTAGTAAATGGAGTCGCTTTACGTTAGACCTTGCAGAGTTGATTAATTCAGAACCGGGAGCGATTTATAGAATAAAAATTGGATTCAAGCGGGCTTACCTGGCTTATGAATGCGAAGGTGAGACAGCACTAACTGAGGATTTGGACGAGCCCGCGTCTGATGATTGGAGCTCTCCTTCTGGTTATGAAAGCAGTTATTGGGATTCTTACGATGACTATTATTATGACGACTACAATTGGCAGGAAAGGGACAACCCATGCCACAGTTCATTCTATGTAGCCAACAAAGGAGTGGAAAGAAATATTATTGCCTCTGACCTGGGTTTGCTGGCCAAACGTGGAAGTGATGGAAGTACTCTTGTGGTGGTTAATGATATAAAAACAAATGCTCCTATTCAGGGCGTCAATGTTGAGGTGTATGATTTTCAGCAGCAGCTCTTAGGGAGTGCCACAACGGGTACTGACGGGACTGCGACAATAGTTTCTTCCATTTCTCCTTTTGCAATTATAGCTAAGAGTGGCTCACAAAAAGGCTACATGCGAATGGTGGATGGTGAATCCTTATCGCTCAGCAACTTGACGTAGGTGGTGAGGAAGTACGAAAAGGACTGAAAGGTTTCTTGTATGGAGAAAGGGGTGTGTGGCGTCCGGGTGATTCTCTTTTTATGACGTTTATTCTGGAAGATAAATTTAATTTACTTCCTGAATCGCATCCTGTGATTTTTGAATTACAAAACCCACAGGGAAGTATTTCTTCCAGATTGGTTAAATCAAATTCCGAAAACAATTTTTACAAATTCGCCACAGCTACAGATGCCGAGGCTCCAACCGGCAATTGGCTGGCTCGTGTAAAAGTTGGCGGCACTGAATTCAGTCAAACGGTAAAGATTGAAACCGTTAAACCCAATCGGTTAAAAATCAACCTGGATTTCGGTACTGACAAACTGAAATCGGATAATGCCTATTTAAATGGTAACCTTCAAGTCAATTGGTTGCATGGTGCCCCGGGAAAAAATCTGAAGGCTGAGTTTGAAGTTTTCCTGACAAAAGGAGAAACCAAATTTCCGAATTATCCTGATTTTACTTTTGAAGATGCTTCACTTGAATTTTACAGTGAATCTCAACAGGTTTTTGAGGGATATACAAACGCTGAAGGAAATGCGCAGGTTAATGCCCGACTGGAAGTTTCCAGTCAGGCACCGGGAGTACTCAATGCTATATTCAGAGGTAAAGTATTTGAAGAGGGAGGCAATTTTAGCATAGACCGATTTTCAATCCCCTATTATCCATATAAGTCATTTACCGGAATACGGCTTCCGCCCGGTGACAAAGCTCGCGGCATGCTGTTAACGGATACCACTCAGCGTGTTGATGTGGTAACGGTTGATGCTGACGGAAACCCGGTATCAAGAAATCAGATTGAAATGTCGTTGTATAAAGTTGAATGGAGTTGGTGGTGGGATTATTCAAGCTCAGGTACGGTAAATTATATGTCAGGTAAGTATTCAAAACCTATTGCAACGTCCACTATACGCACAACGAACGGTAAAGGAGTTTGGGATTTTGAAGTAAAGCATCCTGAATGGGGAAGGTTTTTGGTGAAGGCATATGACCCTGTATCAGGTCATAGTACCTCAAAAGTAGTATACATCGATTGGCCCGGTTGGGCAGGGCGTGCCCGTGAAGGATCTGATGGTGCTACCATGTTATCTTTTTCATCTGACAAGACCATGTACGAGGTTGGTGAAAAAGCATCAATCGTAATTCCCGGCAGTAATCAGGCTCGCGCACTTATCAGTATTGAAAATGGAAGCAAAGTGATTAAAACGTTTTGGCTGGAGACCAATCAGGGAGATAATCCATTCACATTTGATATTACCTCTGAAATGACACCCAACATATTTATTAATGTAAGTCTTTTACAGGCTCATGGCCAAACGATCAATGACTTGCCTATCCGATTGTACGGTGTTATACCTGTTCGGGTAGAAGACCCTAAAACGCATTTGAATCCTGTCATTTCTATGCCCGATGTTTTGGAGCCGGGGCAGGAAGTTAGTATTCGGGTTTCTGAACAGAACAATCGCAAAATGACCTACACCTTAGCGATGGTTGATGAAGGTTTGCTAGACCTTACCCGGTTTAAAACCCCGGATGCCTGGAACAGATTTTACGCCCGCGAAGCACTCGGAGTAAAAACCTGGGATGTATATGACGCAGTGATTGGATCGTTTGGAGGGAAGCTGGAAAGGTTGCTGGCTGTTGGAGGCGATGGTGAAATGGCAAGTAAAGAAGATGACTCGAAGGCTAATCGCTTTAAACCCGTTGTAAAATTCTTCGGTCCATTTACAGTCGATGGAAAAACGAGCGAACACAAATTCACAATGCCCAATTACATCGGCTCCGTTAAAACAATGGTTGTAGCGGGAGATCAGGGTGCATATGGAAAAGCCGAAAAGGTAACTCCGGTGCGTAAACCACTCATGGTACTTACAACACTCCCGCGTGTTTTAGGACCCGGTGAAAGACTGAAGCTTCCGGTGACTTTATTCACTATGGATCCGAATATCAAAAACATTTCTGTGGAAGTAAATACAACGGGACAGCTCAACATTTCCGGGTCTAAAACTCAAAATGTTTCCATGAATGGAAATGAGATGACCATCGATTTTGACATATCAGTAACAGATCGAATTGGAAAGGGCACAGTTGAAGTGATTGCTAAATCCGGGAATAACAGGGCCAGTGAAAATATTGAGATAGAAATTCGAAATCCAAATCCACCTATAGTACGAGTTCAGGAATCAATAGTGGAAGCTGGTAAAACCTGGAGTGGAAATGTAGCGCCAATCGGGCTGCCGGGAACAAACAGTGCTGTTCTTGAAGTATCATCATTTCCTCCCATAAATCTTGGACAGCGGTTGAATTACCTGCTACAGTACCCGCATGGCTGTATTGAACAAACCACATCCTCTGTTTTTCCACAGTTGTATTTGTCAGGCATAAAAGAACTTACAGAGGTGGAGCGAATAAATATTCAGAATAATGTTAAAGCAGCTATTAACAGGCTAAAACTCTTCACCACATCAGATGGTGGATTTGCCTATTGGCCGGGAGGAAGCGACAGTGAAAGCTGGGGTTCAACTTATGCCGGACATTTTCTTTTAGAAGCAGAAGCTCAGGGTTATTTCGTACCGGGCAATTTGATCAAACAATGGAAACGATATCAAAAAGGTAAAGCATCAAGCTGGCGGAGGAGCAATGAACCCAGAAGTGAATTAACGCAGGCATACCGATTATATACGTTGGCCATTGCTCATGAAGCCGATCTCAGTGCAATGAACAGGTTGCGCGAGCAAACTTCTTTGCCGGCTGATGTTAAATGGATGCTGCGGCCGCATATAGCAAAGCAGGTCAGCCTGAAGCTGCCAAAGCGCTTATTAACGATGTTACCACGGCCGTGAAACCATACCAGGAAATGTCTTATTCATACGGCTCTGATCTTCGCGATAAGGCCATCATTTTAGAAACGCTATTACTGCTCGGAGAAAAAACAAAGGGTTTTGATTTACTGAAAGAAATTTCTGCCGCGCTAAGCAATCAAAACATGTGGATGAGTACCCAAACCACTGCCTGGTGTTTAAAAGCAGCTAGTGCTTTTGCAGGAAGTGAAAAGAGGGGAGAACTTTCGTATTCTTTTCAGTTTGATGGAAAAGAGATAAACGCAAAGACAGGCTTATCATTTGCCCAAAGTAACTTACCGGTGGAGGGTGCTAAATCAACAGGATTAAATTTCACCAATCGAAGTAATGGTTCTCTGTTTGTCCGGGTGATTTCAGAAGGTACTCCGGCTCGGGACACGGAAGGCGATGTTGAAAACGGTTTGAAATTATCGGTGAGTTATCTGGATTTGAGCGGCAACCCCATCGATCCTTCTATGATAACGCAAACCACTTCCTTCAAGGCCCGGGTCGTTGTTGGTAATCCGGGATTGAAGGGTCATTACAAGAATGTTGCGCTAACACAGATATTTCCTTCGGGCTGGGAAATAAATAATTTACGATTAGATGATGTAGAGCCGATGATAAGTTCGAGCATACCCATTTATCAGGATATCCGTGACGACCGCGTTCTTACCTATTTTGATTTGAATGTAAATCAGAACAAAACATTTGAAGTGACCTTGACGGCCAGCTATGTTGGAACTTATTTCTTGCCTTCAGTGAGTTGTGAAGCGATGTACGATCAGACCGTCTTTGCAAGAAAAAAGGGAATGGAAGTGAATGTAATGCGTGATGAAATAGAATAGCTATAAGAAAGTTGGAAGTTGAACTCATTTAGATTTAAAATGAAATTTTATCCAAGTAAACGCTGGCTTGTTATTTTGACCATGGGTAGCATTGTGATCTTTGGGTATTACTTAATTCTTCCAAGCCCTTTATTTAGCGATCCCTATTCTACCGTACTTGAAGACCGGAATGAGATACTTCTCGGAGCATCTATCGCTGGGGATGGGCAATGGCGATTTCCGATTCAACAACAAGTGCCTGAAAAGTTCAAACATGCATTGTTGCTTTTTGAAGACAAGCGATTTGAAACTCATATTGGCGTAGATGTCCTAGCGCTCAGCAGAGCAATCCGCCAAAATCTTTTGGCCAAAAGAATCGTAAGTGGAGGCAGTACAATTAGTATGCAGGTCATTCGCCTGATGCGAAAGAACAAAGACCGCACTTTTGTTGAAAAAATTATTGAAATCGTGCTGGCAACACGGCTGGAGTTAAGCTATTCAAAAAATGAAATATTGGCTTTGTATGTGGCACATGCTCCATTTGGTGGAAACGTAGTGGGATTGGAAGCAGCTTGTTGGCGATATTTCCATCGACCGGCTTCAACTTTAAGTTGGTCGGAGGCTTCACTTCTCGCTGTCCTGCCCAATAATCCATCGTTGATTCATCCCGGTAAAAACAGAAGCCAACTTATGATTAAGCGAAATCGCCTGCTTGATCGATTACATCAATCCGGGTATTTCGATGCGGTGACATTAGAACTGGCCAGGGCTGAGCCCTTGTCAGAAAAACCCCTTTCACTTCCCCGGTTTGCTCCACACTTATTGGAGCGCTTGATCCTGGATGGACAGGCTCAACAGCGCATTAGGTCAACGGTTGATCAGGGATTACAAAAGGATGTTACAGAAATAATTCAGCACCACCAGAAAAAATTCTCCGGAAACGGCATTAACAATAGTGCGGCCATTATAGCCGAGGTAACTACCGGGAACGTGCTGGCTTATGTTGGCAATTCGACAACCGAAAAGGAACATGCCAATCAGGTAGACATTATAATGTCTGAGCGAAGCACAGGAAGTATTTTAAAGCCTTTTCTCTTTGCTGCCATGCTGGATGAAGGGATGATGTTACAAAACACGCTTGTCCCGGATATCCCTACTACCATCAATGGATTTTCTCCAAAGAATTTTTCAAAAGGGTATGATGGGGCTGTACCTGCTGATCAGGCTTTGATTCGCTCATTAAATATTCCTGCAATACATGAGCTTCAGGAATTTCGTTATGAAAAGTTTTATGAAATACTTCAGCGAATGGGAATGCAAACATTGCATAATCCGCCAGATCACTATGGCCTGTCCTTAATTCTGGGGGGTGCAGAGGGCACGCTTTGGGACGTAACAGGAATGTACGCCTCTATGGCGCGCACACTCAATAATTATTTTGAAAGACCTGGCGTAAACCGGTATGATAAATCTGATTTTCACTCGTTGAAGGTGATACCTGATAACGCCCCGAAGCAACCAGTGTTAGAACAAGGCACCTGGCTCAGTGCTCCCGCTATTTGGCTAACCTTCGAGGCTTTGCTAGAACTCTATCGTCCTGGAGAAGAAACAGGTTGGAAAAATTTCAGTTCGTCCAGGAAAGTAGCATGGAAAACAGGTACAAGTTTTGGTTTTCGGGATGGGTGGGCAATTGGTGTCGATGCAGATCATGTAGTTGGTGTATGGGTTGGGAATGCGGATGGCGAAGGACGGCCCGGATTGACGGGGACAGAAACTGCAGCTCCCGTATTATTTGATATCCTTTCCAGGTTGAATAGTAGTGGTTGGTTTAGCCAGCCAATCGGAGAAATGGTTGAGGTAGAAGTTTGCAGTCAAAGCGGTCAACGAATTTCGGAGTACTGTAACATCAAGAGAAAAAGTTGGATTACAAGAACCGGGTTGCAATCGGACGTTTGTTCTTTTCACAGAAGAATCCATTTATCAAAAGACGGATTGTATCGGGTTAATAACTCCTGCGCATCATTAACAGAAATGGAGCCGGTAAATTGGTTTGTGCTGCCTGCGGTCCAGGAATATTATTTTAAATCAAGGAACATTAGCTATAAATCTATGCCTCCACTTCAGGCACTTTGTGATGACCCTTCGTCAGTGAGTTCAATGGATTTAATATACCCTAAACTTAATTCTTCAATTTTTGTTCCTCGCGAACTTGATGGATCTGAAAGCCAAACTGTTTTTCAGGTGGCTCACCGGAT
Organism: Flammeovirgaceae bacterium; assembly: GCA_012032815.1. Lineage (GTDB taxonomy): Bacteria > Bacteroidota > Bacteroidia > Cytophagales > Cyclobacteriaceae > ELB16-189. Next base: position 8,347 of record JAAUQD010000020.1, read on the forward strand.
ACCTTCTTCAGTCGTGTATTGGCACCTTGATGGAGTGTACGTTGGGAGTACGAGATCAGTTCATAAACTTTCACTGACACCTAAGGCGGGTGAGCATCATTTGGTTCTAGTTGATAATCAGGGTGAGACCCTGGAGCGCACGTTTTCCATTAAGTCCATATCGTCAGGATTCTAGCATGTAAGGTTTATGCCTTCTTTTCATTGAATGCTGTTTCTAATTATTCGATACTTGCAATAACAATTTTTAATTATGAGAAGAAAAATCCTCTCTTTTCTTTTGGCAATGGCGGCATCAGTTGCCTTGGCAACAGCTGGTGGCGGTGTAGCTGATGCCACGAACTATGTGGTGATCGGAGCTTTTACCATTGAAGAGCATGCTGAACAACATAGTGTTGATGCAAAGAAATATAATTTGGTGGCACAACATGATTACAACCCGCTGCGCAACCTTTATTACGTCTATATTTTGAAGACGGATAGTAAAAAGGAAGCATTTGAAAAGGCTCAGCATATCCGTGAGACAACTTCATTCACCGACACGTGGGTTTATCATGGGGTATTGGGCAGGAGTGAAATTATTTCGTCTGTTCAAGGGGTTGAAATGAATAATACTAAAGGCTCGACTACCGTTAAGGAAGAAGAGAATATAACATCCGTTGCCGAGGTCACTGAGGAAATTACATCGGATAGCATTACATCTGATGTTAATAAGGAAATTCCAAAGCCTGCTAAAACCAGCGAGCAAAAAAAGGAAGGCATAGATTTTTATTTTGAGATATTGTCAGCCTCAACCCAGAAAATTATCGATGGCGATATTGATCTTGTTGATTTAGATAAGAACAAGAAGATAGCGTCATATCATGGCAATGAGAGTGTCGAATTGATATCCGTAAATAAATCAGGAAAAGTTTCGCTTGAGTGCGATAAGTTTGGGTATCGCAAAACAATAAAGCAATTTAATTTTCAGGATATAGCCGCTTCAAATTTTGTTGTTAATGACAAAGGAGAAAATGTGGCGCGATTTGAAATGGTGCGTCTGGTTAAAGGGGATATTTCGGTAATGTACAATGTGTATTTCTTCAAAGACGCAGCGATCATGAGGCCCGAATCAAAATATGAAATCACAAGCTTGCTTGAAATGATGAATGAAAATCCAAATTATAGAATCAAAATTCACGGGCATACCAACGGAGGTGCTTCCGGAAAGATAATTACCATGCAAGACAAGGGTGATTATTTTTCACTATCTAACTCAAACGAAGGATATGGATCAGCAAAAAAGCTTTCACTGGCAAGGTCAGAAACCATGAAGAATTTCTTATTGGATCAGGGAATACTGGAGGGGAGAATCGAAATAAAAGGTTGGGGAGGAAAGAGGCCCATCCATGATAAACGCAGTGCCCGCGCAAATGAAAATGTAAGGGTAGAAATTGAAATACTTCAGAACTAACAAATATCCCAAGCCCTTACAAAAGGCTGGATTAAAACATTTCAGAGAATAACTTTCGGACTATTTCATAGATTAATTAATTAATCTCTATATTAACCGTCAAATTTCTGTTTGATGAAAAGAATTTTATTGACTGCCATCCTGTTTTGCCTTTTTCTAATGCCTTCACAGGCTCAGGATTCAACACCTAAAACATATTATGTAATTATTGGGGCCTTTGCCAAAGTGGATAATGCTATTCTTTTTACGAAAATGGCTAATGAACAGAATTTCCAGGCGGCCTATGCTATGAATCCACTACGGAAATTATACTATGTGCATGTTCTTGAAACTCAAGACAGACGCAAGGCTTTTGCTATGATGATAAAAATGAGAGCCGAAACAGAGCATAAAGAGACGTGGGTATTTATTGGATCTCTTGGTGAGAAGATTCCTGAAATAAAACAACCAGAGCCAGAACCCGAACCAGAACCCGAACCAGTTCAGCCTGTCATTGAGGATGTTCCAATTATAGAAGAAGAGCCGGTAGTTAATGAACCAGAACCGGTATTAATACCCCCTGTAAAGGAAGAACCGAAACCAAAACCTCCGGGAAATCCTTTTTACTTTAAGCTGGTCAATGAGAATACAGGGCAGGAAGTGAGGGGCGAAGTGCACATACAGGAATCAAGCAAAGCCTCAGAGTTTCAGCGATTCAATGGAAACGAATTGATTTATTTGACTGCACCCAAGAATACTAAGGGAACTTACTTCTTGTCAGTTCAGGCTCCGGGATTTAAGTATCAGAAGATGACCTTGGATTATAAAAACCCAACCAGTTCTGCTGACGAAGTAGGCAATGAAGGTGAAGCCGTTATCACATTGAATCTGATTCAGGCCCGTAAGGGTGACTACATTGAGTTTAATGAAGTCCGGTTTTATCGGAATAGCTCCATCTTTCAACCAGAATCTCAGGCTGAGTTGGACGGGTTGGTAGATCTTATGAAAGGAAATTTAAAATATAAGATCAGAATACACGGGCATGTAAATGGAAAGAACGACAGGGATATTACCCACAAAGGATCATCAAGCAATTTCTTTGATATGGGAACTGGAAATATCAAAGAATCAGCGTCATCAAAAAAATTGTCCGAATTGCGTGCTGAGGTAGCAAAGGATTATTTGATTTCCCAGGGCATTGATGGCGACCGGATTAAAATTAAAGGCGAAGGCGGTGTTCAGATGATTTATGGTCAGAACAGCACCTTGTCGGGATATAATGATCGCATCGAGATCGAAGTAATAAAACACTAAAGACTACGAGCCAATAGCTTTCAAAATATCATGCTGAGTGATGATGTGAACTCGTTTCTCGTCATCACGAACCAGTAGTGCTTTATTATCCTTGTTGAGCAGCGAAGTGAGCACATCCAGTGTGCTGTCCAAGGCCACAAATTGCATAGGTGCATCCATGATCTCACCAACCGAAAGCTTCCTTAACTCTGGATTGAAGATCATTTTTTCCAATAATCGATTGGAACTTAAGCTACCCACATAATCTTCTTTTTCAACAACAGGTACCTGGTCGATGCCTTCTTTATTCATGATTTGAATCGCCTCATCCACTTTTGATTTTTTTGAAATAGTGAACAGCCTGTCATTTCCTTTTCTGGTAGCAACTATATCCCGTGCAGTGGCGTAAGAGCGCTCTTCTGTGAATCCATGTACTTTCATCCATTCATCATTGTACACTTTATTCAAATAACGCGTCCCATGGTCAGGCAAGAGAATGACCATCATATCGCTCTCCTTTAAATTTTCTTTGGCGAATTCGAGAGCACCGTGTACTGCAGAGCCGCTACTCCATCCCACAAATAATCCTTCTTCCCGTGCCAGACGTCTCGCCATGATGGCACCATCTTTATCGGTTACTTTTATAAAGGTGTCGATTTTATCAAAATCAACATTTTTAGGAAGGATATCTTCACCAAATCCCTCTGTCAGGTACGGATATATTTCATTCTTGTCGAATACTCCCGTCTCCTTATATTTTTTAAAAACGGAACCATACGTATCTATTCCTATGGAAAGGATTTTATCGTTTTGCTCTTTCAAAAATTTAGAGGTGCCACACATGGATCCACCTGTACCCACGGTTGCCACGTAGTGCGTTATATGTCCACCAGTTTGTGACCAAATTTCGGGACCTGTTGTCTCATAGTGTGCAGCAGTATTGGAAAGGTTGTCGTATTGGTTTGGATAGTACGAATTTGGAATTTCTTTGTTCAATTTTCTGGCAATTGAATAGTAGGAACGGGGATCATCAGGCTCCACATTTGTAGGGCAGACAATAACCTCCGCGCCTACAGATTTCAGAATATTTATTTTTTCCTGCGACTGTTTATCAGCCATAGTAAATATGCATCGATAGCCCTTTGCCGCGGCTGCTAATGCAAGCCCCATACCCGTATTCCCGCTTGTTCCTTCTATGATTGTGCCACCAGGCTTAAGTAATCCTGCTTCCTCGGCATCCTCAACCATCTTAATTGCCATTCGGTCTTTTGTCGAATTACCAGGATTGAAATATTCTACCTTGACGAGAATTGATCCTTTAATGTCTTTAGATATTTTATTTAGCCGAATGAGTGGCGTGTTTCCTATGGTTTCGATAATTGAATTATAAATCATGGCTGGATTTTTCAATTTGCAAAGGTACTCAATCTGAAGATTGATGAAAAGCTATAATTGCTATCCTGTGGCTCCGGCAAGCAGATATAAAACGGCCATACGTATCGCCACACCATTTTCTACCTGATCTAGAATAATGGAATGATGCGAGTCGGCCGCATCACTGCTTAATTCCACACCGCGGTTGATCGGTCCTGGATGCATTAAAACGATTTCTTTCTTTAATTGATCCAGCATTTTCTTATTAATGCCGTAGTAAATGGAATATTCACGCAGTGAAGGAAAGTATTTTATTTGTTGTCGTTCAAGTTGGATGCGTAACACATTGGCAACATCACACCAATGAAGTGCTTTTTGTACATCTAATTCAACTTTTACATCCAGTGAAGAAATATATTTAGGGAGTAAAGTGGGAGGGCCGCATACCATTACTTTGGCGCCAAGTTTTTGTAAGGCAAATATATTGGACAGGGCAACCCTTGAATGAAGAATATCACCGATGATAGCCACTTTTTTACCTTGTAATGACCCTAATTTTTCTTTGATCGAATACGTGTCCAAAAGCGCCTGTGTAGGATGTTCATGCGTTCCATCCCCCGCATTGATGATATTGGCATCAATATGTTTTGCTAAAAAATGGGGAGCCCCAACACTGGAGTGGCGCATCACTACCATGTCAACTTTCATCGCGAGAATATTATTAACGGTATCCAGCAACGTTTCTCCTTTTTTTACAGAACTAGATGATGATGAAAAATTTATGACATCGGCTGATAATCGCTTTTCAGCAAGCTCAAAGGAAAGTCGGGTTCTTGTTGAGTTCTCAAAAAAGACGTTAGCAATAGTAATGTCTCTTAAAGAGGGTACTTTTTTAATAGGACGGTTGATAACATCTTTAAAATTTTGAGCTGTTTCAAAAATTAATTCAATATCTGCCTTTGTAATATTCTTTATTCCCAGCAAATGCTTTTGACTCAGCTTTGACATGTTAATCTTTATTAATCAACCAAATTCTATTTTGTTTAGCTCCTTGTACTTCAAGCTCCACCAAAATCCGTTGAGAATCAATGGTGTCAACATACTTACCTACATAATCTGCCTCAATCGGCAAATCACGGGTCTGCTTCCGATCGACCAGAACCAGAAGTTCTACCTTTCTGGGCCGTCCAAAAGCAATCATGGCGTCCAGTGACGCGCGCACTGTCCTTCCGGTGTATAGAACATCGTCTACCAATATGACTTTTTTACCTTCAATGATGAAGGGCACCTTTGTTTCATAGGCCTTTGCGGGGGTGTCTCTTCGCCTGAAATCATCTCTATGAAAAGTGGCATCCAGATAACCCAATGGAATTTGGGTTTTTAACTGTTTACATAATTTTTGGTGAATCCATTCTGCCAGATAAATACCCCGTGGCTGCAAGCCCAAGATTGCAGTGTCCTGAAAAAGATCATGATTTTCAATAAGTTGCTGGCAAAGGCGATCTAACGTGATATCTAGCAGGTCTGAATCGAGAAGGAGCTTTTTCTGCATACGCCTGCGCGAAGATAAATAAAACTGCCGAACAATTATTTGTAGGTAATCTTGTTGATAAAAAAAACTTTTCGAACAATATCCACATTGGCTTCAGACAAATTTTGAACTTGCTGAACTCCATAGGCATAAAAGTACTCACCATGCCAATGGTCGAGTTTATTGAGTTCACTGATTTGGGTGACAATTTGATCCTCCGGGTACTTTAATTTTATGGCTTCATACGATTTATTCTCAATTATGTCCTGATTCTGAATAATCTTCGTTCTAATAATATTATTGTGTATGTAAAAGAGGAACACTTTGTCCTTTTCGGGTTTAATATTTACATATTGTTGCAGGTTGAATGTTTTGATATCATTGATCTCAAAACTATTGTCCCATAAGAGTTTCCCGTTTTTACTTATGCCAATAACGACAGCATGAGTATAGATGTAGCCGTCAAAGACCATCCGTGAACCAGGCACATAAGTCGTACTGATAAATTGAGTCGATCCTGTATAAGTCGTGTAATGAGGGTAATAAGCCTCACCAACTAAAATGTATTGGTCTTTATCAGGAATCAAATCATGGATCATGAGCTTGTAACTAAGTCTCACTTTTTTTCCCTTTACTTTTCTCCTGGCTATTCGTCCTTTTATTCTGGCCTCTTTTTTTGCTTTCATATAGTTAAAGAACCGATTGAGATCCGCAAAACTATAATATGAAGTTTCATGGGTATCCTCATCCAGGATTTTGGAAATGAAAACACCGCGGGAATATTCCTTATTGCGGCCATACATACCGCTTACAATTTGTGTTCCGTCTGAAAGCCTGGATGACACTCCATAAATGAAATTAAGGTTGTCTTTCGGATGGAGTATGGTTGTAGAAAGGAGATCACCTTCGTTGCTGTATCGCCTGATCCATACCGCTTTTTTTCGATCCTTGTTTTTGGAACTGATCAACACTTCAAAAGCCCCATCCGGATGAGTTAATATTTGAGTGATTTCTCCGGGATCATTAAAAAAGCCAGGAATGATTTTGGATTGCTTAGAGCTCAAATCAAAATGAAGAACCAGGGGTCTTGAGTTATAGTATCCGCCAATTAATACTGAATTATTTAAAACTTTGAAAATTGAGGAGTTGAATGGAAATGGAGTTATTACATCAAATTTTCCGAAACTTCCATCACTAACTTGTATAACGGTAATAAGGAAAGCAGACGTGCCTTTTGAGAAATCCTTAAACAATAAAAAAGATGATTGGCCCGGACCTCAACGTTGACCAGGATTATGGATTTTCATACGTAAGGTAACCTTTCCATAATTCCTGAAAGGCTGTATCAAGCCGGATAAATTCCATTTGGTCTTCCTCTATTCCGTTAATTCGCCTATGTAGAATCAGTCCGTTTTCCTGTAACGATTCGATTTGATAATACGAATGATCTTCCTTACTCAACGGAATTTCGTATCGTACTGATTGCACCAATTGTGCATGGCAAAAATTGGTGATCGTTAAAAAAAACAGGAAAATTAACGAATGCTTACTCAAAGCTTAACTTGACAATGTAGAATACGAACCGATTTCTTTCCTCTAATGAATAATTGCGTAAATTCTGATAGCCCCAAACATAAAAATTGCCATCAAACCAATGACGAAGTAACCCTTCTTCTTCGCTATCATTCCGTACTATGTCAAATTCTTCAGAGCCCCGAATAGCAAGCGTATCAACAGCGTTTGTATCTTGTCCTGCTGTCTTATAGAATACTTTGTCTTTATTCTTATATGCCAGAATGGTCGGTGGTTGTGCTGTAATATCGGATGATTGCTCCATGAAATCCCTCTTAATATCTACTAACTCCAGCGCTTCATCCCAGTGCAATTCTCCTTGGGGAGAAAATTTCATGACAATCGATTCGATCATGCGAATAGTGCCACTGGGAGGTGAGTTGTAGGGTGAATAAACAGAATTGTTGTAAAAGGGACTTTGATAACGATCGGCATAGGTTCCCGGATAAAAAGGGTAATGGCTGCCATAAGGCGAGCCGTACCTGTCTCTTCTGGTTGGATTAACTTCCTGACTGGTGGCATGATATATTTCATTCAGGAATAGAAACCCTTCGCTTGTCTCCTCAATTTTAATCGGAATTAAATTGGTCTTATAGGAAGGTGCTTTGCCAGTCAATCGGTTATGCTCTGCTTTTTCTTTTATTTTTTTTGCTTTCTTAGGGCTCAGGTAATTGAAAAAATTTTCCAACTGACTAAAATCATAAAACTGAATCGGCTGACTGGTAAATGGATCAACCATAATCGAATAAATTCCGGATGCTAATTTTGAATTCCCAATACCATACGACCCCACGAGGATTAACTCATCTCTAATTAATGAACTGGTGAGACCGGATAGAATAGTTTTGTCGGATGGGATAATGATGATATCATCCAGTAATATCTCACCTCTCGATGTAAATGTTTTAAAAGCTAATCGTTTACTGTCCTTGGAGCCTCTTTCAATGGTAAGGGTATTAAATGTGCCGTTTTGGTTAGTACGGAGATCGAGTAACTCTGTGTCGGTTACAAAAAAACCGGGTAGAATCTTTAATTGATCGGCCGAAGGGTCAAACAAAAGAATTGCGGGTTCACTTGATACATATCCACCTATAACCACATTGCCTCCCGCTACGCAAAAATGCGTCAGTCTGAATTTGAAATTATGTTTTATATCGAACCTGGTAATTTCAATATTTTCAATATTTACCTTTACCAGATGGATATCGCCTCCATCGGTTTCACCAATTCGAAAAAGAAAATAAAAATGATTTTCGTAGTGCTCATATCCGATAAAATTATGGTTTGTTTCAAGTTGAAGTTCAGTTTTTGATTTCTCCTGCAAATTGGAGTCAAGAATAACCAATTCCCAAATTCGCTTTCCTTCCTCGTATCGATCCAGAGCTCTAAACAAACCAAGCCCTTCTTTCTTCATTGAAATAACCAGATAAGTTTGTTCAGATTCTTTTTGCTTGTTTTCAAACCGGGCTACTTGTTTTAGTTGTCCAAACGAAAAAATTGGTAAGCACATACAAAGCAAAAAAAGAATTTTGTACATCATCTGGTTTTCTCACTCATAGAAATTACACTTTCAAATTCGCTTTTTGATACCGGCTGAACAGAGAGCCTGGAAACTCTCACCAATACCATTTTTTCAAGCTTCTTTGTTGCTTTCACTTCTGCCAATGAAACCGGATTTTTCAATTTTTTGGATGGCGAAATATCCACGGCAATCCAGTTTTTATCTTTGGGTTCGGGGTATGGTGCCTTAATTACCTTAGCAATGCCTACAACCGATTTTTCATCACCCGTGTGGTAAATAAATGCAAGATCGCCTACGCTCATCGATTTTAGATTTTTTCGTGCTTGAAAGTTTCTTACACCATCCCATACCGATTTTTTCTCCTTGACGAGATCATTCCATCCAAACGTATTCGGCTCTGTTTTTAATAGCCAATAATTCATAATGCCTCAGTTTATTTAATTTCAATAGATCGGATATAAAAATAACAATTACATTTCGTTTCTTTAAGAATGTTGATAAATATAGAATATTGTACCGCAGAATTGGTGAAGATATTAGGCACGTGAAAGCTCAAGCAAAAATTTTAGTCATCCGGTTTTCATCCATTGGAGACATTGTGCTGACCACACCGGTTATACGAACATTGAAAACTCAACTTGAGAATGTTGAAATTCATTATGCCACCAAGATCCAATTTAAGTCGATACTTGAAGAGAATCCGTACATCGACAGGATGCACTTTCTCGAAGACAGTATTCAAAAGCTCATTGCAGGGCTTAAGAAAGAAAAGTTTGACTACGTCATTGACTTGCACCACAATTTGAGAACGTTTCTTATAAAAAGCGCTTTAGGAGTGAAGTCATTCAGTTTTGATAAAATTAACTATGAAAAATGGTTGATGGTGAACCTCAAGATTAACAAACTCCCTTCCGTGCATATCGTAGATCGGTATTTAAAGACTGTCGAAAGCCTGGGTATAAAAAATGATACGCTTGGACTTGACTATTTTATTCCTGATAAAGATGTAGTGCCATTGGATCAACTGCCTCTTACCCATCAGCAGGGATTTGTTGCCTATGCGCTGGGTGCACAGCATAGCACAAAAAAACTTCCAATAGACCGCATGATTGAACTCTGTGATAAAATAAATAAGCCCATTGTTTTATTGGGTGGCAAGGAAGATGCAGAAGTAGGCAACCGAATTCAGAATTTTTTTAAACCTGTAGACGCACATACTGAAGAAGGACTTTCAAGACTTAATAAGAAAACAATAATCTACAATGCCTGTGGTAAATATAATCTCAATCAATCGGCAAGTCTTGTAAAACAAGCGGAGTGTTTATTTACCCATGATACAGGACTGATGCACATTGGGGCGGCATTTAAGAAAGAGATTTTCTCAATATGGGGAAACACAATTCCGTTGTTTGGAATGTACCCTTATCGTACCAAATTTCATGTGCTCGAAAACAATAAACTCTCATGTCGCCCCTGCTCAAAAATTGGATATCAAAAATGCCCTAAAGGACATTTCAAGTGCATGAATGAAATTGAATTTGATTTTTACGTGCCCTAGATTAATCAGTACGCACGGACTAACTTGCCCTCCATAAAATTGATGTATGCCCGATTTGCAACACGCATTCCACCCGGAGTTGGATAGTCGCCAGTAAAGTACCAGTCTCCGCTGTGAAGTGGAATGGCCCGGTGCAATTGTTCGACAGTTTGATAAATTACCTGTACTTCAGCTTTCATATCATGAGGCTTCACTATTTCTGAAATCTTATCTGAGACCTCTTCATAAGAAAACTGTTCATATAATTTTTTTACATGATTTACATCTTCTTTAATGCTTTCAGCCTGAACACATGCCTCGTACACTTCCCCTAGCAGATGTTCTTTTCCATGTTCTTTAATTAGATCGATGATAGCCCTGAACGCGACAAAATCACCCATACGGCTCATATCAATTCCATAACAATCTGGAAAGCGGATTTGGGGTGCTGATGAGACGATTACAATCTTCTTGGGGTTAAGGCGATCCAGCATTTTTAAAATACTCTTCTCCAGCGTAGTACCTCTGACAATTGAATCATCAACAACAACCAACGTATCCTTCTCTTTCTTCACGACTTCATAGGTGGTATCATAAACGTGAGCCACCAGTTCATCACGCTGCATATCATCAGTTATGAATGTTCGGTGTTTCACATCTTTCAATACAATTTTTTCGATTCGGGGTCTAAAGGACAAAATATCATCAACTGAATCAACCGAAGGTTTTCCATCAATAATTACATCCTTCTGTCTTCGGATCATGTAATCTTCAAGGCCCGACACAATTCCCATGAAGCAAGTCTCGGCCGTATTCGGGATATATGAGAAAATTGTGTTCTTAAGATCGAAGTTTATTGATTTTAGAATTTGAGGCACCAGAAGCTTCCCAAGTTCTTTACGCTCCTTATAAATTTCCGGATCAGTGCCCCGCGAGAAATAAATTCTCTCAAAACTGACAAGTATTTTTTTCTTTTGACCGAACGATCGGGTACTGCGCGTAGTCCCCGCTTTTATTAATGATTAGTGCATTTCCCGGATCAATTTCTTCAATCTGATTGTAATCAACGTTAAAAGCTGTTTTAATGGCTGGCTTTTCAGATGCCACCACGACAACCTCATCGTCAGCGTAATAATAGGCAGGTCGGATGCCCGATGGATCGCGCGCCACAAAAGCCGAGCCCGATCCTGTTAGTCCTGCCATTGTATAGCCACCATCAAAATCCTTACAAGCGCGTTTCAAAACACGTTGGAGATCAATTTCATTTTCAATCAAATCAGAAATTTCACGATTAGAGTGACTCTCATTATACTTATCAAACAGCGACTGAACTTCTTCGTCCAGAAAGTGACCAATTTTTTCCATGACGGTTACCGTATCCACTTTATCCTTTGGATGTTGACCTATGTCAAGCAGAATGTTAAATAATTCGTCCACATTGGTCAGGTTGAAATTACCCGCCATTACAAGATTTCTGCTTCGCCAGTTATTTTGTCTAAGGAAGGGATGAACATTTTCAATACTATTTTTTCCATGAGTACCATACCGGAGGTGCCCCAGCCAAAGTTCACCGGTAAAGGCTACCTTTTCTTTAAGCCATTGTTCATCATCCCAATGTTTACCCTCGTCAACTCCTGCTTTTTTGAACTTTCCGCTGATCTTTCTGAATAAGTCCGCTACCGGCTCTGATTTCATGGATCTGTAGCGGCTGATGTAGCGAAATCCCGGTTTCTGATCTATCTTAATGTTAGCCACACCAGCTCCATCCTGGCCCCGGTTATGCTGCTTTTCCATTAGGATGTACATCTTATTCAGCGCATAGGTTGGGCTGTATTTCTGAATGTAATAGGAAATTGGCTTTCGGAGGCGGATTAACGCGATGCCACACTCATGAAGTATTTGATCACTCATTCGCTGAAAATATGGGCAAAGGTAGCCCTATTAATTCAGCCCATCAACCAGAATGTGAGTAATAATGATTTATGAAGGTTTGTCGAGGGTGAAGAAGAAAGTACTGCCCTTTCCGGCTTCGCTTTCAAGCCATATTCTGCCGCCATGCTTCTCTATAAATTCCTTGCAAAGGATCAAACCCAGACCGGTACCTCGCTCATTGGATGTACCCACAGTGGTAAAGGTAGATGTCTTTTCAAACAACATTTTTTGAATTTGCTCGTCAATACCTACACCATTATCTGCAACGGAAATTACAATTTCGGTTTGGTTTGGGGTGGCAGAAATTGTAATGGTGCCTCCCGGTTTTGTAAACTTAATACTGTTCATGACCAGATTGCGCAAAATGAGGTTTAGCATATTGGCATCAGCCATTGCCTTTAAATCTGTGGGTATCTGATTTTTTATTTCAATATCTTTTAAGTGAAGTGATCGAAGCAAGAGCAGGTTTTCCTCTACATGACGATGCAAGTCAATTGACTCAACGTTGATTTTTAGTTTTTCCATCTGCAGCAATGCCCAGTCCAGCAGATTGTTCATCAATGATTTTGTGTGATTGAATTGGAGGCGTAATTCTTTGTTCAGCTGATCAAATTCTTCCGGAGTGATATGTTTTCTGTCCATCAAATCCAGTATAGAGCTCAATGAATTTAATGGGGCCCGCAAATCATGAGAGACAATTGAAAGAAATTTATCTTTTACCTGATTCAGTTGTTTAAGCTCTTTACTTTGCAATTTGAGCTCTTCCTGGTGCTCGGTTAGTAATCTGTTAATTCTTTTTCTCCGCTGCCCGCTGCGGTATACGGTAAAGAGAAGGACAATCGTTAAGGCCACAAGAACTACGAGAATATTATTAATGATCTCCCGTCTTTTAATTTCGCTTTCTTGCTGCATTCGTTCTCTGTTTAAGAAAGCAATTTGAGTGTCCTTAAGTTCTTCCCGAAAACTCAGTTGATCCTGATATAGTTTGCCCACCATTTTTTGGTTATACAAGGAGTCGCGAAGGGATTTGTACGCTTTTAAATAATGTAGTGCATTTTTAGTGTCACCAATCTGTTCATACAATTCGGATAATAATAAGTTACTTTCGATTTCTTGAATCCGGGCATTCAGCGATCGGGCTCCGGCAAGACTCTGGAAAATTAGTGTCTTTGCCTCATCGTATTTTTCAGGGAAAGGTATACCCGACTCCGACCTAAATTCACCTGGGTTTTTCCAAGTTCATTATTATATGTAGTACAATAGAATTCAGCCGTGTCAAGATAAGCCATGGAAAGGTCAGCTTGATTGGTTTCCTGGTAAAGCCTGGCTATTTTCAATGGGGTAAGAACCTTTAGGGCGTGAACCTCATGATCCTTAGTAATCTCAAAAGATTTAAGAAGAGCTTCTTCGGCAAGCTCATAATTTTTCGTTCGTAAATAGACATCTCCGAGCTCATCCAAAGAATGAGCATACCCATATTTGTCGTTTTCGTTTTTCGTTGATCTTCTTACTGATTTCAATATGATTGAGAGCAAGGTCATATTGCTCAAGTCCCTTAAAAACAGATCCAAGATTGAGTATGGCAATATCCAGCTTGCTGGAGTCTTTCCTGATTCTTGCAAATTTATAGGCGTTAATAAAATTGAAATAGGCCTCTTCATACTCTCCAAGTCGCAGATAATCATCGCCCAGGTTTGTCAGGGCGACAGTAATTTGCAAACTATCTTTTAAAGCCATTACATGTTGCAAATGCAGGTTATCATATTTTGATGCTGATAAGTAATCTCCACGAATAGAGTGGATCAGGCCCAACTGACCATACCCTTTTGTGAGTGCCCAGCTTAAGTTGTTCTGTTCGGCAATAGCGATTATCTGATCGGCATATACCTTAGCCTGATTGATATCGACTGAAATGGAAAGATCGGCCAGGGTATCAAGGATCGTTATTCTTGCGGAATCGGTGAGTGGTTTAAGAAGTTCTCGGGTTAAGCTGTCTGTGTTTTGGGCATGACTTACCTGCACACTTTGAATTGAAAGAGTTATAAAAAACCAAAAAATCAGGCGTCTTGAGTCCAAAAAATTTTACAATAAGTAGTAAAGATTCTTAAAGTTATAGTCTAAGTGATTGATCCTAAAGTTAATGCCTCTATTGAACTTAAGGGTTGATCAAAATTGGCTACAAATGAGACAGTAAAAAACGAAAAGTGTCTCAAAATAATACATGCACAAGAAGGGGGTTATTAGTCAATTCCAAAGGCGGTGGGTCTCCAAATGGACTAATTCCCGAAAGAATAAGCGCGTTGAGGACTCGAAGGATTGGGTAAAATCAGACACAAAAAAATGATGAGAAGGGGTGCCGTTTGGATTCTCCAGCCTGTTGATTTCGAGGTATTTCTTCAAAGCCACGGCCACCACTTCGCTGGAATCAAGAATGGGATATGCATTCTGATAGAAGGTTGATATCTCTTTTTTAATGAGAGGATAGTGAGTGCATGCAAGGATTAGTCCTTCAATTCCACTCAACGATTCATCAGATAGATATTGTGAAATAATTTCGTGGCTGATCTGATTGTTAAAAAATCCTTCTTCAATCATTGGTGCCAGCAAGGGAGTGGCAAGTGTCTTCAGCGTAATGGATGCTTTTAATTCTGTTATTTTTCGATCATATACTCCTGACTGTACAGTGCGTTTTGTTCCGATGAGACCTATCGATTTTCCTTTGAATGATTCATTGACAAAATCAACCATGGGATCGATAACGTTGATAATGTGGGCATCTTTCCGTACATATTCTTTTAATAATTCGTAGGCAGCAGAACTGGCCGAGTTGCACGCAATGACAATTACTTTACATCCCTTCTTTAAAAGGACATCAGTGATCTTAATTGAATATGCCTGAATAGCCGCTTCAGATTTATCACCGTATGGCAGATGTGCTGTATCACCAAAGTAAATTATATCCTCGGATGGTAAAAGGGATCGAATGGCGTGAGCAACGGTCAGCCCTCCGATACCACTATCAAATATTCCTATAGGTTGGGAGGGGGAATGATTCATAAACTCAAAAATAGCGGCTGTATCTGGTAATTTGTATTATTGTACACGTAATATTTACCAAATTGAATCGGTATGACTAATCAATTACTAAAAGGAAAACGCGGAATAATTTTTGGCGCACTTGACGAAAACTCAATAGCGTGGAAGACAGCAGAACGTGTTTTTGAAGAAGGTGGAAAATTCACACTGAGTAATGCACCCATTGCACTGCGAATGGGTAAAATCAATGACTTGGCGGCAAAGTGTAAAACAGAAGTAATTCCTGCCGATGCGACTTCAGAACAGGATCTAACTAATTTATATACCAAGTCGATGGAGGTATTGGGTGGCAAACTTGATTTTGTGCTTCACTCTATAGGCATGAGCCCAAATGTGAGGAAGGATAAAGGATATGGGGATTTGAATTATGACTGGTTTCAAAAAACCCTGGATATCTCAGGGCTATCGTTTCATAAAGTATTACAAACTGCCGAGAAGCTTGATGCTATGAACGAGTGGGGATCCATTCTTGCGTTATCTTATATCGCGGCTCAGCGTACGTTTCCTGATTATTCAGATATGGCACAAGCCAAGGCCCTTCTCGAATCCATCGCCCGGAGCTATGGTTACCGATATGGAAAACTTAAAAAAGTAAGAGTAAATACAATTTCGCAGTCGCCAACAAAAACAACAGCAGGTGCAGGTATAACCGGCTTTGATGTGTTTTATGACTATGCTCAAATGATGTCGCCTCTAGGTAATGCAACGGCCGAAGATTGTGCCAATTATATTATACTTATGTTTTCTGATTATAGCAGAATGGTAACGATGCAAAACCTGATGCATGATGGTGGCTTTTCCAGCACAGGCATAACTGAAGATTTGATCGGACGATTGACTAAATAATTTTTTTCAAGTGCGATCCGCAATCCGATAAATCATGATCGCTTTCCTCACTGTAAGATAAATCTGGGATTGCATATTATAGATCGGTTGCCTGACGGGTATCATCAGATAGAAACTTGTTATTACCCGGTTCCATGGTCAGATGTATTGGAAGTTGTGCCGGCAGAAAAATTTTCATTTACCTCAAGTGGGGAAATCATTCCGGGCAATCCGGAAGACAACTTGTGTGTAAAAGCCTATCGTGAAATTCAAAAAAACCACAACCTATCACCAATCGCTATCCATCTTCATAAGATTATACCTTCAGGTGCCGGACTGGGCGGAGGTTCGTCTGACGCTAGTTTTTGCTTGCGAATATTGAATTCAGTTTTTGACCTTAGCTGCACATCAGAGGAAATGATAAGCTATGCCGGAAGACTGGGAAGTGATTGCGCTTTTTTTCTGGAAGATTCTCCAAAAATTGGGACAGGTAAAGGAGATCTACTCACTAGAATCGATATCAACCTCAAGAACTTTTATCTGGTTATTATCAAGCCTCCACTCCATATTTCTTCATCTGAAGCATATGGATTAATTACTCCTTCAAAGCCCGGCACTTCAATTCGTAATATTATCAGGGAAATTCCCATTACATCATGGAAAAAAGAACTTGTAAATAATTTTGAAGAACCCATTTTTCAAAAATATCCAGAACTTAAAAAGATTAAAGATAGACTTTATCTTAAAGGCGCAGTTTATGCGAGCATGAGTGGTTCAGGTTCATCCCTCTATGGAATTTTCACTTCACAAATTGATTTGGAAAAGGAATTTCCAGGATGTAATTACTGGGCTGGAAAGCTCTGAGGTTCGAATTTTCTTTTTAAAAGCGGATACGATAATACGGCCGAAAGGATGACTAATGTACCGATATAAAAATTGAAATGCATTTTCTCACTTTCACCCAGAATGAGCACAGCCATTCCAATACCGTAGAGCGGTTCAAGATTAAATGTTAATTGAAGTATAAAAACAGAAAGTTGTTTCAATAAATCTACGGCAACCGAATACGCATAAACCGTGCACACAATGGCGAGTATTGCTATATACATCCAATCCATGGATGTAGCATCAAAATTTAATTCACCTTGAATGGCCCATAGATTTAAATAGACAGGAAAAAATAAAGCGGTGCAAAGTGTGGCCCCAATCATTTCATAAAACGTAATGGTAAACGGATCAATCCGTTGAACAAACCCGGAATTAAGTACCGAGAAGATGGCAATAAGAAGTCCTGATATAACTCCTAACAACAATCCTGCTTTATATTGAAAATCAAATGAAAAAATGATATACAATCCGATGATAACCATGAATCCAAGAGCGACTTCAAACCATTTTATCTTCCGTTTTTTAATCCAGGGCTCAAGTAGGGCTGCCCAAAGAGAGTTAGTGGCAAAACCCACCAGGCTAACGGACGCGTTGGAAAGTCTGGCTGATTCAAAAAAAGTAATC
Source organism: Flammeovirgaceae bacterium (assembly GCA_012032815.1). Taxonomy (GTDB): domain Bacteria; phylum Bacteroidota; class Bacteroidia; order Cytophagales; family Cyclobacteriaceae; genus ELB16-189. The sequence goes on from JAAUQD010000020.1 coordinate 25,970, forward strand.
CAGTGTGCTGAAATAATAAATCCTGTTAGAATTACCGGAAGGTAATCTGTTGTTGCGAGTTTAAACGGACGGTGTGTGACTAAAAGCAAAATGCCGAGCCCACCGGCAGCCAGAAGGGTTCGCAAGAAAACCATTTCTACAGCAGGAATGCTGATCAACAACCCGAGTATGGCGGTGAATCCCCACAGAAAGACTATAAAATGGAGACGCAGATAGGACCTGGTCAGGCTCATCTTGGTACAAAGCGGTACATCACAAGAGTAAGAATGGCAAAGGTAGCGTTAGGAATCCAGGCGGCAACCCATGGAGATAATGAGCCGGCTTCAGCAAATGTTCTGGACATGGTGAAGAAAAGAATGAAGACAAAAGAAAGCAAAAAGCCCAGTGCAATCTGAAATCCGGTGCCACCGCGGCTTTTTCTGGATGAAACGATTATGCCCATGAATACCAGTACAAAAATTGTGAATGGTGCGGAGTACCGCGTATATTTTTCAACTTCATAAAATTCCGCACCTGTGGCTCCTCTGAATTTTAATTTTGCGATGTGTTCATCAAGTTCCGGGATGGTCATACCGTCATATTTGCGCTTATCATTTTCAAAATCTTTTGGTGAAATGGCCAATAAAGTATCCAGCGTCATACCGGAAGTAAGAATAGTGTCGATTTCACTTCGCGCTTCTATAAAAATATCTTCAACCCTTTTCCTTTTCCAATACGTAAGGGTCCAGGTATTTTTCAGCGAATCCCATTGAATGTTGTCAGCGCTGAGTTTTTCGATCATCCGGTTCTCATTGAATTTTTCAAGCGTAAACTGGTATCCGATGTTTGACTGGTTGTTGTAATTCTGAATGTAGAGATAAACATCAGGAGCCACCTGAATGTGAAAATTCCTTTTTTCAAAATAATATTTATTCTGAAAGTACTGAAGTTCAAACGCCAACCGTTCACGATTTGATTTTGGAATAACCCACCCGTTAAAATAAAAGGTAAGACTGGCAATGATTAACGATCCAAGGAAATATGGAAAAAGCAAACGCATGAAACTTATACCGCTGCTAAGCATAGCAACGATTTCAGTATGACTGGCAAGTCGGGAGGTCACATAAACGATGGCTATGAATACCGTGATGGGAGTAATCATTCCCGTTATCCATGGAATGAAATCCATGTAATAGCCTGCAATCTGCATCACGCTAAGATTATTGGCGGAGAATTTATCCATCTTCTCCGTCATGTCAATCACAGAAATAATGAGCACCAGTATCAATGCTACAAAGAGATAGGTGAAAAGTATTTTCTTGATGATATAACGGTCTAGTATTTTCATCAGTCTTCTACAATCTTCTTGAAACGATTTCTACCATTTTCTTTTTCCATGCCATAAAATCACCAGCTTCAATTTTCTCCCTGGCTTCATGTACCAGCCAAAGATAAAACGTCAGGTTTTGAATGGAAGCAATTTGCGCGCCTAATATTTCCTTGGAGATAATCAGATGACGTAAATAGGCCTTGGTGTAGAATGTGCTCGCGTATTCATTCAATCCCGCATCAAGAGGACTGAAGTCATTCTTCCATTTTTCATTTCGAATGTTGATTATGCCTTCTGTTGTAAACAACATACCATTGCGCGCATTTCGTGTTGGCATAACACAATCAAACATATCAATTCCCAAAGCAATGCACTCCAATATATTTTCGGGTGTGCCTACACCCATGAGGTAGCGGGGTTTGTCTTTTGGTAATAGATCACAGACAAGCTCTGTCATCTCATACATTTGCTCATGAGGCTCTCCAACAGACAAGCCGCCAATAGCATTCCCATCCTGTCCCTGATCAGTAATAAATGCTGCTGACTCCTTCCGGAGATCTGCAAAAACACTTCCCTGAACAATTGGAAACAGGGATTGATGGTAATCATATTTTAATGGCGTCTTTTCAAAGTGGTTAATGCACCGACCCAGCCAGTCGTGAGTAAGGTTCATTGATTTTTTGCATAATCATATTCACACGGGTAAGGAGTACATTCATCAAAAGCCATGATAATATCAGCGCCAATAGATCGTTGAATTTCTATTACTATTTCCGGGCTGAAAAAATGCTTTCCTCCATCAATATGCGATTTAAAGGTGACACCTTCTTTTTTTATTTTTCGATTTTCGGATAACGAGTATACCTGGTAGCCACCACTATCGGTTAGAATAGGTTTCTTCCAACCGATGAATGAATGCAACCCGCCTACTTTTTCCAGCAATTCTGTTCCCGGGCGAAGGTAAAGGTGGTAGGTATTTCCCAAAATAATTTGTGCCTTGATATCATCCATCCAGTTCTCTTTGATGAATTCCGCCTT
>JAAUQD010000021.1 GCA_012032815.1 Flammeovirgaceae bacterium
GTTTTCGATGAGGCGTTTTCGTCAAACGGATATACGTGGGGGTATAGGGGAGGCGGTGAAGAAATCCGTCAAAACTATTATTATCCACAGGCAGGTTTTCATGCTATGGCTATGGTGTCCTTCCGATTTTGACCTGAATTCCGTTACGAAAACTCTGTGTAGTTTTACGCATGCAGAAAGGGGTCTCTATTACTGGGTTGATTCGGATTACCCGATTTTGGAATTTATTAATCATTGTTCTGGCTCAGTATTTTACCGCTTACTTTTTACTCAGTCCTGCTACTTTAATTGATATAAACCTTTTTTTCTTATCGTTATCCACCGTGATGATTGCCGCTGCGGGCTACATCATCAATGACTACTACGATGTAAAGATCGATTTGATCAACAAACCAAATGAAGTGGTCATTGGGAAGACATTGGCCAGAAGATACGCGTTATTTTTCATAGCACTATTTCTATTGCTGGTGTGGTCATTGGATTTTTTCTTTCGTGGCAAATTGGTGTGGTTAATTATTTGTCGGCATTTCTGCTTTGGTGGTATTCTAATAATTTAAAAAGACAGCCCTTTATAGGAAATTTTACAGTGGCTGTGCTTACCGGCCTGTCTATTGTAGTTGTAGACTTGCTGTACCATGCCAATGATCCCATGATTTTTGTGTATGCGTTGTTTGCTTTTTCAATTACGCTGATCCGGGAAATCATCAAGGACATTGAAGACCTTAAAGGTGATAACACATTTGGCTGTGAAACGTTGCCGATCATCTGGGGAATTCGGAGAACCAAAGTATTGATTTATTTAATTATGATTTTATTTTCTATTGTAGTTATTCTCTTTCATGAATTATTAACGCTGCCAATTTATTATTTTGGAATTTTTTTATTCATTCCTTTTTTAGGATTGCTGTGGCAACTGATTCGTGCAGACACACGGAAGGATTTTTCCAGACTTAGCATTTTTTGTAAAATCATCATGGTATTGGGAATTTTCAGCATGATCCTGGTCGATAAACCGTTATTGTCGTGAACAAGTTTAAGATTGCCATTTTGGCCTCCGGCAGCGGAACAAATGCGGAGAAGATCATGAGCTTTTTTAGAAATCATGATCAAATAGAAGTTTCATTGTTGCTCTGTAACAAGTCATCGGCTTTTGTTCTTGAGCGGGCAAAGAAATTTAATGTACCAACCAGGATTTTCAGTCGGCAGCAGTTCGAGGGAGGAGAGGTTAGCAGATGGCTTCAGGAATCAAACATCACGCACATCGTTCTGGCAGGATTTCTATGGCTTATCCCGGAGAGTTTGATAAATCAGTTTTCTGACCATATCATCAATATACATCCCGCTTTATTGCCTAAGTATGGAGGCAAAGGAATGTATGGAATGAAAGTTCACGAGGCGGTAAAGGCATCCGGAGATAAGGAGTCCGGAATTACCATACACCAGGTGAACGCGGAATACGATAAAGGAATGGTCTTATTTCAGGCTAAGTGCATAGTTTTCCCCGGTGATACCCCGGAGCAAATAGCTCAAAAGATTCATGAATTAGAGTACAAACACTACCCGTCAATCATTGAAGATTGGATTTTAAATGGCCGATAATTATCTTCGAGTAATACTAAAAGTTCATGCTATGATTTTCGTATTTGGATTTCCGGGCCCGCAAGAATATGCCATTCTGGTTGTAGGTGTGGTAATGATGGCCTTTGCGCTGAGCGATATCATTTTCAGTAAGTTCAGAAACACAACCGATAAGATACTATGGATTGTTGCTGTGGTATTATTTAATGTGTTTGGCTGTCTTGCTTACTTTTTCTTTGGAAGGCAACAGAAAACTCAAAAAGCCTAATTTCCAACAGCCGCGGCTGCAGTCAGCAGTAAATTACTACTAATCCTTACTTTATAATTCGGATTAATGTATTCAAAAAGTATATCTCCTTCTTTTCCTACAATAAATACACTGGGAACAGGAAGATGAAGTTCAGCTTCTTCCCCTTGAATCGCCTTCAATCTCTTTTCATAGTTGGCGGGCGCCTTGAATGCTATACCCATGGCTTTGGCCAGCGATCCTGAATTATCGGCAAGCAAGGTGTAGGTTAATTTATTTTTTTCCAGACTTTCCCTGAGCTTCTCCGGTGTATCAGGACTTACCGCTACGATTTGATAGCCCATTTTAATCAAATCTCCTTCAATGGATTGAAGCTGGCCTAATTGCGTGTTGCAATACGGACACCAACCCCCGCGATAAAAAATAAGGATGGTCTTTTGACCATTGAACAGTTCGGTGCTTGCAATCATCTTTCCATCTATTGTTGAGATTGATGCAGACGGAATTTTTTCTCCGATCAAAAGAGGACTGATGTCTTCCGCTTTTTCCGGCAGTTGTGCTTTGGCAGATGTAATCAAAAAGAACAGGGCAAATATCGTAATTAGTTTTTTCACAGGTTTTAATTTAAAATTATGACTATCACTATACAGTAACTGGTCAATTATAGTTCCGAAAAATCGTCTGATCGCGGACAATCATTCCAAATGGATTTCATGTACTCGTTTGGTTCCGCGAGTTTCCTTTTTCGGATATCCATCCACGCACCATCAATATTGATGATCGCGGCCACTGTTCCATCCGATTTACGAATATGATGCCGGAGACTCCAGCGCTGCCCATTGGGCTTCAGTTTGACAAGCTGTATATCAATTGTAATATGATCTTCCAGTTTTATTTCTTTTCGAAACAAAGCCTCTTCCCTGAAAAGTATTGGGCCAAGGCACTCATCTTTTAATTTTTCCAAGGTTATCCCGAGTTTGTGTAGAGCTGTCATCCGCATGGATGCACCATAATCATAATATGCTGAATGCCGCAGATGGGCGTTGGCATCAATATCTGCCCAGCGGATTTGAATGGGCACTTCAAATTTTTCCATATTAGGGAGTATTGATTTCGTTAAACCCCTCTTTTGGGTCACTGTCTGTCCAGCTCATCGGATAATCTTTATCCAGAAATTCCATTGCATCGGTTGTCAGGTACAATGGTTTAAAAGTATCAATCATTACAGCGAGTTCATGTGTCTCTTTTGCTCCAATACTTTTTTCCACAGTACCAGGATGAGGCCCGTGAGGCAACCCTCCCGGGTGAAGTGTAAAAGATCCCCGATCAATCCCTCTACGGCTCATGAAATTTCCTTCAGCATAGTACAGTACTTCATCACTATCGATGTTACTATGGTTGTAAGGAGCAGGTATGGCCAGAGATGGTAATCAAACAAGCGTGGTACAAATGAGCAGATTACAAAATTACGAGCTTGAAAAGTTTGGTGTACCGGTGGCGGCTGATGAATGCGCCCTGTAATGGGCTCAAAGTCATTAATCGAAAAAGCGTAAGGCCACAAAAAACCATCCCAGCCCACGATGTCCAACGGACTGATAATCGTAAATGTAGGGGTGCAGGTGGCCGAGTTTTTTTATTTGCACTAAAAATTCCCCCTTGTTCGAATCTGTAATCAATTCAGCAGGTGGCCTGATGTCGCGTTCACAATAGGGAGCGTGTTCAAGGAGTTGACCCAAATCACTACGGTATCGGTTTGGGGTTTCTACAGGGCTGGCCGATTCGACAATTAATAACCGTAATGGTCCATCTTCAAATTCCAGTTTATAAATAATGGTACGTGGAATAACTACGTAATCGCCTTTCTGAATTTCAATAACGCCCAGCGAGCTAATCAGTTTTCCTTTTCCATCGTGTATATAGATCACTTCATCACCCTCTGCATTTTTATAGAAGTAATCCATTTTTCGTTTCTTGGGTGAGCAAATGGAAATGGAGCAATCTGTGTTGGTAAGCAGGACTTTGCGTGCCGAAAGAAAATCTTCACCGGTAGAAGTTACTTTGGATGTATTGAGATGTGTTTGTCGTAATCCATATTGCTCCGTACGCTTTGGCGCGTAGGGTATAGGGTCTTTTAGTGCTTTAATCCGTGTGGGAGCATTGATATGGTACAGATTGGAATAGATACCGGAAAACCCTTCCGAGCTCACCAGCTCTTCTTTATACAAACTGCCATCGGGCTGTCGAAACTGGGTGTGTCGTTTGTGGGGAATATTTCCTAATCGATGATAATACATGACTATTGGAGATTTAATTGAAGACTAAAATTAACAAAAATCCATCGGTCACAGGTATTATAAAAGATGTCACATTAAACAAACTTGGGTCGCGTTATCCATCTCGCAAGTTTGCTGACCAGCAGGGCAAGAGTCTCCTTACATTTTTGTCCGATTCAATTCAGGAATCCTGTCAAACATCTTTACCGCCTGTTTCAGAATCTCATTGGTCTCATTGATGATAGGGAAATATCCGTCATTTCCCCATACCTGCCGGGCAATAAGAGATTTTACATGTATCTGAAATACGGTTTTATTTTTTTCAGATCCGCATAGTCAGGATTGACTTTATTCAGCTTACCGGTTTCCACCAATTGATTGAGCATCGCATCGGTAACCGTAAATTCATCGGCAAATTTTTCGAATCCCATGTTAGTCAATTTGCTTTTCTGATCTTCGGCAAAATTAAATGTGTATTCGCGTATGGCGTTGGCTACATAAAGCTTGTTGAGGTAAGCAGAAAACTGTTGGGTATCCAACGGTACAAAGTAGTCCGGCATGATACCTCCACCACCATACACGGTGCGACCATTTACAGTTTGGTATTTTAGTGAATCGTTAAACTGAATACTGTCGGCATGAAAGAATTCACCATGTGAATACCGCGATGAGATGTCAGCCGAATAATTTTCTCCGTTGTTGTATGGTTTTTGAATGGAACGTCCGCTGGGTGTGTAGTAACGTGAAATCGTCAAGCGAACTTGTGATCCGTCATTTAATTCAAAGGGAGACTGGACAAGTCCTTTTCCATAAGATCGTCTTCCAATAATAAGGGCGCGATCATTATCCTGAAGTGCTCCAGCAACAATCTCAGATGCGGAAGCGCTGCCTTCATTCACTAAAACGATGAGATCACCCTGCTCAAATTCTCCGGCTTTCGTAGAATTTGCTTCAGAGTCGTACTTCTGGCCATGACTCCGGGTGAAAACAATCCGCTGATTGTCCGGTAGAAAATCATCCGTCATATCAATGGCCTGATTCATCAATCCACCCGGGTTGCCCTGCAGATCAAGAATAAGTTTTTTCATTCCCTTCTTCTTTAACCCGGTCAGGGCATCGTGAAATTCCTGATACGTGGTTTGTGAAAACCGGTTGACCTTGATGTAGCCGATCTCCGGCTCAATCATGTATGAGGCATCAACCGAAAACTGAGGAATTTTGTCACGAATAATGGTAAAACTGAGCGGGCTACTTGACGAGGAACGCAACACTTCGATTTTTACCTCAGTGCCCTTTGGTCCTTTCAGGTATTTCATCACCTGTGCATTAGTGAGTCCAACACCACCAATGCTTTTATCATCTACTTTCACAATTTTATCGCCCGAGCGTAAGCCAACGGCTTCGCTGGGTCCGCCACTAAGGGGTGTGACGACCACCAGTGTATCGTGAAAAATACTGAACTCAATCCCAATGCCTTCAAAGTTGCCTTGCAGATCTTCGTTGACTTCCTGCCGATCGGACGCTGAAATGTAAACCGAATGCGGATCGAGTTTCGAAAGCATCTGCTCTATGGCTTCCTCTACCAAAGGCCCGGTATCGGTTTCATCGACATATTCACTTTCAATCAATCCTACCACTTCCCGAAGTTTCTGAATGTCTTTGCCTGAACTTTTCTTACCGCCTCCGGTACCAAAACTTGACCCCAGCAACACGCCACCAGCCAGGCCTATGCATAGGATTATTGGAAGACTGATCTGATAATTCGAATTTTTATGTCCACTCATAATGCCAAATAAAATTAATTAACGCAGAAAACGAACGTAAAGTTAGTTTCATTTCCCTTTTATTAAGGCCGGATCTATAAAAGAAGGATTCCTTTTGCCGACCATTTAGGTACTCTCTATATTTACAGGTTGTAAATGGATAAAGTTTCAATTCATAACCGGCAAATCGGGGATTTGGTCAATCAGAATAAGGTGCGGGCCTATGTGCTGCATTATTTTGGAATCCGTTTTTATGAATATCCGGAGAAAACTTTAGAGCAGATTTGCAAAGAAAAGGAGCTGAGTGTTGAACGCGTCATTCGCGAACTTGAATCGCCCGCTGCGATGTTTTTGGAGGAAGATCTGCCGTTGATTTCGTATCCGATTGACTTGATCATGGAGTACCTGAAGCATGCTCATTTTTTGTTCATCAAAAGAAAACTTCCCTACATCGCAGGGCTGATCGATAACTTTAAAGCGGATCATGCCGATTATGAATCCATCGAGCGCGATTTAAAAACTTTCTTTCCAATGTTTCTGGAAGATTTTATTCATCACATTTATGAAGAGGAAGATTCACTGTTTGTCTACATCCATGCTCTGGATAAAGTCAGTCGCAAAATGGTAATCTGTCTGAAATTTACTTTTTGATGGAGAAGTATTCACTGCAGCGGTATGCGATTGAACATGAAGCCCATGATGATGAAATGGAGGGTGTCAGAAAAATTACCAATGGCTATGCAATTCATACTAAAACACCGCTGCACATCAAAGTGATTTATTCTGAGCTTGCTGATTTCGAAAAGGCACTAAAGACCCATGCCCGAATTGAAAATGAGATTCTGTTTCCAAAAGCCATGCAATTAGAAAATGAGGTGCGCAACATCTTGCGCGGTTATGTCGCATTGAATTGAAACAGTATTGATGGGAAGAATCCTCGCTATTGACTATGGTACAAAGCGCACAGGTATAGCGGTTACCGATCCCTTGCAGATTATTGCCACACCGCTTGACGTGGTTGAGACGGGAAATCTGATTTCTTTTTTGAAAAATATTTAGGCAGTGAAGAGATTGACCAGGTGATTATCGGCATGCCCAAGCAACTTAATAATCAACCATCCGCCATAGCCGGAGCGGTTGTCCAGTTTATTGAGTTATTTGAAAAGCAATTTCCCACGACAAAAATCAGTACCGTGGATGAACGATTCACGAGTTCGCTAGCACAGCAAACGATGATAGCCGGAGGAATGAAAAAGAAGGATCGGCAGGTAAAAGGTAATGTGGATAAAATCAGCGCCACACTCATTTTACAATCCTGGCTGCAAAGCCGGTCATAATTTTTTAAATTTGCAGTTCATTTTTTAATCCATGATTTACCCGATAGTAGTGTATGGCGATCCGGTGCTGCGAAAAAGAGCGGTGGATATTAAAAAGGGTACTGACGTCAGCCAGGTCATAGCCGACATGTACGAAACCATGTATGCGGCCAGCGGTATTGGGTTAGCAGCTCCTCAGATAGGCAAAAGTATCAGACTGTTTGTTGTTGATGGTTCTTCGTTAGAGGAGGAACCTGAATTGCTCAAGTTCAAACAGGTATTTATAAATCCAACCCTGCTTGATGAATTTGATGAACCGTGGGACTTTGAAGAGGGATGTTTGAGCATCCCGGGCATTCGCCAAAAAGTGCGGAGAGCCGAAAAGGTAAAGGTGAAATATTTTGATGCCGATTGGAAAGAGCATATCGAGGAGTTTGAAGGCATGAAAGCCCGGATCATTCAGCATGAACATGATCATTTGGAAGGAAAATTGTTTATCGACTACCTGACTCCCTTAAAGAAAAGAATGCTAAAAGGAAAGCTGGCGGACATCAGCAAGGGCGTAGTGGATATCGATTACCAGATTTTGGCACCGAAGAAATAAAATCTTAATTCTTAAATCTAACATCTTAAATCTTGAATCTGACTTCCCGTCTTCCCGAAATCGGTACCAGTATTTTTGCCGTCATGTCAAAAATGGCCAACGAAGAAGGAGCCATCAATCTCTCTCAGGGATTTCCTGATTTCCCTGTTTCAGAAAATTTGATTGAGCTGGTCAATAAATATATGCGTGAAGGACACAATCAGTATGCGCCCATGCCCGGTGTGCCTGCGCTGAGAAACCGGATTGCTGAAGTAGTGAAATCAACCTATGGACGGGATGTGAATCCTGAAACGGAAGTAACTGTAACAGCAGGAGGGACGCAAGCCATCTTTGCTGCCATTGCCGGACTTATTGGAGCCGGAGATGAAGTCATCATTTTTGATCCCTCGTATGATTGTTACGATCCGGCAGTACGGCTCAATGGAGGCGTACCCATTCATATTGACCTTATTCCGCCAACTTTTGCTATTGATTGGGGCGAAGTGAAATCCAGAATCACCGAGCGAACGCGTATGATTATGATCAACACGCCACACAACCCAAGCGGTGTCGTGCTGGAAGAACAGGATTTGAGAAAACTGGAAAAAATAGCAGAAGAACATGATTTGATCGTGCTGAGTGATGAGGTGTATGAGCGCATCATCTTTGGAAAGGTGCATAACAGTGTTTTAAAATTTCCTTTACTGGCCAAAAGAAGTCTGGCTGTTTTTTCATTTGGTAAAACGTTTCATACCACGGGGTGGAAAGTAGGATATGTGATTGCGCCCGAATCAATTTCGAAGGAAATCAGAAAGGCACATCAGTTTATTACGTTTAGTGTAAATACACCGGTTCAGTTAGCCCTTGCTGAGTACATGAGTGACCCGGAAAACTTTTTGCACTTATACGAGTTCTATCAGGCCAAGCGCGATTTTTTTCTGGAACAGGTTAAGGGCTCTGCCTTTGAACCCATGGGTTGCTTAGGTAGCTATTTTCAACTTCTCTCTTACAAAAACATTTCTGATCGGAACGATTGCGACATGGCCGAATGGATGACCCGAAAACACAAGTTGGCCTCCATACCGGTTTCTGTATTTTACAATGACGGATCAGATCATAAGCTTCTGAGATTCTGTTTTGCAAAAGGGGAGGATACAATGCGTAGAGCCGGTGAGGTTTTACGTAGCATTAAATAAGAAAAGTCATTGCGAGGTTTCCCGGAGGGAAGCCGAAGCAATCTGTTTTTTTGAATTTGCTGTACTACAATAAATAAAGATTGCCTGCCTGTCGCCAGACAAGCTTCGGATTCCCAATAAATTTGGGACATCCTCGCAATGACTTGACCTGGCAAATCGAACAGCTTAAGATCGTCCTTCTTGCCTGCGGCAAGCAGGCGAGAACCTCATGACGACATTTGTGATTTTCATGCTGAGCTTGTCGAAGCATATAATAAGAAATAACCATTGTTTCTTTTTACTCTGGGGTTATACAACGAGAACCCTCCTTTGGGCAGGACGACAATGGTTAAATGATTTACCAATTTGGTAGATTCGCAGTTCATGCTGAATCTTAGCATCTCTATCATCCAATCTGAATTGTTTTGGGAAGAACCTGAAATGAACTGCTCGATGTTCGAGCAAAAGATTCATCAGATAAAAGGTGAAATGGATGTTATCGTCCTTCCTGAAATGTTCAGCACCGGGTTTACCATGAATGCCAAAATCGTTGCCGAAGAACCTGAAGGCCCTTCAACACAATGGATGAGAAAAATGGCGAGAGAAACACAGGCTCTTGTTCTGGGTAGCCTTGTCATTAAAGAAGACGAAAATTATTTCAATCGATTGTTGTGGGTACAACCGGATGGATTCATCAGATCATACGACAAACGCCATCTTTTTCGTATGGCCAATGAACATCAAATTTATACACCCGGAAATTCACGGTTGATTGAAGAGTGGAAAGGCTGGAAAATTTGTCCGCTGGTATGTTATGACCTCAGATTTCCGGTGTGGTCCAGAAATAATGTACTGGATTATGATGTGTTGATCTATGTTGCCAACTGGCCTGCAGCACGGGTAAACGCATGGGATACACTGCTTAAAGCACGTGCCATTGAAAATCTGTGCTATACGATAGGTGTAAACAGGGTTGGAAAAGATGGCAATGATATTCCCTATGTGGGTCATTCGGCCATAATTGATTTTAAAGGTGACTGTTTATTTCAGGCTGGAGAGAGCAGTGCCGTGCATAGCATGGAGTTGGATTATGAATCACTTCAGGCATTTAGAAAAAAATTTCCAGCCCATGAAGATGCGGATATGTTTACGATCGACCCTGATTTTTAACGAACTTCATTACTTTTGCGGCTCACCTCAATTCCATGGACAGTCGTAAAATTTCCCGTGCCCTACTATCCGTTTTTTATAAAGATCATCTTGACCCTATTGTTAAAATATTGGGCGAGCTTGGTGTTGAATTTATCTCTACCGGAGGAACGCAGAAGTTTATTGAGAAATTAGGGTATGCCGTAATTCCGGTAGAAAACTAACCGGGTTTCCTTCGATATTTGGCGGACGAGTGAAAACATTACATCCTGCTGTTTTTGGGGGAATCCTTTATCGCAGAGATAGTGAGGCAGATCAAAAACAAGCCGGTGAATTTAACATCGGGTCAATTGATCTGGTGATCGTAGATCTGTATCCTTTTGAAGAAACCGTTGCGCGGGGAGGCAGTGAGCAAGAGATCATCGAAAAAATTGACATAGGAGGAATCTCCTTGATTCGCGCAGCCGCAAAAAATTATAATGATGTGTTGATCGTATCGTCCCAAAATCAATACCAATCTCTTTTTGATCTTTTGAAATCGAAACACGGAATTTCAGAACTGGAAGATCGAAAAAAATTCGCTGCGTTGGCTTTTGATGTTACCTCGCATTATGACACCGCCATTTTCAATTACTTCAATGCCGATGAGCGGATAAATTCGTTTAAGTCGAGTGTGCCTCAAGGTAGAGTATTGCGATATGGGGAGAATCCACATCAACAAGGAATGTACTTCGGTGATCTCGAAAAACTTTTCACTCAACTTAATGGTAAAGAGCTTTCCTATAATAACCTGGTCGACACCGATGCGGCTGTACAATTATTGCAGGAATGGGAAGGAACAACATTTGTCATTATTAAACACACCAACGCCTGTGGCGTAGCTCAGGGAGCATCAGTACTTGAAGCTTACTCGAAAGCATTGAAGGCTGATCCCGTTTCAGCATTTGGCGGAGTGCTGGCAACTAACCGGGCAATCAATGAAGAGACGGCTGAAGAAATCAACAAACTATTTTTTGAAATCCTGGTAGCACCCGGCTTCACTAAAGAAGCCCTTGAACTTCTCCGGTCAAAGAAAAACAGGATACTGTTAAAGCAGAATGAGCCTTTGCAATCACCCAGGCAATTCAAAAATCTTTTGAATGGGGTTATCCTGCAAGACACAGATATAAAAAGCGAATCTAAAAATGATTTGAAAGCGGTGACAAGAAAAACTCCATCAGAGGTGGAGGTTGATGCTTTGCTTTTCGCAGCCAGGATTGCCAAGCATTCGAAGTCCAACACGATCGTCCTGGCAAAAGCCGGACAATTGCTGGCCAGTGGAGTAGGTCAGACAAGCCGGGTGGATGCATTGAAGCAAGCCATTGAAAAAGCCAGGTCATTTGGTTTTGACCTTGAAGGCTCTGTGATGGCATCTGATGCATTTTTCCCTTTCCGGATTGTGTGGAAATTGCCCATAAAGCTGGAATAAAAGCAGTCATTCAACCGGGTGGTTCTGTTAAAGATCAGGACTCCATCGATTTTTGTGATGCGCACCAAATGGCTATGGTGTTTACAGGCTTTAGGCACTTCAAGCATTAAGCCTCCAATTATCGCTAAGTGTAAGTTTTTCAGCGTTGTAAACACAAATATCCCAGTAATATTTATGTAATTTGGCCGCATTATCATTTTTTATCATCAAGGATTAAGATTTAATGGGACTTTTGATTTTTTCACCAGCGATATCGCTATCGACTTAGGCACTGCCAACACATTAATTATTCACAAAGACAAGATCGTAGTTGATGAACCTTCCATCATCGCTATTGATAAGCACTCCAACAAGGTGTTAGCGATTGGGCGTGGTGCCATGCAGATGCATGAAAAAACCCATGATAATATCAAGACGATTCGTCCTTTGAAAGAAGGGGTGATCGCTGATTTTCATGCTGCTGAGATGATGATTCGCGGTATGATCAAAATGATTGATACGGGTAGAAGGTTGTTCCCTCCTTCATTGCGTATGGTGATTTGTATTCCTTCCGGAATTACAGAAGTAGAAAAGCGAGCGGTACGAGATTCGGCAGAACATGCCAATGCAAAAGAAGTGTACATGATTCACGAACCGATTGCCGCAGCCATAGGAATAGGAATTGACATTGAACAGCCTATTGGAAATATGATTGTTGATATTGGCGGTGGTACAACTGATATTGCAGTTATCGCTCTTTCAGGAATTGTGTGTGATCAATCGATCCGGATAGCGGGTGATACCTTTAATCGTGATATTCTGGATTATATGCGCAGGCAACACAATTTGCTTATCGGTGAGCGATCCGCAGAGCGCGTAAAGATAGAAGTCGGGTCTGCGCTAACCGAACTGGATGACGGGCCTGATGATTACGAAATTCGCGGGCGGGATCTTATGACCGGAATTCCTAAAACCATAAAAATTTCATATTCCGAAGTTGCTTTTGCTCTGGACAAATCCATTTCCAAATTAGAGGAAGCGGTGTTGAAAGCATTGGAGATTTCTCCTCCGGAACTATCAGCAGATATTTATGAGCGAGGCATTTATCTTACCGGTGGAGGTGCTTTGCTGCGCGGCCTTGACAAACGTCTTGCATTAAAAACCAAGTTACCCATTCATGTTGCCGATGATCCGCTTCGTGCGGTTGTAAGGGGTACGGGCATGGCATTGAAAAACCTGAATCATTATCGCGCAGTTTTGATGACGTAATTCATGGAGCGGCTCCTTTACTTCTTTTTCCAGTACAGGGCATTCTTTACTTTTTTACTGCTTGAGATTTTAGCCGGGTGGATGATCATCCAAAACAATCAATACCAAAGCGTTAAATATTTTAATACGTCAAATCAGATTGCCGCAAATCTGGTCAGCATTTCCCAGGGAGTTCGCGACTACTTTTGGTTGAAGAAGGTAAATGAAGACTTAGCTGCTGAAAACACATTTTTGCGGACAGAACTGGAACGGCAAAACAGAATTTTACAGGGAGGAGACTCGGTAGATCAGAAAGCAATTGACCAATTTGATTTTGTGCATGCCAAAGTGATCAACAACTCAGTAAGCCGGTTTAAAAATTACATTACCATCAATCAGGGGTTAAGGTCGGGAATTGAGCCTGGGATGGCGGTTATCAGCACAAAGGGGGTGGTCGGTAAAGTGAAATCAGTTTCTGAGCACTACGCGGTTTTAATTTCGTTGCTTAATGTAGATGAATACATATCCAGCGCAGTAAAGCGAACGAATAATTTCGGAACCATTCATTGGAATGGAACAGATCCGGAATACGCTGACTTGCTCTATATTCCTCGTCATGTAAAGCTGGCCATTCAGGATTCAGTAGTGACATCCGGGTACAACGCAATTTTTCCTCCTGATATTCTGGTGGGAATCGTTGAGGAAGTAAGCTTGCGTGAAGATGCGCCCTTCTTTGAAATAAAAGTGAAACTGGCGCAGGATTTTCATAGACTGGCGTATGTGAAAGTGATCAGAAGTAAATTAAAACCTGAAGTTGATTCACTGGAGTTTGCTACCATAGGAGAGCCTAAATGAACCGCTCGTTAGTTATACACGTGTTTCTGTTTTTTGTGTACTTATTTGTGCAGGTAATTTTATTGAGAAATATTTCCCTCTTTAATAAAGCATTTTGTTTTTTATATATCGCGTATATCCTTTCGCTTCCTATTGATAGCAACCGGATTCTTCTGATGCTGATTGCTTTTGTATTGGGGTTCCTCATTGATATTTTTTATGATAGCCTTGGTATGCATACTGCTGCCCTGGTGGCAGTGGCCTTTTTTAGAAACACCTGGCTGCAATTGATTGCACCTCAGGGTGGCTATGATGAAGGGCCGACATTGGCTGCCAATGGTGTTCAATGGTTTCTGGTGTACAGTATTCCGATGGTGGGATTGCATCATCTTTTATTATTTTTTATTGAGGCAGGAGGATTTAGTATGATCGGCTTCACATTAACAAAAGCTTTCAGCAGTATGGCACTAACGCTTATCGTAATGCTGCTATTGCAGTATCTTGTAATTAGAAGAAGACGATGAACGAGGGAAGAAAATTATTGTTTCAGGCACTTGTGCTGGTTACTGGAATCATTTTCCTGGTCAAACTTTTTTCCATTCAGGTTCTGGATACACGATATGAAGACCTGGCCAACTCAAATGCAATCCTTAAACAAATTGAATATCCGGCCCGCGGTTTGATTTATGATCGGAATGGGAAACTGTTGGTCTACAACACGCCTGAGTTTGATCTTTTGGCAATTGCCAGGGAAATGGATGACTTTGATTCAGCAAAGTTTTGTGATGTGTTTGATATATCAAGTGAGGAGCTGCGCCAAAGATTTGCTGAGATGAAGAAACGGAGAGAGTATTCTCCATTTAAACCAACACTACTCATTGATAAACTCTCCAATTATGATTTTGCAAAAATTCAGGATAACCTGGATGAATTTAAAGGACTTTACATTCAGGCACGAACAACACGAGGTTACGCTTCACCCTCATTAGCCAATGCGCTGGGGTATGTCAGTGAGATCAGTAAGACACAACTTGAGCGTGATTCAACTCATGTTTACCGACAAGGTGATTACATTGGCCAAAGTGGCATTGAGGCTTACTATGAAGAACATCTCCGGGGTACCCGCGGTGTTCGATACAAGCTTCGCAATGTAAAGGGTATCGAGAAAGGATCATTTCGGAATGGTGAGTATGACACGCTTTCTGTTCCGGGTAAAGATCTGGTGACCGGCATTGATTTAGATCTGCAACTGTACGGTGAATTTTTAATGCAGGGCAAAGCGGGAAGTATTGTTGCCATTGAGCCTGCTACCGGTGAAATCCTATCACTGATTTCCGGCCCATCGTATGATCCCAATTTATTGACGGGAAAAAAGTACAGTTCAAATTTTGTATTGATCAGCAGTGACACCAATAAGCCACTCTTTAACAGGCCCATTATGGCGCAGTACAGGCCGGGCTCTATTTTTAAAATAGCACAGGCAATGGTGGCGCTTCAACAGAAGGCAATAAGTCCTGACACACGAATTCCATGTGACCGTAGTATTATAGCCTGTCATGGTACTCACAGCTACGAAGATTTGCGAGGCGCTATTGCCAATTCCTGTAACCCTTATTTTCACAATGTTTTGAGGAGAGTAATCAATAAAGGTATTGAGAATGACCCCTATAAAGATTCACGAATTGGGCTTGCAGCATGGAACAAGGACATGACCAGTTTTGGGTTTGGCGGAAAATTGGGTATTGATTTGCCCAATGAAAAAGACGGCCTCATTCCTTATCCGGAATACTATGATCGTGCCTATAATAGTCCGGCCTGGAAATTTTCCAATATTTATTCTTTAGCGATTGGTGAAGGAGAAAATCTGGTGGTGCCGCTACAGATGGCAAACTTTGCAGCCACCGTTGCCAATCGGGGATATTACTACGCGCCACATATCGTAAAAGATATAGGGGAGGAGGGCCCCTTGCCTACATATAATACTAAAAATTATACAACAATTGATCCCGCACATTTTCAAGTGGCTGTTGATGCCATGCAGTTCGTTGTAGAAGCCGGCACGGGACAGTGGCGCGCAAAACTTCCTGATGTTATAGTGTGTGGAAAGACCGGTAGTGTACAAAATGAACCACGGCCCGATCATTCAGTTTTTATCGCGTTTGCTCCAAGGGACAATCCCAGGATTGCTATTTCTGTGTATGTTGAGTACTCCGGGCAAGGTGGGCGAGCTGCGGCTTCAATCGCAAGCTTAATGATTGAAAAATATTTGTACGGACAAACAAAACGTCCCCACATTGAGCAATATGTACTCAATGGTGAATTTTTATATTAATGAGAAGAGAGTTAGATATATCGTCAAACCTGGATTGGATTACCATATTACTTTTTGGAGTAATGGTATTTATGGGTTGGCTGAATATATATGCTGCGGTGTATGACGAGGAGGTGAATCAATCCATTTGGGATTTTTCACTCAACTCAGGTCGTCAGTTATTATTTATAATTACAGCCATTGTCTTAATTGCTATTATTGTTATTCTCGACATGCGTTTTTATGAAACGTTCGGGTATCTCATCTATGGAAGTACACTGCTACTTTTGATTCTTGTTTTTTTTATTGGAAAAGAGGTTGGGGGAAACAAAGCCTGGATTGGAATAGGATCCTTTGGAGGGCAACCTTCAGAATTTGCCAAAGTAGCTACTGCCCTTGCATTGGCAAAATATATTGGAGCCGTGGGGTTTAAAATGGATAGGATGAGAAATCAAATCATCCTTCTGGGAATGATAGCGATACCCATGGGACTTATTCTTCTTCAGAAGGATACCGGCACTGCTCTTGTTTTTGGAGCTTTCATATTTGTTCTATTCCGCGAAGGGATGTCTCCTTTTCTTCTCATCATGGGGATGGCCGCTGCATTGATTTTTGTTTTAACTCTTTTTGTCACCAATGAATATTACCTGCATGCGGGAATAGGTGTTGTGTTGATCCTGCTGATTCTTCTTGGTAAAAAAACAGTTAAGCGAATTGCCATACTCACAATAGGGGCGTTGTTAATTGCGGGGGTGATTGAAAGTGTAGATTATATAATTACGGATGTACTTAAACCGCATCAACAAAACCGTATTAAAGCATTGGTAAATCCCGATGCTGATCCCCTTGGCTACGGGTGGAATGTAACCCAATCAAAAATCGCTATTGGTAGCGGTGGATTTTTTGGCAAAGGATTTTTGAAAGGAACACAAACTAAATTTGATTTTGTGCCCGAGCAAAGTACCGATTTTATTTTCTGTACGATCGGAGAAGAACACGGATGGGTGGGCAGTTTTATTGTTGTCGTTTTATTTATCGTTTTTTTACTACGACTTATTTATCTGGCTGAACGACAGAAAAACAGGTTTGCCAGAACATTTGCCTATGGGGTAGTATCCATATTCTTTTTTCACTTTGCTGTCAATATCGGTATGACGATCGGGTTATTTCCGGTTATCGGTATTCCACTTCCTTTTTTCAGTTACGGGGGTTCATCCCTTTGGGGATTTACCATCCTTTTGTTTGTTCTGCTAAAGCTTGATGCTCATCGCAGCCAGCTTCTGCAACGAGTCTGATTATCCAAACCGTTTTTCTACCAGGTGAATGAATTCTTCGTATTCTTCACCTTCGCGGTTCCAGCCGGGAAATGATTTAGAAAGATACCCTACGGCCTGGTCGTACGTACTGCACTCGTCAATAAAGTCGATGGTGCGGCTGAAGACGTCAAAATCTCCATCGAAGAGAATTTTTGTAAACATAAACTTTTGATTGATGGTCAGTTTTTCTCGGATTTTTTCAATGCGCTCAAGATCTTCTGCCAACGATGATTTGGTTTGTGTAGCTAACTTTTCGTTTATGGTGGTGCCTACGGGTTGTGCTACTTCGGTTAACAATGTTTTTTGAACAGGCTTCTTCTCTTTCTTTGCCTCATAGAGCACTTCAACAGTTAGCGGTTCAATTTCAGAAAATGTTTGAACGAAAGGATCTACATCATCCGGAGAAAAATTTACTTCTTCCAGAATGTGATCAAGGATAGCAAAAGCCTCCCTGCCTTTTATGGATGACAGATTTTTTTCTTCATGGTCTCCACCAGATTTTCCAGGGGAGGACGATTAATTTGTATGTATTTTATTTCCGATTCCAGCTGTTTCAAAGTAATTCCTGATCCATTTTTACGATCCAACAATTCGGAATAGAAATCATAGGGATCCATGATCAGAAATAAGGTTTGCGATGTCGCCTTAATCAACATCGGCTGAAAATCTGCTTTAGATATGGAAATGTGTCTCGACAATACATTTTGATAATTGGTAAGCGCATCCCTGACTTCTGCATTTTCATTATCAAAATAGGGGCTCTTCATTTTCTTAATTTCATGGCGCCATGCCTGGAAAACAGCCCGTAGAATAAACAGGTTAATTTGCTTGATGTGGCTTAGTTCGAGTATCTGTTTTCCTGAAATTGAATTCGTTTCCTTGAAAAAAGTAGTTGTAATTTTCTCAGCGTATCTCTCGCTATAATTAATAACCGCACTAAAGTTTAACTTTTCCTCCATGCATTAGATAATGTTGTTAGAACGGAAAAGTCCGTTCAATGTTATTTTGATCGGGTAAAGATAGCAATTGAATTTTGTGGCCGAAAGAAGTTACGCATAAAGGATTTGAATGGCTAAAGTGTAAATTGCATCATGTTTATTGAGCCACAAATTGGCAAACAAAGCAAGGGAGAAAAGTCAGGATGGATTGAGGTCATCTGCGGCTGCATGTTCTCGGGAAAAACTGAAGAGCTCATAAGGCGCCTGAATCGGGCATTAATTGCCCGACAAAATGTAGAAATCTTCAAACCAAAAATTGATAAGCGTTATCACGAGGAGAAAATTGTTTCGCACAGCGACCGGGAAATTCGATCAACACCCGTCAATTTTGCGCAGGATATTATCTTGTTAGCTGGTGATTGCGATGTAGTGGGTATAGACGAAGCTCAGTTTTTTGATGAAGGCATTGTTGATGTTTGCAATCATCTGGCAAATTCCGGCAAGCGTGTTATTGTGGCCGGACTGGACATGGATTTTGAAGGGAAGCCTTTTGGCGCTATGCCCAATCTCCTGGCCATAGCGGAGTTTGTCACCAAGGTGCATGCTATTTGTGCTGAAACGGGTGACCTGGCTTCCTTTTCCTATCGCCTCAGTCAAAATAATACCCAGATTCTGGTTGGCGAAAAGGATCATTATGAAGCCAGAAGCCGGAAGTCATTTATGTCGGGACGCAAAAAACAAAAGCCATAATTACATTGATTGCGTAATGAGCGATCGGATTCACAAAACACGGGGTATTGTTTTTCGGGCTACAAAATATCGGGACACCTCATTAATCGTTACCATTTTTACAGAACAATTCGGATTGCAAACCTATATGGTAAACAGCATCCGAAGCAGTTCTCCAAAATCACGGATCGCACTTTTTCAGCCGCTGACATTACTTGATATGGTGGTGTACCATCGAGATGTTGAACAAATATTCCGGATTAAAGAATACCGATGCGATTATCCCTTTCAAACATTAATGACGAATTTGAACAAATCCGCATTGGCGATGTTCCTGGGAGAGGTATTGAATAAAGCAGTTAAAGATCAGAGTCACCCGGAAGAGATCTTTAATTTCATTAAAGATTCACTGATTCTGCTTGATCAGATGGATTTGGGATTTGAAAATTTTCATTTGATCTTTTTACTAAAGCTAAGCCGGTTATTGGGATTCGGGCCGCAACGTGTTTCTGAAATTGTCACCGATGGATTTACAGGGCATCAGGAAGTGTTGGAGAAATTACTTCATCGTGACTTTGATTTTAAAATAAAGATAACGTCTGTTGAGAGGGCAGACCTTTTAAAAACACTACTGGAGTTCTATAACCAACATGTTGATCATTTTGGTCAGGTAAAGTCAGTTCAGGTATTGCAGGAGATTTTTAAAAATTAGGGATTACCCTTCACTTCAAGTTTGAATCCAACTCCGTGATAATTTACAATTTTAATGGCTGGATCAGTTTTCAAATACTTTCTGATTTTAGAAATAAACACATCCATGCTTCGTCCAAGGAAGTAATCATCCTCACCCCAAACGGATTTTAAAATTTCTTTTCGCTTGATAACTCTATCCCTGGATGAGCATAACAATCGCAGCACGTCAGCCTCTTTTTGAGTAAGTTTTATTTCATTTTTCCCATCCTTAAGCAATAGTCCCGAGTAGTCAAAGGTAATTTTTCCGATTTGAAAGACTTGCTGGGCTGGCTGCCCATTTGATCTGCGAAGAAAAACTTTAACGCGCATCAGCAACTCTTCCATACTGAAAGGTTTTATCAGGTAATCATCTCCCCCTGCTTCAAAGCCTCTTATTTTGTCTTCAAGTAATGATTTTGCAGTAATAAAAATGATTGGAATTTTTTCATTGCGTCCCCGTATGTACTGAGCCAACGATACGCCATCTTTATGAGGAAGCATCACATCGATCAGGCATAAATCGAAAATCGAATTGTCATATTGTTGCTTTGCCTCCTCACCGTCTTTTGAGAGAACAACATCGTACCCGCTTAACACCAGGCTGTCCTGTATGACAAAACCAAGATTTGGATCATCTTCTACTAAAAGGATTTTTGTCTTCATGCAATGGGAAACTCAATAATGAACGTGCTTCCTTTCCCCGGTTCACTCTGTAAAGATATTATACCCTGATGTGACTTAACAATCAATTTGATGTAATAGAGTCCCAGTCCAAATCCTTTCACATTGTGCACGTCCCCGGTTGGTATTCGGTAAAACCGATCGAAGATTTTCTTTTGATTTTCTGGTGAAATGCCTTTGCCGCGGTCTTCAAATTCAATGAAAATTTTGGAATTACGGTTGTACGTACGGATTATTAATTCGGGAATTGATTGCGTGTATTTTAAAGCGTTGTCCAATAAATTAAAAAAAACATTGGCAACATGAAGCCGGTCTCCTATGATATGGGATTGAGTCGAGAGAAGATCAAATTTAATTTGGGCTTTGTGTTCGGCAATCTGAACGGATGAATTGCGAATCACTTCATGAAGTAATTCATGCACATCGACTCTTTCCTTTTTTAAATGAATTTCATCTTTGTCAAGTTCTGCAATTTGAAGCACGCGTTCTACCTGTTGCTTAAGTCGATTGTTTTCATTTTCAATGATCGTGGCATAGTTCAGCAGGCGTTCAGGATTTTGGACAATGCGTGGATCTTTCAATACTTCGGACGAAATAGCAATCGTTGAAATAGGCGTTTTAAATTCATGCGTGAGTGTGTTGATAAAATCCTTTTGAATCTCCGAGAGACGTTTTTGTTTAAGAATAACAAAAAGGGCATACAGAAAAAATAGAATGACGAGCAACATGACGGCCGTAGAAAATCCCCAAATGCCCATTTGACTGATAATGTTAGCTTCATAGCGTGGAAACTGCACGCCAAAATAATAATTGTCTTTTCCCCACTCGGGTAATTCTTTAACCGCCAAATCTTCCGGACTTTTGGTAGTCAGGCTTATGTAGTTGCCATACACCATACATTGGTTTGTACAATCATAAATACCGTATTCAAAGTCGGTTTGTAATCCCCTCTTTTCAAATTCCTGTAGCAACAGAAACTCGAGAGTGGCTACTTCAATGGGACCATTGACCATAACCACAAAGTAATTCGTGGATAGTTGCTGAATTGGATTGTTAGCGGGTGACGGGGTTTTGTTGATCTCAAAAATCCGATTGGCTACATTTAGCAAGGCGCTATTAACATCTCTTGTAAATTGGCTTTCGCGGATATCAAAAGCCCGCCTGAACCAGTATACTTGCGTAACGGTAATTCCACCGATGCTCAGGGCGGCCAGGAAGATGAATATTCGAAGTGTTTTTCGGCTCACTTTTTAAAGGTAAAGAGTATTCATCATGTCAATTGACCTTTAACATTTTATTAACATTAATTACATAATTCTTAACAAGGTTTCGTTTTTTTATCACTTACGTTTGTGGGGTAAAGCAGAAGAAACTAAGTTTAACCTTAATTTAACACCATGAAAAGAATACTAACTATTGGAATTTTAGCCTTGTTCACAACAGCCCTATTGGCTCAGGAAAAACAGGAAGCTACAAGCTCAGATCCTAATCTTGCAATTTTTGAGTGGACAGCTCAAAGTCATGACTTTGGAAAAATCAAGCAGAATGTGCCGGTGACTCATGAGTTCACATTTGAAAATAAAGGAAAGACACCTCTTATTATTACCAACGTTCAGGCTTCATGCGGATGTACAACTCCCGCCTGGACCAAAGATCCTGTTCCTCCCGGTGGATCGGGTTTTATCAAAGCCACGTACAATGCGGCATCCATGGGAAGCTTTAATAAAACAGTTACTGTTACAGCCAATGTTGAAACCGGTTATGTAACGCTATCCATTCGCGGAGAGGTTACTGATGTGATTCAGTAAAAAACATAATTTATTTAAAAAGTATTGGTGTCAGTCGGGTAACCGGCTGACATTTTTTTTTGGCTTCCTCTTTACTCGTTTTCATTGTGAAACCGATCAATGATGTGTTGACTCACAATCCGGTAGATTTCTGCAACGGCCGGCTGTTCCTGTAAAAATTCTACATGCTGATCCAGCACCTGAAAATCTTCCTGAATAGCAGGTCCGGTTTGAGCGCGAGTTGGGTCATTCTCGAGGCTGTGCGACAACGTTTCAGAAATAAGTGGCTTAAGCAAATTATAATCCAGATGATTTTGCTGGACGATGTCCTTTGAAATGGTCAACATGTGATTCGTAAAAGTCGAGGCAATAGTAGCAGCAATATGAAGGGCCATACGTTGAACTGAAGTAATCGGCTGCACATGCTTACTGATAGTCTTCGCCATAGTTTGAAGTACAGCGTTTACTTCATCATCCTCGGTCTCAATAAAAATGGGCACATCCTCAAAGCGTATTCGACTGGATTTTCTGAACCGTTGTAGCGGATAAAAAACACCAATTTTTGATGCTGCGGTAAATTCCAGTATACGCATGGGCTGGCTTCCTGAAGTATGAACAAGCACTGCTTCTTCAGGAAGTATGATTTCCTGAGCAATTTCTTCAATAGCTGAATCAGCCGTAGCAATTATAAATATCGAGGTACGGCTTTGTGAGAAGTCAAGGGATGAGTGATCCGTTGCCTGATATAATCTCCCCGTTAACGCTTTACTATTTTTTTTATCACGCCCATAAACTTCCCGTACTGAGTACCCTGCATTATCGAGAGCCGGGGCAAGATGCCAGGCTACATTTCCTGTTCCAATGATGGCAACTGTTTTTAATGGCATAAACTAAAATAATACAAAAAATTCAACGGCACACAACCAAGTTTGTAACTTGCTGCCCATGAGTTTTCAGCATAAATATGTTTCGGGATCTGATGCGGTAAAAAAATTAAATCCGGAGATCGAATCTTTGTTCACGGAAGTGCACAAACCCCAATTCTATTGATCAGCGAACTGGCTAAAAGGGCCTCCGAATTAAAGAATGTGGAAATACTGGCAATCTCTACATTGGGAGATATGGCTATATCGAAGCCTGATGTAAAGAATAGTTTCTTTATCAATTCTCTTTTTGTGTCTGACAATGTCAGGGGTGTGGTCAATGAGGGCCAGGGAGACTATGTGCCTGTTTTTTTAAGTGAGATACCCAGACTTTTTGATTTAGAAATATTACCCATTGATGCGGCTCTGATTCAGGTGTCGCCTCCTGACAGCCATGGATTTTGCTCACTGGGCCTTTCTGTAGATGTTGCAAAAGCCGCTGTCAGAAATGCAGAGTATATCGTAGCGCAAGTCAATCCCAATGTTCCGCGTGTGCATGGCGATGGATTCGTGCATGTAAACGATATACATGCTTTGGTTAAGGTTGAAGACACGCTTCCAGAAGTAATCTATTCAAAGCGCAAGACGAAAGCAGAGGAGACAATAGGAACGTTCATTGCTGAAATGGTGGAGGACCGCAGTACCATTCAGATGGGAATAGGTGCAATTCCCGATGCCGTACTTTCCAGTCTTGATCATTGTAAAGATCTGGGCATTCATTCCGAGATGTTCTCCGATGGCGTAATCGATTTGATTGAAAAAGGAATTGTAACAAATAAGTACAAGAAGAAGCATCCGGGAAAAGTGGTATCGGCATTTGCTATAGGATCACGCAGACTTTATGATTATGTAGATGACAATCCTCAATTCGCTTTTTTAGAAGCGGGATATGTTAACGATATACGGGTGATCCGCTCAAATCCTAAAGTAATCGCTATTAACAGCGCCATTGAAATTGACTTAACCGGTCAGGTTTGTGCCGATTCGATAGGTAAATATCAGTTTTCAGGAGTTGGCGGGCAGATGGATTTTATTCGGGGAGCTTCATTATCGGAAGGTGGAAAACCAATTATTGCTTTGTCGTCAACAACTAAAAAAGGTGTTTCTAAAATTGTACCGTATTTAAAGCCGGGTGCAGGCGTAGTGACTACAAGGGCGCATGTCCATTATGTGGTAACAGAATACGGAGTTGCTTATTTGTATGGCAAGAATTTAAAACAACGTGCGGAAGAATTAGTGAAGATTGCGCATCCCGATCATCGGGAAGAATTGGAAAAAGAAATTTTTACCCGATTTGGGACAAACCACTATGCGTTTAGGCGATAACTGGCGCTGGCAATTTCAACGTTAAAATTTCAGTCAGTTTTTTTGTCGCAAAGTCAACATCATTGGCAGTTGTATACTTTGAAAAAGAAAACCGTACAGCACCTCGTTTTGATTCAGGGTTTAACGCTTTCAATACATGTGAACCTTGCGTAGCACCACTCGCACAGGCACTTCCCCCCGAAGCGGATACTCCGGCCAGGTCCAGATTAAACAGCAGCATGTCATTCTTATCCGATTCAGGCAGCGATACATTAAGTACCGTATATAGACTCCTGTTTAGATTCTCAGAATCTCCATGGAATGCTAGGTTTGGAATTCCTTTTTTTAATCCATCGATCATTCGGGATTTTAATTCCTGAATATAAATTTTATGTTCATCCATATACCGGTATGCCAGTTCCATGGCTTTTGCAATACCCATTATGCCATAACTGAATTCAGTACCTCCGCGCATGCCCCGTTCCTGAAGTCCGCCAAGTATTAATGGATTATTTTTTTTGTCTTTACGCACATACATAAATCCAATTCCTTTTGGCCCATGAAACTTATGAGCGCTCGCAGTGAGGCCATGAATTTTTAAGTCTTTCAAATTATGACGGTAATGAGCAACCGCCTGAACGGTGTCGGATTGAAAAATAGCATCGAACCGTAAACACAATTCACCCACACGCTCGATGTCCAGGAGGTTTCCGATTTCATTGTTGGCCTGCATCAATGCCACAAGCGACCCCGGGAATCGCTGAAGTAAAGATTCCAAATCGTCATAATCAATATGGCCCAGCTCATCGAGTTTGACAAAGTGAACCTGAGCAATATTCCGCTGCTCTAGCATTTCAAGTGTGTGTAACACGGCATGATGCTCAATGGGAGAGGAAATAATATTCTTTATTCCATAGGTTTCCACATAACCCCGAATGAGCGTATTATCAGCTTCTGTTCCACCGGATGTAAAAATTATCTCCCCGGGCACACAGTTCATCATTTGGGCAATATTCTTTCTACTCGACTCAATGGCCGCTTTTACTTCACGTCCATAGGCATGTGTTGATGACGGGTTTCCGAAATGCTCTAACATAAATGGCTTCATGGCCTCAAAAACTTCAGGATCCAAAGGCGTGGTGGCTGCGTTGTCGAGGTAGACCAATTTCATATTTTGGAAATTAAGGAATTGATGTCGCCAATAATATCTTTAGCCAGCATTTCTGCTTTTTTTTGTGACTGAGATTCGGCATAAATACGGATAATAGGTTCTGTATTCGATTTGCGTAAGTGAATCCATTCTTTTGTTTTCTCAAAGTCAATCTTCACACCGTCACGCAAATCGACTTGTTCACCCGAATATTTTTCTGCTATTTTTTTCAATACGTCATCCACACTGATCTGAGGTGTCAGTTCAATTTTGTTTTTTGAAATGAAATAAGATGGATACGTTTTTCTGAGTTCAGACATTTTCATTTTTTGACGGGCAAGGTGTGACAAAAACAAGGCAATACCCATCAGCGCATCACGGCCATAATGAAAATCAGGAACGATAACACCACCATTACCTTCACCGCCAATCACCGCTTTAGTCGCTTTCATTGTATTCACCACGTTTACTTCGCCTACTGCAGCAGCTGTATACTTGCCTTTGTATTGTTCTGTGATGTCGCGCAAGGCCCGTGTGGACGATAAATTCGAAACGGTATTCCCTTTTTTTCTGCTAAGCATATAATCAGCCACTGCTACTAATGTATACTCCTCGCCAAAGGAACTACCATCTTCTGAGATAAGTGCAAGTCGGTCTACATCCGGATCTACTACGATGCCGAGGTCGTACCGACCATTAATAACTTCGTTTCGGATGGCGCTCAAATGCTCCGGAAGGGGTTCAGGATTGTGGGGAAACTGACCCGTGGGTTCGCAAAATAATTTTTTTGTTCTTTTTACGCCAAGTGCTTCTAAAAGTTCAGGTACTGCTATGCCACCGGTAGAATTCACAGCGTCTATGACAATTTTGAAATTGGCTTTTCGTATGGCTGGAAGATCTACAAGATGATATTTCTTAATTAGCTTAATGTGTTTTTCAATGTAACTGTCATTGCTTTCATAGCTTCCCAGTTTTTTTACATCGGCAAATTCAAAGTCATTTTTTGTTGCCAACATCAAAATTTCACTTCCGGTTTCAGCGGAGATAAACTCACCTTATGATTCAATAGTTTTAGCGCATTCCATTGAATAGGATTATGACTGGCTGTGAGGATGATACCTCCGGCAGCTTTCTCAAGAGGGACAGCTAATTCTACAGTGGGCGTAGTTGACAATCCAAGATCAACAACATCAAGGCCAAGACTCTGAAGTGTGCTGGCCACAAGCTGACTTACAATTTTACCGGAAAGACGGGCATCACGTCCGATTACCACTTTTCTTCCTTTCCTGGATTTTATCCATGTTCCGTAGGCAGCCGCAAACTTCACCACATCCTGTGGAGTCAGGTTTTCGCCCGGCTTGCCTCCAATTGTGCCGCGGATTCCAGAAATTGAAGTAATGAGAGTCACAGTAAAAAAAATTTGAATGCGAAAATACTCAGGATTTCCTGAAATGGCTGGCGATTAGAATTACTTCTTATGGATGTCCGGAAAATTCGTCCCATTGGGCATTGGTTCATTACTGGCGCAAACCTCGCCTGCACCTAAATTTCTACCACAATAGCCGCAGGTAACGCCATCCTTTAATAAAAATGGACTTTGAGAAGCGCATGTGCCACGAAATTCACCGTCTTTTACAAGGAGTAACCGTACGGACATGAGTACGAAGAACAATGCGACAAACCCTATTGAAATTAGAAGTACGGTCATGTTTATTAACTTGATCCAAAATTAAGTTACTCAACTAAGAACAGCATTGTTAAACATATAGTTTATTTCTTTCATGAAAAACCATCCTCTAAACCCGATTTAAATCGCGCTGCCAAACTATTGGCATTCGATCGACTCTTAACTATCATGGATGAATTGCGGGAGAATTGTCCTTGGGACAAAAAACAAAACGATGGAGTCCTTGCGGCATCTTACTATTGAAGAGACGTATGAATTGTCGGATGCGATTCTTGAAGGCAACATGGAGGAGATTAAAAAGGAATTGGGTGATTTGATGCTACATAATGCTTTTTATGCACGCATCGCTTCCGAACAAGAGGATTTCACTATGGCGGATGTGTTAAATTCCATTTGTGACAAACTGATTGAGCGCCATCCTCATGTATATGGAGATGTTATTGCTGAAGATGAAAAAACAGTGAAAGAAAATTGGGAAAAGATAAAATTACGTGAGGGAAATAAATCCGTGTTGCAGGGTGTTCCCAATTCACTGCCTGCGCTAGTGAAAGCGATTCGGATTCAGGAAAAGGCTCGCGGCATCGGGTTTGACTGGGAAAGACCAGATCAGGTATGGGAGAAAGTTCAGGAGGAATTGGCTGAGTTTAAACAGGAAGCTGAACGTGGTGCAGATACTGAAAAATTGATGGGTGAATTCGGGGATCTGCTGTTCTCGCTGGTCAACTATTCACGATTTATAAAAATCGACCCGGAGGAAGCTTTGGAGCGCACCAATAAAAAATTTATAAAACGGTTTCAATACCTTGAAAGCGAGTCGGCAAGGATGGTAAGAAAATGGGAGAGATGTCGCTGAGCGAAATGGATATGTATTGGGAGAAAGCAAAGAAGCTTTGAACAACTT
>JAAUQD010000104.1 GCA_012032815.1 Flammeovirgaceae bacterium
TAATCGCTAACAACGTTGCGAACAGCAGAGTCAAGTATTTTTTAGCCATGTAGAATTATTTAGTCCCCTAATTTAAGGTAATTTCGATTAAAACATAAGTATTTAATTATTTCATAGCTGGATGTTTGTTGATCTAGCCCTTAAGCGTTTAGCAGCCAATGCTATTACCCTAAGGATTCCCTCAAATCTATTAGATAAAGTATTAAAAAGATGTATTGCAATTATCCCGTTGCCAGAAACTCATCCCACTCATTGTGACTATGGGTGTCGCGTAGAAAAAGTGAGTAGGTTGGCTTGAAAGGTTTGTGTCGAAGCGGCATTGCTGCTTCTTCCGGTGTAAAGTCACCTTTTTTAGCGTTGCATTTTTTGCACGCTGTCACCAGGTTTACCCAGGCATGAACTCCTCCACGGGAGCTGGGGGTCACATGGTCCAGCGTCAAATCTCTTTTTGTCCCACAATATTGACATTCAAAATTGTCACGCTTAAAAACATTCTGACGGGTAAGTGTCACGCCCTTATACGGAGCATTTACATACCGGTGCAATCTTATCACTGAAGGCATGGCATAGCTGGTTGTCACGGTACGGAGCTTGTAACCATTTGCTGGCCGCACCAATTCGCTTTTGTTTAGATACACCATGACAAATGCGCGCTGAACCGAACACACCATTAAGGGTCGGTAATCCTGGTTCAAAACAAGCACACGGTTGTTCATAGCAAGAAAGATAAAACCATTAAATGGCTTGTGCAACCGTCTTAGGGCTTTCGACCGTGTTTTAGGAGATAATTCGTTGAATATGATCTATACCGTGTGTGACCTTGCCGGTATCGGAAGACGCAATGCCGTAAGTAGATAATTGATCTACTCGTACATGTCCGTACACGTGAATGATCTTATGGTCGTTAAGACAAATGCCGGCATGATGTATATTTCCAATCGTATTCTTAAAGAGGGCTATGTCTCCCAGCCGATGTTGGTTAAAATCTTCCACCGTCTTCCCTGCTGTTGCCAATGATCGTAAATCTCGTGGTAACGAATAGCCGGCTACCCTAAATACCATTTGAACAAATCCAGAACTATCAATACCAAACGGACTTTTTCCGCCCGGCAAGAAAGGGCTGTTAATGTATTTCAGGGCCACCTCTTTGATAAACTCAAGATCCCTTTTTTGTCCCAGGCTCTTTGACTCACCATTGAAGGCTAACTGCTCTTCCATTTTAAAGAGTTCTGATCCGGAAATCGGAACTATACTTCCTAATAAAATAGTCAGCGGACTCTTTCTGTACAGGATGTTAGATGTAATATCAGTTGTGATTTTAAAATTAGCGTGATTGATTAATTCAAAGTATTCAACCGTAATTTCATGGTGCTGTGTTGCATCAATCCACCCTTCCGTTTGATCTAAATGGATTCTGATAAACATCCACTTTTCATTTTTTGATACTTCAAGGATCTCGTAGTGATCGCCAAAAAGCAACTGGGTTATCTGCTCTGACGTATTCACTGGTTCTTTACGAACAGGAATTATCGCTAACCGACCAACACCATAGCCAACTACATCCATGAATTCATTTTATTTTATTCGTATCCTGCTTAATTCTCTTTTGACATCCCGTTCCTTAATGGACTCCCGCTTATCAAATCTCTTCTTTCCCCTGGCCAAAGCTATCTCGAGTTTGGCAAATCCCCTGTCACTTATAAAAAGGCGCACAGGAATTAAGGAAAGTCCTTTCTCCTTCATTTTGGTTTCCAGCTTAGTAAGTTCAGACTTCTTCAGCAATAGCTTTCTTTCTCGCTCGGGTTCATGGTTAAAGTGAGTACCCTGTTCATATGGATTGATATGAATGCCTTTTGCGAAGAGCTCCCCATTAGAAAAAAAACAATACCCATCACTCAGGTTAACATTTCCTTCACGAATTGACTTAATCTCAGTTCCTTTTAGCACGAGGCCAGCCGTGTATTTATCAATCCATTCGTAATTAAATGAAGCTTGTCTGTTCTTTACATTAATACTATTTGAAAATCTGGACTTGGCCATGAAAAAAATCTATTTCGGCTTTGTAAAAATTTGGTTTAATTTTTCCTTCTTCAACATCTTTTGTCCTGTGCGCCCCGATGCAACCTCCCGGTTATCAGCCATCACCGTAATATTACAAATCAATTCATTCTTAATGATCGATTCAACAGTTGCTGTTATGGTTAACGTCTCACCAACAAAGGCCGGACTCTTATGATCTATGGTCAACATGGTACCAACACCCTCTTCATTCTCTTCTCTCATTTCAATAAAAAAAAGCCGGGACGACCATTCCATTTCTCTGGCCAGCGCAAATGTGGAACAAACTGAATGCAGTACTTCCCCATGAAATGCAGCCTGGTCTTCGTTCTTCACTACAAAAGTTGAAATTTTTCTATCTCCCGTTTTAAATATTTTCTTCATGATATAATTCTCAGGAAATACGGGCATAAGGAGTAACCGATAACGAAGAAAAATTTCCAACCAGAAATTTGTAATGGGCGGCCATGGCGATCATAGCAGCATTGTCAGTGCAATACTGAAAGGCCGGAATAAAGATAGTCCAGTTGTATTTTTGCCCTGCCTCTTTAACCATTTGGCGCAACGATGAATTGGCTGATACTCCTCCCGCTATTGCAATTGTGGTTATTCCTGTTTCCTCACTTGCTTTTATTAGCTTCTCCATCAGCATGCCCACCAGTTCTTTTTGAAGGCTTGCACAGAGATCTGGAATATTGCTGGCAATAAAATCCGGATCTTTTCTTTTTTTGATCTTGTAAGAAGTATAAAAACGAAGTTTTAATTCCACTGAAAGAAAAATCCAGTTTCGGCATCACCGTTTTTGAAAACACAAACCGTTCTGGATTTCCTTTTTGGGCATGAGCATCAATCAAAGGTCCGCCCGGATAGGACAGACCCAGCAATTTAGCAGCTTTATCAAACGCCTCACCAACGGCATCATCCTGGGTTTCCCCAATAACTTCCATAGACTGAAAATCATCTACCCGGACAATCTGTGTATGTCCTCCGCTGACCGTCAAGCATAAAAAAGGAAAAGAAGGGTGTGGTAATTCAATAAAATGAGACATGACATGGGCCTCCAGATGATTGACTTCTATGAGGGGGAGTTTATGAGCAACAGCGAAAGCCTTTGCAAAAGAAACTCCCACTAACAGGGATCCCAACAAACCGGGGCCTCTGGTAAATGCAATGGCATCAAGATCTTCTGCTTTTACACCTCCGCTGGTTAATGCCTGACTTACAACATCAACTATATTTTTTTGATGCGCCCGCGAAGCCAATTCAGGTACCACACCTCCATAATTCTGGTGCACCATTTGCGAGGCAATAACATTATTAAGTACCTTGCCATTACTAATCACAGCAGCCGATGTTTCATCACACGATGACTCAATAGCAAGGATCCGGGGATGCATTTTTTAATCTAAATGAACTGGCAAGTTATTAAAATTAGAATACGAAAAATAAGCTTTTATACGCTGGCCACTTTTCTTTTTTTGCTTTTGTCCAGTTACATCACCTTGCAAATCCCGGCTGTTCAAAACAAGTTAATTGGAAAATATGTTGATGAACTCTCCAAAATAACCGGATTCAAAATTACAGCTCAATCCTTCCATTTAATCTGGTACGATCGTCTTAGGATCGAGGATCTTATCATTATCGATCCTGAAGAAAATAAACTTCTGGACGCAAAGACCATCTCAATCAATTTTCGATTTAAATCATTACTCACTAAGGAAGATGTAAATATTGATGCGGTTCGCCTTGATCAGATTCAATTTAATGTCCACAGTATACCTACCAGTGATTCGACTTCTTCGCTTAACATCAATGTGTTGATTGCGCGGATCAACGAATTGCTTGGCAGTACATCACAAACTTCTTCTTCCCCTATTATAAGGATTGGTGACATCGATCTGACATCCAGTCGATTTTCATACCAAGATCACACCCACGACTCCATTTCATCTACTTTTAATCCTCATCATTTTGAAATAAGCCTGCATCAGGCTCACCTGCAAAATTTTAGCTCTATAAAAGACACCATTCAGTTTGACTTGCGCAGTTTAAAAGCCCAAGAAGAAACAACAAGCCTTGATATCCATCAATTCAATTCTTTCTTCAGGCTGTCCAATTCTTCTATGGAATTTCTTAAAATGAATTTACAAGCAGGAAATTCCATCATTACAGATTCGCTGGTATTTAAATTTGCGAGCCAGGATGATCTGTCAGATTTTATCAATGGTGTCTCATTTCAAGCACACTTTGATGGTACAAAAATATCTTCAGATGATTTAGCTCTTTTTGTTCCACAGGTAAAATCAATTAATCAAATTATCACACTAAGGGGAAAGATCTCAGGCAAAGTATCCCGCTTTCAATTTGAGGACATGGAAATCACCATGGGAAATACCCGCTTCAATGGCCGGCTGGCAATTGATGGCCTTCCTTATCTTGACGAATCCTTCATTAATTTAAAATTACTGAGTTCGCGAATAGATTTTAATGACTTGCATTTCCTTTTCGATAAAAATATTTCCAGCCGGTTGATTGCACTGGAGCAATTCCAAATGAATGGAAGCTTTATTGGTTTTGTAAATGACTTTGTTGCTCGGGGAGAATTTGAAGGAAAAATTGGTAAGGTAAAATCTGACATTAATCTAAAAATTAATTCCAAAAATATTGATGAGTCAACTTATGGAGGGAATATTACCTTAACGGGGTTTGACCTGGGCCGATATTTTAAGGATACCATCAATTTTCAAAAGGTCTCTCTCCGGGGTCGATTAGACGGCAAAGGATTTTCTTTAAAATCCCTGGATGCAAAAATTGATGGAACAGTACATTCAATAGGTATACGAGGCTATCCCTATTCGAATATTGTAACCAATGCTCGCGTGGCCGAGGAGTTGTTTAGCGGTAAACTTTCGATACATGATCCCAATCTTAAACTGACCGTTGATGGAACAGTTGACTTCAGAGAAACTGAACGAATTTCAATAACAGCAAAATTAGACACAGCCAATTTTAAAAATCTGGGTTTCACTGAAGATCATTTATTTGTAATCGGCCAAACAGAAATCAACAGTACCGGGCTGCAGTTGGATAGTATTTTGGGAGCTGCCAAATTTTATCACACGTATATCGAATACAGGAACGAAGCACTGGCTATTGATACGTTGCTCATTGAATCCTTTAAACGAAGTGGAATTCGGGTATTGCAATTGAAGAGCTCACTTGTAGATGTTGATTTGGAAGGAACGTACAACTATTCGGATTTAGCCCAAGATGTTCCCGGGTTTTTTTATGAGTTCTACCTCAACCTTAAAAACAGTCATGACGATCTATTAACCTACTATTCAAAAAAGAATAAATCTCATCGTGATTATGAGTTATCCTATCTCATCAACCTAAAAGACCTGAATCCATTATTGCGCGTTATAAATTTAAACGCCTCAATATCCAAAGAAACTGAAATACGCGGGAGGTTTTCCAGCGGCCCCAGTTCAATTTTTCGGGCAGCAGCATCCATTAAAGAGATTGATTATGATGGAAAAAAATTCCTCAATAATGAAATGGAGATAACCGGATCAAAGGAGCGGGATAGTACAAATGTGTTGGCCATTTTCAACTTTAATTCGCGTCAGCAAATTCTGGCAGAACAATTATCAACTAAAAATCTGCGCATTGAGACCATCTGGAACGGACCACAAATGGATGGGAGCCTTTCGGTCTCTCAGGAAGGCATGGATAATGTTTTACGTGTGCAATCCTATATCGATTTTTTAAAGGACTCCACCTTTATAAAGTTAAGAACACATCAGATGAGAATTCTGGGAAAAGACTGGGAAATAGATTCTGAAAACTACATTGTACAAAAAGGCAGAGAGTGGAATATAAACGGACTTAAGTTTTCGCATGAGGATCAGATCATCAATCTTAACGGATTTATATCTGAGGATCCTGAAAAGGAACTTCGTCTTGATATTACTAATTTATCGTTGGGTATTCTTGATGCAATAACAACGGAAGAATTTAGTGGCATTGTCAACGGTTCGTTAACATCAAAGCACCTTTACGAAGACCCCTACTTTCAAAATGATTTTGTTATCAATGATCTCAAAGTCAACAATTTCCTTATTGGAAATGTACTTGGCAAAAATACCTGGAGTCAACAAAAGGAGGTCTTTGATGTACAGTTGGCTATTGATCGGTTGGGCGTCAATACGTTTAATATTCTTGGAACCTACGACCCTAATCTGCCTTCAGATCCGTTAGCATTGACAGCTCAACTTGACCGCGCTAATCTAAAAATAGCGGAGCCGGTACTGAAAGACATCTTTTCAACACTGAACGGTGATCTCACGGGTACGTTTTCGATAAATGGGACTTTTGGGAAGCCACGCATCACAGGGATGGGACGGGTAACGAATGGCTCCTTAACCGTTGATTACCTTAAAACTCCTTACACATTTGAAGGCAATCTTGAGCTCAACCCAAACATGTTTGTTCTCAATGGGTTTAAATTGGTTGATGCAGGAGGGAATCAAGCTTCTCTTGAGGGATTTATTGCTCATCGAAATTTCGCAACATTCCGTATCAGTATTGACGCTGACTTCAAAAATTTTAATGTACTCAATACAACCGAAAAGGATAATTCATTATTCTATGGTGTTGCTAACGTAACGGGCAACCTGAACATTTTTGGTCCGGCCACAAACTTAAAGATCAGTGCTACTGCCCGGTCAGAAAAAAGTACCCGCCTGTCTATTCCAGTGACGTGGAGCTGAGAGTACAGAAGTTAAAGAATTCATCAGTTTTGTAAACTTCAAGGATACAACGAACACTAAAAACGAAACCAAAAAAAGAAAAAACGAATTGACGGGCATAACACTTGATCTGAATCTTGATATTACACCGGATGCATATACCGAGATTATTTTTGACATTAAGTCAGGTGACATCATCAGAGGAAGAGGCAACGGAGATCTCAAACTTCAACTTAATACTAATGGCGAGTTTAATATGTTTGGCCTTATAGAATTTACGGAAGGGGCCTATAACTTCACCTTGTACGATATCATTAATAAAGAGTTTAATATACGAGCAGGAAGTCGAATTTCATGGTTTGGCGATCCGTACCAGGGTGTACTGAATCTGACAGCTACCTATCGACAGCTCACATCGCTCGGCCCTATTCTGTCTGATCAAACACTGGCCGATGATCCACAAATACGCAGGAAATACCCGGTCGAAGTGTTATTAAAACTAAACGGACCAATGCTTTCACCTGAAATTGAATTTGATTTAGAATCAAAAGATTTGCCCGACAATGTTGTTGTAGAAGGTAAACCCCCTGTCAGACTTAACTTTGAGTTCGCGGCCTTTAAAGCCCGTATTGATGAACAGGAATTAAAACGCCAGGTCTTTAGTCTCATCATTCTTAGAAGGTTTTCTCCACCAGAGTCATTCAGTACCAGCGGAAGTATAGCAGGAAGCGTAAGTGAATTTCTCTCCAATCAACTAAGTTATTGGTTATCACAGGTAGATGAAAATCTCGAAATCGATCTTGATCTTGGATCGCTGGACCCCGAGGCATATAATACCTTTCAACTCAGGCTGTCCTATTCGTTTTTTAACGGTCGACTCAGGGTTACTCGTGATGGCAGCTATTCCAACCAATACCGATCAGATTTGGCGGCTATCGGAGATTGGACGGTGGATTATTTACTTACGCCCGATGGCAAGTTTCGCGTCAAAATGTTCAACCGCACCAACATTAATGCAATCAATACATCGGTGGGATCTCAAAACCCAATGACTACAGGGTTCAGTCTCTTGCATACTCAAAATTTTAACGACATTAATGAATTAGTTGGGAAAGCCAGAGAAAGACGGAAAGAGGAAACCGAGGAAGCAGTCGTTGATGACAAAATCATTAATCAATAATTCTTTTTCTGCTTTGCACAAATGTTTTACAACATCCATTGTACTTTTTGCGTTTTGCTGCAGCAGTAAGGCTCAGCTTCAACCGGATAGTTCTCATGTTGACCGGAACAGGCTTAATACAGTTATTATCGGAACAACTGCCACCTATGCCGTTGGCATGGTGGGCTTAAACGAATTGTGGTATAGTAATTTTGATCGATCGTCTTTTCATTTTTTTAATGATTCGAAAGAATGGAAACAGGTAGATAAAGTTGGTCACATGTATTCAACTTTTCAGTTGAGCCACATGATTTCACGGGCCTTTCAGTGGTCCAATCTTCCGGAAAAAAAATCAGACTGGATTGGCACGCTTGTAGGATTTGGAGTCATATCATCAATCGAAATATTTGATGGTTTTCCAGCGAGTACGGAGCATCAGCATCTGATCTGACGGCCAATGCAATCGGATCAGGACTGTACATTAGTCAAA
>JAAUQD010000001.1 GCA_012032815.1 Flammeovirgaceae bacterium
GAAAAACGAATGCCTCCATCGGCAATAACTTTAACGCCTGATCCCTTAATCGCTTTTGCAGATTCATAAACTGCAGATAATTGCGGAAGCCCCACACCCGCAATGATCCGTGTAGTGCAAATACTGCCGGGGCCTACTCCCACCTTTACACCATCCGCTCCCGCTTTGACCAACGCTTTAGCCGCATCCCCTGTAGCAATGTTGCCAACAATCAGGTTCAGCTCAGGAAATTTTTTCTTTACGCGTTTCGCGGCTTCAATCACTCCTTTTGAGTGACCGTGTGCTGTATCGATACTGATCACATCAACGCCCGAAGTTTTCAGCGCCTGAATTCGATCGAGGATATCCTCAGTAACGCCAACAGCAGCTCCAACTCGCAATCTCCCATAATCATCCTGACAGGCCAATGGCTTATTCTTCTTTTTTTGAATGTCCTTGAACGTTACAAGTCCGATGAGTTTCCCCTTCTTATTGACGATAGGCAATTTCTCAATCTTGTATTTTTGCAGAATCTTTTCCGCCTTGGCAAGATCAATTCCTTCATCGGCTGTGATCAGATTATCCTTTGTCATAATGCGCTCAACCGGAACATCCATATTTTTTTGAAATCGCAAATCACGATTGGTAATGATGCCTACCAGTTTCTTATTGCCATCAATTACGGGAATCCCTCCAATCTTAAATTCACGCATTAGATTTTCGGCATCACGAATCGTAGAATTAATTTCCAACGTTACCGGATCAATGATCAGCCCGCTCTGCGATCGTTTTACTTTTCTCACCTGATCCGCCTGTTCCTGAATCGGCATGTTTTTATGGATAAATCCGATTCCTCCTTCCAATGCCATGGCAATGGCCAACTGGGCTTCAGTTACCGTATCCATGGCAGCAGAAATGATTGGAATATTTAATTTGATATCCGTTGTCAGTGCGCTGGCTACATTGGTTTCGCGAGGCAGCACATCACTGTACGCGGGCACCAGAAGCACATCATCATAGGTGAGCGCTTCAAAAAGAAATTTGGATGGATCGAGGGGCATAGCAAATAATGGTAATGTTATTTGCCGGGCAAAGGTATACTAATTTGCCTTTACCGACATCTTCTTTCTGATTTAATCTAAGTAACTTTACCAAAACGCAGGAATTACCATGAGACTATTTTTTAATCTGATTTTTCTTCTTTTAACAACCTCCATTTTTGGCCAAACTCAAACTGGCAAAGCTTCGTTTTATGCCGATAAATTTGAAGGACGACCAACCGCCAGTGGAGAGAAATACAAGCACTCAAAGGCAACCGCTGCACATAAAACCCTGCCTTTTGGAACTAAAGTGCGCGTTACGAACACCACCAACAATAAAACAGTGGATGTGGTCATCAATGATCGAGGGCCCTACGTTGACGGTCGAATCATTGATTTATCAAAATCAGCAGCAGAAAAGCTCGACTTCATTAATCAGGGATTAGCTGATGTTTCAATCGTGGTCATTGATGCGGGTGATGGCAAAGGCAGCAATCAGGTCATGCCCATAAGCAATGTTTCCGTTGAAGAAAAAGAATATTATGACTTTGAAATTTCACGGTTACAGCCTTCAGGTTTTGGAGTTCAAATCGGAACGTATCAGGAGCTGGTAAATCTGATGCGCCTGGCTGACAACCTTAAAAATTCTTACAAAAAGAAAGTAACGGTTCAGGTGAAAATACTTAATGGTGTGAAATTTTACAGCCTTATTGTAGGGCAATTTTCTACACGAAATAAGGCGGACTCTTTTTTAGGCAGCCTGAAGAAAAAATTTCCTGACGCTTTTATTGTAGAGTACAATCGCAATTAGGCTTGGGGTGACTTAAGTCACTTTTCCTTAATCGCTGACCCTGTACTTTTGTAATCAATTTTGATTATGAGTCAACCAAAAAAATCGTTTAACGAAATCATACAAGGCGAAACTCCCGTGTTAGTAGACTTTCATGCCGACTGGTGCGGGCCGTGTAAAATGATGGCACCCATACTCGAGCAAGTATCAAAGGAATTACAGGAAATTAAAATAATCAAGGTAGATGTTGATAAAAATCCTCAGGCTGCCAATGCCTTTCGTGTTCAGGGAGTACCAACACTTATTTTATTTCGAAAGGGTGAAGTGCTTTGGAGGCAATCCGGTGTTGTTCCTGCCCATCTGTTAAAAACCACACTTCAAAGTTTTGTTGTAAAAGCCTGATCAGGCAGTAATAACAGAAACCACTTCGTCAACCACTCGTTCAGCGGAGGCCATGGCTCCCTGGATCGTTCCAGCATAACCTTCCACATCCGTAGCTTCTCCGGCAAAAAATAAAATATCATTTACCGGCTCAGCCAAAACATTGCGATCAGCCTGTGTTGCATTTACTAACGGGTATGATATGCCCCCCTGAATGAATTCGTTCATACTCCAGTCTGTATAATGATACACCACCTCATTTGAATCCAAATCTCTTCTTATGTAGAGCGTGGCTTGTCCATCATAAATTGAATCCAATTCACTCAAAATAGGAGTAATCATATCATCTCCCATTGCCGAAAGCTCATCAGCTTTAGAACCATAAATGGTCAGTGTCATGGTTCGGATAAACTGGCTGCGACCAACTCCCGGATTTAGAATTTGAAGAGCGGTATTTCCTCCCCAAATAACTGCAGAAGCTTCACCCCAGAAATTTTTCTTAAAGTCAAGGATAACACGGATACATTTATCCATTCCAAATTTTGACGCTGAACTCAATTTGGTAGCCGGGAGTGCCGGTGAAAAATCAATCACATTATTTTTCAAAATTGAAAGAGGAACCGTAATGATGATTTTATTGGCTTCAATTTGATTTCCATTTTGATCCGTTATGATTGCCGGTTCACTTTGATAATCGATTGACTTCACCTGAGTTTCCAACTGAACCAGCGGTTTTACATTTGAAAATCTTGAAAGAAGAACATCTTGAAGCGGATTAGACTTAACCATCAACCGCTGATTACCCAGCGATTGCAATGACAACTCCTCAGAAATCCCAACAGCACCAAGGCGTGTGTTGGATGATCCATAAAAATTACCTACTTGTGAATTGAGCAAAGCTTTTGCTCTACTGGTCAGACCTGTGGCTGCAGCATCTATGGTCGCGCTCCCTCCGGAGTAATTGGGCAAACCTGAGATAAAATTCTGTACAGCTACAAAATCAGAATCTCCTCCCCAATCTGTACTGTTCTTCACCACACTATCAAGAATATATTGATCTTCAGCCACCAGGTTAAGATCAACAACGGGCAAATTGTAGTTCTGAATGATTCTTCCAAAAATAGAATCGGAACCATAAGTAATCTCAGCTCCCAATTCTACCGGAAAATCAGCATCCGATTGAAAGTCAATATCATTTTGATTGCGTAA
Organism: Flammeovirgaceae bacterium; assembly: GCA_012032815.1. GTDB lineage: Bacteria > Bacteroidota > Bacteroidia > Cytophagales > Cyclobacteriaceae > ELB16-189. The sequence goes on from JAAUQD010000001.1 coordinate 3,400, forward strand.
AGACCGGATGCGGCCGCCCATTTGTTTATCGGCTTCCAACACGATCACGTTCACACCTTTTGATCTTAGTATGTCAGCAGCGTAAAGACCCGCTGCACCCGCCCCTATAATGGCGATGGTCCCATCATAATTTATTTCTGGTGCGAGGTTGTCATCTTTGCAGGACGTTAAAAAAGGCGGAAGCGCAATACCTGCGGATAGACCGAGACCAATTTGTTTAAGCGCTTTTCGTCTGTTCACAGAATGATTTTAAACCGAAAGTTAATTATATGAAGTTTGTAAAGAAAATTGATTAAAATTAGTCGGCTATTAATCCATGCAAAGAAACAAGAAAATCGATAAAGACATACTAAAGATAGTTGTGATTGGACCGGAATGCACCGGCAAGACGGATCTTTCTCAGTACCTCGCATCCTATTTTAAAACCGAATGGGTATCAGAGTATGCCAGAATGTATCTGGACAAGCTTATTCATCCTTATAATGAAACTGATTTAGTAAAAATTGCTCATGGACAAGCCCGAATGGAGGACGAATGGGTGCGGGATGCCGATCGGTTACTGATATGCGATACAAATCCTACGGTTGTAAAAATCTGGTGTGAATTTAAATATGGTAAATGCGAACCCGAAATACTGGATACGGTGGAGCAGCGAAAGTATGATCTGTACCTGCTCACCTATATCGATGTGCCTTGGGAAAATGATCCGCAACGGGAACATCCTACCAGGCGGGAAGAACTATGGAAGATTTATCTGAATGAACTCACGTCATACAATTATCCTTTTGTAGAAATAAAGGGGTCTCGCGATGAAAGAAGGAAGAAAGCTGTTGAAGCCGTACAGGCTTTGCTTGATCGCGAATGAGTGCTCCCGCTAACAAGCCATATGCCGCTTTGGCAATCAGAGATTTTCGGTTATTTATTTCAGCAAGAACGTGTATCACGTTGGCAATTCAAATTCAGGCTACGATAGTTGGATGGCAAGTATATGAAATAACGAAAGATCCCTTATCCCTTGGCCTCATAGGACTTGCGGAGGCGTTACCAGCGATTTCCATTTCACTATATGCAGGACATCTGGCTGATGTTATTGAAAGAAAAAAAATCATTATTACGACCATCATTGCACTATTTATTTGCTCGGTCCTGTTACTTTTCTTTACACTTAAAGAAGGATCATTTCTGCTGGCTGATGGAATTTTTCCCATTTATGCTGTGATTTTCGTCAGCGGAGTGGCGCGTGGATTTTTGTCCCCTGCCAATTTTTCATTCATGCCACAACTTATCTCCCGGGAGTTTTATGTAAATGCCATAACCCTGAACAGCACGTTTTGGCAAGCTGCCGCCATCATGGGTCCGATGTTAGCCGGGTTCATATATGGTTTTGTCGGGATCACTTTCGCCTATGCACTTGATGTGATTCTTATACTTTTCAGCTTATTCTTTTATTTCAGAATTAAAAATCGTGCACTTCCACCAATGACAATGGAACAAGGTGTTCGGCAAAAAATTAAGGCGGGGTTGAAGTTCGTTTATAATAATGAGATCATTCTAGGCGCCATAACGCTCGATCTATTCGCGGTGTTGTTTGGCGGTGCGGTGGCTCTCCTCCCCATTTTCGCTGCAGAAATTTTATTGGTGGGACCGGAGGGGCTTGGTTTGCTGCGGTCAGCTCCACCGGCAGGAGCAATTCTGACCGCCCTTTTTATTACACACAACCCCATCCGCAGTGGAGTGGGCAAAGTTCTGCTCTGGAGTGTAGCCGGCTTCGGCATTTGTATGATCGGCTTTGGGCTCTCCTCATTTTTCTGGTTGTCCATGGTTCTGCTTGCCATTAGTGGAGCTTTTGACAGCGTCAGTGTTATAGTACGCAGTACCCTTATTCATACCCATACTCCTGAAAACATGAAAGGTCGAGTAGCTGCGGTAAACAGTATATTCATTGGGTCCTCCAATGAGATTGGCGCATTTGAGTCGGGGGTAGCCGCCAAACTTTTGGGCGTTGTTCCATCTGTCGTATTTGGGGGCGCTATGACTCTGGTGGTGGTAGCGGTAACAGGCTGGAAAGCTGTCAAGCTTCGAACGCTTGATAAAGTGATTTAGTGTGTCATTCATATCCATCATTACCCGTTTGTATTATCTTCATTCCCATCTTGGAATTTATAATTGTACATTCCATTTAAATTACTGCTTTTATGACAACACGCAGATCCTTCTTTCAAAAATCAGTTGGCGTAGTCGGTGCCCTCACGCTATCACCTTTAGTGAGCAAAGCCATTGCAGAAGACGTTAGTGATGCACTTGTTCAACTGAATAAGCTCCCTCCTACTGATGTTTCAAATGATGAGGAACTCTGGGCGCGCATGGCGCAGGCATTTACTGTATCGGCTACACTGCTCAATCTGAACAATGGAGGAGTAAGTCCCCAGCCCAAAGTAGTACAAGATGCGGTCGACCGATATTACCATTAAGTAACGAAACCCCTTCGTACTACATGTGGCACATTTTAGATCGGGGAAGAGAACCTTTACGAAAAAAGTTGGCAGACCTTGCCGGTTCATCAAATGAAGAAATTGCCATTAACCGAAACACAACGGAAGCATTGGCAACCGTAACCTGGGGGCTGTCGCTCAACAAAGGCGATGAAATTGTAATGACCAAACAAGATTATCCACATATGATCCAGGCCTGGAAGCAAAAGGAAATGCGGGATGGAATAAAAATTAAATGGATAAATCTAAACCTGCCCATTGACAATGATGAGGTGGTAATAAGTGAATTTATCAATGCGACTACATCAAAAACAAAAGTCTGGCACATTACCCACATGATCAACTGGACCGGACAAATATTGCCCGTAGCCAAATTATGCGCTGAGGCCAGAAAGCGTAATATTATTTCTATCGTTGATGGTGCTCATACTTTTGCTCATCTGGATTTCAGCATCCCGGATATCAATCCGGATTATTTTGGTACCAGTTTGCATAAATGGCTATGCGCCCCCTTCGGCAGCGGGATGTTGTATGTTAAAAAGGAGAACATTGCCGGATTGTGGCCACTCTTTCCAAACGACAAACCAACCGATGGAAATATCAGAAAGTTTGAATCGCTGGGCACCCGCTCCTTTGCAACCGAACAAGCTATCGCTCAATCCGTAGATTTTCATCATGCCATTGGGTCAAGGAGAAAGCAAGAAAGATTACAATATTTAAAAAAATATTGGTGTGAAGCGGTGTCCTCCAATCCACGAGTGAAAATTCATGTATCCCTGAAGCCCGAATATTCATGTGCGTTGGGAACGTTTAGTATTGAAGGAATGAAAACCACAGACATTTCATCTAAACTGTTTTCTGATTATCAAATTCACACGGTAGGAATAAATTGGGAAAACATTAGTGCCGTTCGGGTTACTCCTCACATTTATACCACTACAGAAGATCTTGATCGGTTTATCGATGCGGTGCTGAAAATTGCCAAAGCCGGATGAAAAGAATTTTACTCCTACTTACTCTTTGCACAACACTATTTACTTGTTCGAAGCCAGAATCAGAATCACTGGCTATAGCAGGACTGTTAGAACCCGTGGAAGTCATCCGGGATCAATATGGTGTTAACCATATTTTTGCAAGAAACGAGCATGACCTTTTTATGGCACAGGGATTTTGTGCGGCCAGGGACCGGCTTTTTCAATTTGAATTATGGCGCAGACAGGCTACCGGTACCGTGGCTGAGATTTTGGGTGAACGTGAATTGCAACGAGATGTCGGAACCCGGTTATTTAAATTCAGAGGTGATCTTGAAAATGAGTTCAACCACTATCATGAAATGGATCAGAAATAATTCACGCTTATACTGAGGGAGTAAATGAATATATTAAGCTTACAGAAAGAGACAGCACTTTGTTGCCAGTCGAATTCACCCTGCTTGGAATAAAACCGGAAAAATGGACTCCGGATGTTGTTATTTCCCGGCACCAGGGTTTGCTGGGAAACATTGAAGAAGAGCTTGAAATTGCAAGGGCTGTGGTGGCAATGGGCGAAGAGAAAGTAAAAATGTTATCTGCCTTTCAGCCCGGAACCCCTGATCTGAAAATGGATCCTATGGTTAAGAGTGCATTGCTCAGTGACGAGGTAATTAGTCCATACAAAGCATACCGAAAATCAATAAAGTTTTTGTCTGAAGATCTTGCTACCGTGAACAGTTCCAACCTTGCATCGATTTCAAAATTTGATGAGGAATCATACAATGAACTAAATTCATTGGACAAGACCATTGGCAGTAACAATTGGGTGGTCAGTGGAAAGCTTTCGAAAAGTGGTTTCTCTATGCTGGCCAATGATCCGCACCGTGCCATTGCAGTTCCTTCGCTTCGCTATATGGTGCACTTGAACGCACCCGGATGGAATGTAGTGGGCGGAGGCGAACCTACCATTCCAGGTATTTCAATCGGGCATAATGAATATGGCGCCTGGGGCCTTACTGTATTTGATATTGATAACGAAGATCTATATATCTACAAACTGAATCCTGAAAATCAGAATCAGTATTGGTACAACGGGGCTTGGGAAGCAATGCAAATGGTTTCGGATACCATTCCGGTAAAAGATAAACCAGATGTAATTGTACATCATCGGTACACCCGTCATGGCCCGATAACATTTATTGACTCAACTAAGAACTTAGCCTATGCCATGCGATGTGGATGGTTGGATGTAGGGGGCTCACCCTATTTGGCCAGCCTCCGAATGGATCAGGCAACAACATGGGAAGAGTTCCGTGAAGCTTGCGGATACAGTCATCTTCCGGGCGAGAATATGATTTGGGCTGATAAAAAAGGAAATATAGGATGGCAGGTAGTTGGCTGGGGACCTGTTCGACCAAACTTCAGCGGAATGGTTCCCGTACCCGGTGATGGACGATATGAATGGGAAGGATTCGTTCCCATCAAAGAACTTCCGAACATATCGAATCCGGAAAAAGGATTCTGGGTAACGGCCAACGAAAACCTTGTTCCTGATGGATATCCACACCGAAGCTCAGTAGGATGGTTGTGGGCAGATCCCTACAGGGCCAACCGAATCAATGAAGTTTTGTCTTCCGGGACTTCATTTACTCAGGATGAAATGATGGAACTTCAGTTCGACTATTTATCCATTCCCGCAAGGATATTGGTTCCTCTTCTTCAAAATTTATCCTCGTTAAACGGAAACACGGAGGAAGCCCGAACAAAATTGCTGACCTGGGATTTCATAATGGACACTTCGTCCATTGAGGCAAGCATTTATCAGGAATGGGAAAGGATGCTTCGCAAAAATATTATTCCATTTGTCCTTACTGAAAAAGAAAAAAAAGATGCTCCCACTCTTTATCTGAGCAAAATTATTCAATGGATTCTTGAACCTCCCGATTTCTTTGGAACCGATGCTGTAAAAAGCCGCAATGCATACCTGATTCAATCCCTGGATGAGGCGATTACTTCTTTAGAAAAAAAGTTGGGGCAAGATCAGAATCATTGGCAGTATGGACAAGATTCAAATCATCATGTGTTGATTAAACACCCATTGAGTGAGGGTGTAGATTTAACAACCCGAAAAAAGCTGGTGGTTGGTCCAAGGCCCAGAGGAGGAAACGGGTCTACACCCGGCATGACGGGTAACAATGATAATCAAACAAGTGGAGCTACGTTTCGGATGGTCGTTGATCTGGAAGATTGGGACAAAGCCATGTTTACCAATTCACCCGGTCAAAGTGGAGATCCGAATAGCCCGTTTTATAAAAATCTATTTGAGTCATGGGCATCGGATAAACATTTTCCGGTTTACTTTACCCGTGACTTGGTTGAAAAAAGTGTAGCTGAGAAAGTTACTTTGGAGCCCGGTAAGAAAAAATAATCTACCCGTTAAAAAGATTAGGAAAACTCCAGACCATCCAGCCAAACACCGCGAACCTTAAAATGCGCGAAAGACAAATCAGAAGAAAATTATTGAACGGCAGGTTTACTGATCCTGCCATCATACAGGTTGCTGAAAAGGGTATTGGTGTGATGGCCCCCACGATAACCAGGTAAATTCCATATCGCTTCAGCTGCTTACTGTACTGAACAAGATGACGTTCATGAATTCTTTTATAGAAAGGAGTTTTCGAAAATTGATTTCCGATGTAATATCCAAATACTCCAGCCCCATAAGAGATTGCAGCTAAGGCTACAACATTTAGCGCATACATGTACAGAGAAGTTTGGCCCAATGACCATATCATCATAAATAACTCAGGCGGCAGTATCCCAAACACTATTTCTGAAAGCGTGTAAATAGAATACAATAAAAATACATTCGACTGAAGTACATCCACGTGAGACCTGAAATTCTCCTCAATGTAATTCTCGGCAATGATGAAGGCGGTGATGATTACCGCAAACCATAGCAACCCCCTAATGAGGTTACGAAACAAAAATCTGGCCTTCGTATCTACCTGCTGCATGTATTAATTGAGAATCGGATAACGCTTGAAGGGCTTTGAGCGATCGAAAAGATACCGGTAGGTTGCATGGCGTTTTACCACTTCTGTATTTATTTGTTCAGCTATTCTAATCATTTTTGGATTAAAATCACCAATCCAATTCATCTCATAATCATCATACCGTAAATACTCTTCCTGCATCAGCTTTCTCATAGCCATAATAATTCCACCGTCAAGACCTTTACCATGATGTTCCGGAATAATTCCAAACAAAACGCCAAATGCTTTTCGTGCTGTGCCCCTCCATTGGTGCCACACAAATTTTAATTTTCCAAACCAATTGAAATTTCCGTTCACATGTTTAAATATCTGATTCACTTCCGGAAGGGACAGAAAAAATATTACGGGTTCGTCTTTATAATATCCAAACCACAAAAGCTTCTTATCCATAACGGGCTTCATTTGCTTAACCAGTTGAATCGATTGACTTTCATTTAACTCCGGGGTTTCTCCACGCTTTGCCCATGCTTTATTGTAAATGTATCGAATATCGGAGGCAAGCTTTTTAACATCAATTTTGTCTACGTGTCTAAATGAATAGTTTGGGTCTTTAGCTACCAGTTCAGCTTTTTCTGCGAGACGATCGGTTAATGGTCCCATTACTTTTCTGCCAAACGTGAGTTGATAAAAGTAAACCTGAAAGCCATAGGCTTCAAAAAGGTCTTTGTAATAAGGGAAATTATAATTGCATTGATAATTAGGTTCACGATCAAACCCCTCGATCAACAATCCCCACCAACGATCGCGAGGCCCGAAATTAACCGGGCCATCCATCGCTTCCATTCCTCTTTCTTCCAGCCAGGCTTTAGATTGATCAAACAACAGAAACGCAACTTCTTGATCATTGACACATTCAAAAAACCCAATTCCTCCCGTTGGCTGATCATTCCCTTTGTTAACTGTTTTTTGATTTACAAAAGCCGCAACTCTTCCTACCGTCTCATGGTTAGCATTCCGCACAATCCAGCGAATGCACTCGCCATGTCGGAATGTTTTATTTAATTTCGGATCAAATACTTTTTCTAAATCCTGATTTAGCGGACGAATCCACTTTGGATTTTCTGCGTACAAGCGAACAGGAAGAAGTAAAAATTCTCTGATATCGGTTTTTGACGTAACTTCTTTTATGGTCATTTTGATTGGGACTTGATCATTAAATCCTGTCTGTCTTCATCAATTTCTAGCTGAAAATTATGACTAATATTTTCAACCTTGAAATCCAAAAATCGCTTAAAACGGCTTTGAATTGCGTCTTTTTTTGAATTTTCAAGATTGCAAGATAAATGAAATCACAGCATAAGCCACTAATAAAAATGGTCGTTAATCTGATTTTTACTAGCGATTGAGACGTATATGCTGAACAGTCTTCAAATCCCAATCAATGACCAACCCCTTGCCTATCCCTTGAGCTACTTCTTTTCCGTACAGATATTCAACAAGATATAATGAAGGGTCGTATGATTTGGCTCCTCCTGACGAAGTAATGGCCTTTCGATCATGTACAAAACTTACGTTCTCATGAACCTTTAGGTTGGGATACGTTTCTCTAAATCGCTGAATATCTCCGGGGAAAGTTGTGCATTCATGTAAGTCAAGTAGTCCAGCCTTCGCTAATACAAAGGCGCCATCACAAAGCGACATGAAGTAAGAGGCTTTCTTTCCCGATTTTTTAACAAAATCAATTAAATCAATATTCTCCAAATCAGTATCCATACTATGTTCAGCACTCGGTACAATTAAAATATCTATAGGTGGCAGTGAATCCGTGAGAAAAGAATAATCGGGTATAATTCTAAGTCCTTCAAAAGTGGTTATAACCTCGCGGGTTGGTGCTACTGTGAAAACCCGAATTCCCGGATTGACATGAAAAACAGTGTGATGAAGAACATCCATTGGAGCAATGAGCTCTGAGTTGTAAACTCCATTTACGATAAGGAATGCTGCATTAAGTTCTTTTGTAGGCATTACAGGCGAAGAGATTTCATTCTCAAAGTCACTTGACTTTTCTGAAGTGCAACTGAGAATAAGAGCTAATACAATAATGGTTAATGTGTATTTCATTAATTTTTTTTAGAAATATAAGAAGGATGAAGTTAAGATTCGCTAAGAACCAAGGAGACAACAAAGTCATTACAGAAAAAATGCTCTTTCTGAACAATTAACCCGTTCGTCAAGAGTATATCCTGCCAGGGTGGCAATCGTGCTGCATCAATGGAGCAAGTCAACCGGAAAAAGAGATACATTAATCGCATCAGAATTTTCTGCTGTTTGCTTTTTGGAGCTACAAAATCAGAAATCAACCATTTGGTTTGAGGAGTCGCTACTTTGAAAACAGCAGAAATATGCTTGTTAATATTAGCTCTCAGTAAACTGATCCAGAAAAAAATTCATGATTATAATATCATAGGTGCGCGTTGATGGTTCCAAATGTTGATCAAAAACAATAGTGTTGTTAATTACTTTACGGTTTCGTGCCAATTCCATCATTCCGGTAGATATTTCGATGAAGTTAATCGTGCAGCCCTTTACTATATTATCTATATCGGTCAAGATCTGTCCTGAACCCCCACCCAGAATTAAAATCGAGCTATTGGGCTCAATTGATTCCAGAAATTTTTGTTGCGCCCTGATGAGCGTGTTGCCAAATACCAGGTTGGCTAAGAAGTCATAATAGGGCGCTATCAAGTTGTAGTTTACCATTCTAAATGATAAATAAAACTACGGGAAAATAAAAAATTGAATCACCCAATAGGCGATACAAATCATTTGACTTTAACCTAAACCGGAAAAGGAAGATGGCTATGAGCATCACATTCATCATCAGTAAAACAAACCATTCGACTGATCCGGAATGTTCATGAAAAATGTAGGTAAAGAGCATTAGTTGTAGCAGACTTAGGATAACTATGGCATACTCTCCGGTCCTCTTTCCAAAGAGGGTCATGACAGAGTACTGCCCTGAATGTTTATCCATTTCAAAGTCAAACCACGAGAATAAAATTAAATTGATGAGTACGGTTATAAAAAACACCAACACATAAATATACAAAGGTGTCTTAATTCCGGTTTCAATAGAAGGTATTAAAATCCCTACTACGTAAATCATAGCTCCAATAACTTCTTTTGAAAACTTCAGCTTTCTATGGAAGACGAGATAACAAACTACCAAAACTCCAAGAATTGCCCCGGCCTTCAGTATTGCAGTTGGAAGTAACAGCGACACCACAAAAGTTATAGCAAGCAACACCACGACCATAATAAGCATGGGTTTGTAATTTCGATAGAAAAATTCATGACGGATGCTCGTTCTCTCATAATCCAAAAATTTTACATCCAGCAAATGGTCAACGTTATAGATAATCAATACAACTAAGCCAAGAACCGTATATACCGGATAATCAATTGGCGACCCAGATAATTTTGCAAAGAAGCCCGCTGATACTACTGCACCAAGAGCAATATCGATGCTCAATGTATTGATGATCAGTAGATGATTCTTAAAAGGATTCATAAAAAAAGCCCAACCGGAGTTGAGCTTCAAAATATAATGCTTAAAATCTAAGCAGATTTTAAGGCCTCAGCTCCCGCTACAATTTCTAAAATTTCCTTGGTAATTGCTGCCTGACGGGTCCGGTTATACGTTAATCGCAGATCTTTTAATAATTCACCGGCATTTTCGGTTGCTTTATCCATGGCCGTCATCCGGGCACCATTCTCAGCAGCATTTGAATCCAATACCGATTTGTATAGCTGTACTTTAGTGCCTTAGGTATCATCCCTGCCATAATTTCTTCACGGTTTGGCTGGTAAATATAATTGGGATCATGAGCATCTTTAGTGTCCAATGGCAATACGGGTAAAAATTGTTCAACCCTGAGAATTTGCGTTGCTACGTTTTGAATTCATTGTAGACGATCTCAATCTTATCATATTCACCTTTTTTATAGAGATCCATTAAATAGTCACCTGCTTCTGACACGCGATCAAGGATAGGTCATGAAATATGTCCCAGTATTTATTGTCAACTTTATAACCACGCTTGGTAAAAAATTCATATCCCTTTTTTCCAAGAGGCAATACAACTACATCACCCTGCTCATTCTGATTACCATACTTTTCCTTAATCAACTTTACAGTTGATTTTATAATCGTACTGTTAAATGAACCACATAACCCCCGATCGGAACTTACAGCTACAACCAGTATCCTCTTTTCCTCCCGTTCCGTATTGTACCAATCCTTTTCGCTATCACCCATAGAAAGATTCTGAAGTAAGACAGAAAGTTTTTTAGAAAAAGGTCTCATTTGCATAATGCGATCCTGCGACCTGCGCAACTTTGCTGCCGCCACCATTTTCATGGCCTTGGTTATCTGTTGGGTCGAAATAACCGATGAAATCCTGGTCTTAACTTCTTTTAAACTGGGCATTTAGGTCGCGCTTACTTAGTAAACTTTTGTGCTAATTCCAGGGCAATTTTTTTCACCAAGTCGGCATCTCCATCCTCCATTTTGCCGGCTCGGAAATTATCAAGTACCTGATTGTGCTGTGCCCTAAGGATTACAATTAAATCTTTTTCAAACTCCTTAACTTTATTGACAGGCACTTTATCAAGATAACCTTTAGTAGATGCTAAAATAATGGCCACTTGCTCTTCAACCTTTACCGGAGCATATTGGGGTTGCTTTAATACTTCCGTATTTCTGCGTCCCCGCTCAATAGTAAGTTTAGTCGCTGCATCCAGGTCTGAACCAAATTTTGAAAATGCTTCGAGTTCTCGGAATTGAGCCTGATCCAATTTTAATGTACCCGCCACTTTCTTCATGGATTTGATCTGAGCTGAACCTCCAACACGGCTTACGGATATACCAACGTTAATGGCAGGACGGATTCCCGAGTTGAATAAATTCGTCTCTAAAAATATCTGACCGTCAGTAATGGAAATTACATTGGTTGGGATGTAGGCTGATACATCATTGGCTTGTGTTTCAATAATGGGTAAAGCAGTGAGCGATCCACCTCCCTTTACTTTCGATTTCAGAGAAGCTGGAAGATCATTCATGTTTTTCGCAATCTCATCATTGTTGATAACCTTGGCTGCCCTTTCCAACAAACGAGAGTGCAGATAAAATACATCTCCAGGATAGGCCTCACGTCCGGGGGGTCTACGTAACAAGAGCGACACTTCTCTGTAGGCAACCGCCTGCTTTGAAAGATCATCATAGATTACAAGGGCCGGTCTTCCGGTGTCACGGAAGAACTCGCCTATTGCTGCTCCGGTAAAAGGTGCAAAAAACTGCATAGGCGCAGGATCGGATGCCGATGCCGAAACAATCACTGAATAATCCATAGCTCCAGCATTTTGCAAAGTTGCCGCCACGTTGGCAACGGTTGATGCCTTCTGGCCAATAGCGACATAAATACAAAATACGGGCTGACCCTTATCAAAAAATTCCTTTTGGTTAATAATGGTGTCAATGGCCACCGCAGTCTTCCCGGTTTGACGATCACCAATGATCAACTCACGCTGACCCCGACCGATTGGAATCATGGAGTCTATTGCTTTGATGCCGGTTTGAAGCGGTTCATTTACCGGTTGACGAAATATTACTCCGGGCGCTTTGCGTTCCAGCGGCATTTCAAACAGCTCTCCCGAAACGGGCCCTTTACCATCAATAGGTTGAGCTAATGTATTGACCACTCTGCCTAACAACCCTTCACCCACTTGTACGGAAGCAATTAATCCGGTACGTTTTACCGTATCACCTTCCCGTATTTCTTTTGATTCTCCAAGCAATACGGCTCCTACGTTATCTTCTTCAAGATTTAGAACCATGGCCTTGAGTCCATTTTCAAATTCAAGAAGCTCTCCTGCCTGTGCTTTGGTTAATCCATAGATGCGGGCAACCCCATCACCTACGGTAAGTACGGTGCCCACTTCTTCCAGTTGGGCTTCTGTTTTAGAGCCTGATAACTGCTCTCTGAGTATTGCTGAAATTTCTTCAGGTCTTATTTCTGCCATTGGACCAATTTTTAAAGTATACTACTATTATAATTCCCGGATATACGGATTTCTTTTAAACGTAACCTTGAGTTTCTTGAGTTTGTTTTTAATGGAAGCATCGATCTGACGATCACCAACATTCAAAACAAATCCACCAATCATTTCTTTATCTACCGTCTCAACAAGCTCTACCTCTTCCCGTAAGCTCAATTTTTTAACTATTGCTTTAATCTCTTTCCGGAGTTTTTCATCGATGGGTGCAGCGGAGAGTATCGTAGCCTTTTCAATTCCCAGATATTCATTATAAGCCTGATGAAAATCGCTGGCTATTTCAGGAAGAATGGGCTCCCGGTTTTTTCGTGTAAGGATGTCCAAAATAGCAAGGGTTAAATTATGCACCTTTCCCTTAAATATTTTTTCTAATATTCTTTTCTTGACATCATGCTTAACAATTGGACTTCTAAGCATCAGCACCAAGTCAAAGTTAGTTTTAAACGTACTGTCAAAGAGTAACATATCATTGTGAATCGCTTCAAGTGCTCCCTGATCAACCGCCAGGCTCAACAATGATTTTACATACCTACTTGCTACTCTTGAGTATGCCATGGCTAGTTCAGTTTAAGATCTTTTACAAGTTTGTCTACCAGCTCTTTCTGACTTGCATCATCGGATAAGTTCTTTTTAAGAAGCTTTTCGGAGATCTCCAGAGAAAACATGGCTACCTGCTCTCTTACATCACGAAGGGCCGCCTGTTTCTCCGTATTGATCACAGCTTTGGCATCTTCAATAATCTTATTGGCAGCTTTCTTTGCCTCTTCCTGAATTTGATCTCCCATTTGCCGGCAGCATCTCTTGCTTCTTTAATAATTTTATCGCGTTCAATACGCGCTTCGATAAGCAATTGCTCATTATCGGATTTCAATTGCTGAACTTCCAACTTAGCTTTTTCAGCGGTATCCAAAGCTTGATGAATTGAGATTTCCCGCTCCTTTAAAGCATCCATAATTGGCCTCCAGGCTAACTTTGATAATATAAAGATTAAGCCAAGGAATATGATTGTCTGCCAAAAAATCAGTCCAATACCAGGTGTTAGTAAATCCATATCGCGTTAATTAAAGTCTCTAAATAAAAGTCGCTTAAAATCAAGAAGCCTGCTCAGGCCCATCGCCAAAAGCAAGCTTCTTATTTCAATTTAGGCTTTGTTTGAAATCATGAAACAAATCACAAGAGCAAACAAGGCAGCTACCTCAACAAGGGCAGCAATGATCAGCATCGAGCCCTGCAACTTATTTGCAGATTCAGGCTGACGAGCCATAGCTTCCATTGCCGAACCACCAATACGACCCACACCGATCCCAGCACCAATTGCTGCCAGACCTGCGCCAATACCGGCTCCCATGATAGCATAGCTAATGTCTAATAAAAGAGCTAACATAACTTTTAACATTTTAGTACAACAAGTCCAGGGCCTTCCTGGAGTATCTTTCAGGAGTACATGTACTCCATAATTTCATTTAGTGATGTTCATGTTCTTCTGTGGCCAGGCCTATATACAAGGCTGAGAATAGCGTAAACACATAGGCTTGAATCCCTGCCACCAACAATTCTATCAGAGAAATGAACAAAACAAATATTGAAGCTCCAATTCCCACAAAGTAACTATGGAAAATGAAGGTCATAAATATTAAACTTAATAAAACGATGTGGCCCGCTGTGATCGCTGCAAAGAGACGAATCATCAGTGAAAACGGTTTAGTGAAAATTCCAATCAGCTCAACCGGCAAAATGATCAGGCGCAATGGAAGTGGAACTCCGGGCGTCCAGAATATGTGTGTCCAGTAATTCTTATTGCCACTAACATTGGTAATAATAAATGTAAAAACAGCCAGCGTCATGGTCACTGCGATGTTACCTGTCAGGTTTGCCGCTCCAGGAAGTAGTCCTAATAAGTTTCCAAACAGAACAAAAAAGAAAAGAGTCATCAGGTATGGGAGGTACTTCTCATATTTGGGGCCTGCATTTGGTTTTACCACTTCATCCCTGATAAAAAAGATAATGGGCTCCATAAAGGATTGTAATCCACTTGGGGCTTTGCCTTTTCGTTTTTTATATGAATTAGCTACTGAAATAAATACCCACACCATAAGCAGTGAGGTAATAAAGAGCATAGCTACATTCTTTGTGATGGATAGATCAACTACGGATGCGTCTGAGCCGGTAATGGTGATGTGCCCATGCTCAAGTGTGTACCCATTGTATTCAATCAAATTATGATGCTCGTCATAAAAATTGCCCGATGAGAAAACATCCAAACCGCGTTCACTTGAGTATACCACAACAGGCAGATAAAGCGTGCCGTAGTGACCATCCCAAAAGTGCCAGATATGGTCATCCATAACGTGGTGAATGATCAACTCACTGGCGTTTTCCGCGGGTTCATTTTCCTGAGCTTGGGTACTGCCAGAAAAGGCTAAAAAAAAGAGCAAGAAAAAGGCAAAAAATGCTTGTTTTTGATGCGAATAGGGCCTTTTCATGAGCGGTTTTCGGGGTCTTATTTGAACGAGTGCAAAAGTATTGATTAATCACCCAAAAAAAATGATTTAAAACCTTTTTGACCTAATTCGGTCCTGTAGTTATGACCTTAATTTTCTGAAAAGAAGAGAAACTTCAAGTGTGGTGAAAGCCCCATAGCAAATGATAAAAAGTAGAGCATTCTTAACTGCGCCATTGCGGTCAATAAAAATGAACACAAGAATTAATCCTCCAAACACGATAAGTTTAAGAACGATTGACAGTAAATACTCATTGGTAAATCGAGCCGGATTTTTAATGGACATTTTCAAAACGAAAAGCACAAGAATAACTCCAATCCATTGAGATAGGATTATAGCAGTAGAAAAACTAGGCAGCGAATCCCACCAATCAAAAGATAGTCCGACCGCCAAGGAGAGCCATATTAAGCCAGCCAATATTCCGGTGTATAAAACAAGCTTGAACACTAGAAGTCCTTGTTGATTGATTTGAGTAGCTGGTATATCATTCCAACAAAAACGATCATCACAAAAGACAATAAAAAAGCGGGAAACTTATTGTTAAGATAGTCGTCAAGTTCATATCCCAGCCAGGCAGCTATTCCTAGCGACAGGAAAAGCTGAAGCCCAACACTGCTATATTTTAAGTACTTATTATAAGGCTTTGGCTCCTTCTTGTTGGAGGGTCCTTGTTCCATTATCGGCTGCTTTGAATTCTTTCACCGTGGCCCCCATCCTGCAACTTCCGTTAAATACGGCTCCCGGCTCTACAACCAATTTGCCAGTGGAGATGTCACCATGGACAACAGCTGTGGATTTTAAAACCAGCATTTCGCTGATATCAATTTTACCCTTCACTTCTCCCTCGATGTCCGCATTCTGCGCAGTTACATTACCCTGCACCTGGCTGCTATTGCCTAATGCAATCTTGGATTTGGATTTGATATGGCCAATTACTTTACCTTCAATCCGGATATTTCCGTAGGTTTCAATATTACCTTCCAGCAAAGTCCCTTTGCCGATGGTATTCGTTGAGTTGCTAATTTCTTCTGCCACTTTTTTTTGCTCTTTAGAAGTAAACATGTTAAAAAATTAAAACGTTACAAATTCTTCGGGATTTTGCGGGTTCCCGTTATACCACAATTCAAAATGCAAATGTGGACCGTCTGTCATTTCACCACTATTGCCAACTATTGATATGATTTCACCAGCATTAACAAAAGTACCTACTTTTTTTAGGAGCTCTGCATTATGTTTATAAACAGATAGCAAATCTCCTCGATGCTGAATAGCCATCACATAACCGGAATCCTGAGTCCACGATGCCATGATAACGGTTCCATCGGCAATACATTTTACAGGCTCATTCGTTTTTGCAACAATGTCCACTCCGTAATGACCCTTCTTTAAATCGTAGTGGTCGGAAATAAAACCTGTGATGGGTGTAAAAAATAAGTTTCCTGAAGTTCACGTTGCTTATTGCTGGTCAACGTTATTAACGAAAGCTCCGACTGTTCAAATTCCTGCCTGAACTGTGAGTCGGTCGCTGCCAAATTCATATTCCCTATTGCCTTAGCGGGCGTCAGTTGGTCGCTGAATTCTGAAGATGGATCTTCAAATCCGGAGGAAGTGTCACCCCGAAGGATGCGCTGAAAATTATAAATAAACCTGTCCTTTCTATCCACTTCTATAGCCAATGAATCAACCTTAAGTGCTAATTCATACAGTTTCTTGTTCGCCTCCATTTGAGCGTGCCGTGGATCAAACCACTTGGCCAATATCGTTTTTGACAGATAAAGACTCAGACCGAAAATGGCTATAAACAGTGTTATGGATAACACCAACAGCTTGGCATAGGTAAAGCCAAAAGTGGTCTTTTCAGCCAGATTCTCCTCGTTTCGAATGACCAGCTGGTATTTTGTCGTTAACCGCTCAGATATAGTCTTTTTGGGTTTCAAATTCCCTTATTTTAGTGCAAAAGTAGATATTCTGATCAATTATAATATTGAATATCTGATTTTTACGTTTGTAGTATTAAATAAGAGTTTAATTGCATTTTTCCTCTTTTTGTAAGCTTCTATTGCCGGTATCCGCTGCCTTTCTTCTTTGGACGTGCTCCTCAGAACAAAACTCAGTAACCTCCAATATCTACCACAATTCCACAGCTCAGTACAATGGGTATTTTTATGCCCGTGAGAAAGCACGTGAAGTTGAGGCTGTACTTCTGAAAAGCCTTGATGATGATCCCACAGAAATTCTTCGGTTGTTTCCTAAGTTGGATACAACGTTAGCCAAAACATACCAGAAGGACACGGAGGAGATTATTAAAATGGCTTCCATCTCCATACAGCGCCATCCAAATTCAAAATGGGTCGATGATAATTACGTGATGGTTGGTCTTGCGCGACTGTATGATTGCGATTATCAAAATGCAATTCAGACATTCAAGTATGTAAATACAAAAAGCAATGATAACGACATCCGGCATGTTGCTTTAATTCAGTTGGTGAGAACATTTACTGAAATGGGAGAATGGGACAAAGCGGAAGAGGCATTTCGATTTGTGGAGAAGGAAAATCTGAATAAGATCAATAGAAAAAACCTCCTGCTTCAAAAAGCTTATTACTATCAGACACGAGTTGACTACGACAACATGGTGCGAAATCTCACGCTGGCCGATACACTGCTAACGCGTAAGGATGGGAAGGGCAGAATCTACTTTCTGATCGGACAGATCTATCAAAAATTGGGATTTAGTTCTGAAGCCTACAACTATTATCGTAAATGCTTAAGTATTTCACCTTCGTATGAAATAGAGTTTTACGCACGATTGAACCTGGCGCAGGTTGCGCGTTTGGATGATAGCCGCGATGTGAAGGTCGTACGCAAGCAATTTGCAAAGCTCCTGAGTGATGCTAAAAATGTTGAATTCAGGGATAAAATTTATTATGAATTGGGTGAGTTTGAGTTTAAGCAAGGCAACCTGGAGGAGGCCATTTCAAATTATGAATTAGCTGCTGATGAGGGAATGAACAAACGTATTCAAGGCTCATCGTTCCTTCGGATTGGCCAAATTTATTTCGATTCGTTGCAAAAATATTCGATTGCCAAATCTTACTACGACAGTGCTGTTGCTGCTCTTCCACCTGACCTTGAAAACTATGAGGACATCAAGAAAAGGCGTGAAATCCTCATCGATTTTGTAAAATTTACAGAAACCATTCAATGGCAGGACAGCCTTCTGCAACTTTCTACACTCGACTCCGCCATCGTTTATTCATTGCTTGATTCAACACTCAAAGCCAGAACTCCCATACCCATCGTGCAAAAGAAAAAGAAAAGAAACGAATCCAACAATACTGGCAGTAACAACAATTCTTTTTTTCAAGGCGAGAAAACAACCACATCGTCCTGGTATTTTGAAAACCCTTCTGCGGTAGCATTAGGTCAATCCGAGTTTAAGCGTATATGGGGAAATATCCCGCTGGAAGACAATTGGCGCATTTCAACGCGCACAATTATATCTATAGCTGATAACATCTCAGAAGCTCCTCAAAAGGAGACTGAAGAAGTAGGAGAGGAATCCGACAATGGAGAAACAGAAATTTTAAATGTGTTTAATCAGCTTCCTAAGTCTGATGAACAAAAAGAAGAAGCCCTGTCAAAAATCGAAGATGCTTACTTTGCCTTGGGGGATCTGTATTATATACAACTGAATCAGCGCGAAAATGCCAGCAAGTCGTACATTAAATTATTGAATCGATTTCCGGAATCACATCATGTTCCTGAAGTTTTATATAAGTTATTCTTAATTCATAAAGATGATAATATAGAATTAGCTAATCAATTTGCAGACCGGCTGAAAATAGACTTTCCAAATTCGACTTATACACGAGTAATGCTGAATCCTGATTACCTAAAAGAAACAAGCGTTGCAGCAGAGAAGCAAAAATTACTTTATAAAGAGATTTATGAAAACTTCTCCAACGGGAACTTGAAAATTGCGCAGGATAAATTATCTATAGCGCTGGAGTTGGGTGATACGGGATTTACTCCTCAGCTTGAATTGATCTCCATTTTAATTACCGGCAAAACAGAAGACATAACACAATATCAGTATGAACTAACGGAATTCACAAAAAAATATCCTGACTCACCGCTGGTACCCTACGTTGAAGTTTTACTTGCCAGCTCAAAATCACATCTTGAAAGTGCTGAAAAATCACAAGGCATTCGATTCATCAGATCGTTCGATGAGCCGCACTATTTTGTCATTGTACATCCCAGCAAAGAGAACATCAGCAATGTTTTAATTACCGAAGTGGACAGACTCAATAATTCGAATCCTGATTTAAAAAATTTGAAAACAAGCAATCTGATCCTTACCGAAGAATATATTCTTACGTATGTAATTGGCCTTCCTGATCCTGAAACCGCATTGAATTACCGGGGAAAAATTGATTTAGAGTTGATGAAAAACAGAACCCTAAGTACTTATAAATTCGATACTTTTGTAATTACCAAAGATAACTTTGATATTTTTTACAGGACAAAGGGATTAGATGAGTACCTCGCCTTCTTTGATAGAAACTACTAAAAAGAGCATCGGCACTTTGCTGAAAACGGAAAGGTCTTGGATTTCTAAATCCATCAGGTGGATACGAATTCTATTTTTCGTGGTGCTTTTTGGGTTGCCCTTGTTCGTCTATACAGTTAGCATAGATCTGTTTGGTTTGTTTGGCGGCATGCCCAGTCTAAAGGAAATTGAAAACCCTGAAAACGATCTGTCATCAGAACTTATCTCAGCAGATGGTGTCTCATTAGGAAGGTATTATAGAAACAACCGCAGTCAAATTTCATTTCATGATCTCTCTGATGAACTGGTCAATACGCTTGTACTTTCTGAGGATCATCGTTACTACGAACATTCAGGCCTTGATTTTCAAGCTTTCCTCCGCGTAGTTTGGGGACTCTTTACGTTCTCGCCCGCTGGTGGAGGCAGCACAATTACCCAGCAATTGGCAAAAAATCTATATACGCGAAATCCCGATAAAAGTCTGGACGGGACAATGGCGAAATTGGGAAGGTATCCAAGGCGCATCATTCAAAAAACCAAGGAATGGATTATTTCGGTAGATCTTGAGCGCAATTTTACTAAAGAAGAAATCATTGCCATGTACCTGAACACGGCAGAATTCAGCAGTAACTCGTATGGAATAAAAGTAGCTGGGGAAACCTATTTTAATAAATCGACAGACAGCTTAAATCTTCAGGAATCTGCTGTTTTAATTGGCATGCTTCAAAACCCAACATACTTTAATCCGGCACGCAGACCGGAAAATGCTTTGCAAAAAAGAAATCAGGTGTTGGCCAAGATGTATAAGCACAAGTACATCATTAAAACCCGTGAGCAACTTGATTCGATTACCGCTCTTCCACTTGGGCTCAACTTCAAAATTAAAGATCATAATGAAGGGCTCGCCACATATTTCCGTACCGTGATTGGAAATCATCTCATGCAGTTCTGCCAGGCCAGGGGCATTGACTTATGGAATTCTGGGTTAAAGATTTATACCACCATTGATAGCAGGCTGCAAAAATACGCAGAGGATGCCATGACCGCTCATATGAGGGAATTACAAAAGGGGTTTGCCGAACAATGGAAAGGTAGAAATCCCTGGGTGGATGATGACTTCAAAGAGATCCCGGGATTCCTGAACTCCAGAATCAAACAATC
Organism: Flammeovirgaceae bacterium; assembly: GCA_012032815.1. Classification (GTDB taxonomy): domain Bacteria; phylum Bacteroidota; class Bacteroidia; order Cytophagales; family Cyclobacteriaceae; genus ELB16-189. Next base: position 24,189 of record JAAUQD010000001.1, read on the forward strand.
TGATGCTTACAAGATCTATGTGGCAAAGTATGGTGAAAATTCAGATTCGCTACGCATCATGCTTAATCTTAAAAAGCAGATGACTGTTTTTACATGGAATGGAGAACGCGACACACTGTTCAGTTCTATGGACTCACTGGCCTATTATAAACGATTCCTCCAGTCAGGTCTAATGGCTATGGATCCTAACACAGGTGACATAAAAGCCTGGGTAGGCGGAATTAATCATAAGTTTTTTAAATATGACCATGTGAAGCAAGGCACTCGACAGCCTGGATCAACTTTTAAAGCTTTTGTTTATGGTCTAGCCATGGAATCAGGATATTCTCCTTGTCATCCAATGAAAGATGTTTCTCCGGTATTTAAAGTCCCGGGTGGCACGTGGTCTCCTCCTAATTTTGACGGCCGTAGAGGCTCAGGTGCTGAAATGAATTTACGGCAAGCAATGTCACGATCTGTGAATTCCATAACGGCTCAAATGATGCAAGCGCTGGGAGAAGAAAATGTAGTGGAGTTTGCTCATCGGGTAGGCATTGAAAGTAAGCTTGATCCGGTACCATCACTCTGTCTTGGCGTTAGTGACGTATCACTTTTTGAATTGACCGGTGCATACAGCACATTCGTAAACAGTGGAATTTATACCGAACCGTTTTACATCACGCGCATTGAAGATAAAAATGGAAACGTTATCGAAAACCGGATTCCCAAAACACGGCAGGCTATTAATGAACAAACTGCGTATAAAATGATTTATATGTTGATGGGTGGGGTGCAGGAAGAGGGTGGTACTTCGCGCGGTTTAAGTCTGGAGCTTAAAGTGGATAATGAAATTGGTGGAAAAACAGGAACAACAAACAATGCGAGTGATGGCTGGTATATGGGCGTTACACATAATCTGGTTACGGGTGTCTGGGTTGGTGGTGACGAACGAAGCATTCACTTTCCTTCCTGGAACTTTGGATCCGGAGCACTTTCCGCCAGACCCATATGGGATAAATTCATGACCAGTGTTTATGAAGATCCTGAGAGTGGAATTGGAAAGGGTAAATTCAAACGACCCTCTACGGGTTTAGATGTAACCCTGGACTGCGATAAATATTTCTTACATCCTGATTCTATTCAGGTTGAAGTAAAGCCGTGGGACATTAATTAGCCCGTAGATGGATGCAATAAAAATGCGTGTTGCATCATTGCCGGATCAACCTGGCATCTACCGATTTTACAATCAAAACGAGCAACTCATTTATGTAGGCAAAGCCAAAAACATCAAAAAAAGAGTGGGGAGCTATTTCTCTAAACAGAGTTCTCATAGTCAGAAAACCAGAAAGCTAGTTTCCGAAATTCAAAAAATAGATTCAACCATTGTTTCCGATGAGTTTGATGCACTTCTCTTAGAAAATAATTTCATTAAACAGTACCAGCCCAAGTATAACATCCTGCTAAAGGATGATAAGACATTTCCGTTTATATGCATTGTTGATGAGCCCTTTCCGCGTATTATTTCCACGCGTAAGTACAATGCTAACTTCGGTGAGTACTTCGGGCCTTTTACAAGTGTGGTCTCTTTAAAAAGTGTTCTTGACCTAATCAGAAAATTATACAGCATTCGTACATGCGCTTTATCACTAACTGAAAAAAATATTAGTTCACAAAAATTTAAGGTTTGCCTGGAATATCATATCGGCAATTGTCTTGGGCCGTGTGTGGGGCACCAAAATGAAGCCCACTATCTTGAAGAGATCAATCAATGTAAAAATATACTAAGGGTAACTTAAGTATTGTTGAAAAGTATTTTTCGGAGAAAATGAAAGCAATGGCTAAGGATCAACAGTACGAAAAAGCCGAACTTTATAAAAACAGGCTTGACTTACTGAATAAGTTTCACACCAAATCCCTTGTAGTCAATAAAAAACTAACCAATGTTGATGTGGTTGCCATAACCAGTGTAGACAAAGAGGCTTTCGTCAACTATCTGCAAATAACAGAGGGGTCCATAATACTTTCTAAAAATATTAGAGTTAAGAAACAACTGGATGAAAGTGATGAGCATGTTCTTAGCCTCATATACCTGGATTGTCGCAATCAGTTTAAAAGTGTCAACAAAGTCATTTATAGTAACAAAAAACTACTTCCACCTTCCGGTATTCGTGTTGTTATTCCAAAAATTGGCGATAAAAGAAAGCTTGTGGAGCTATCTTTAAAAAACGCATTGCACCAAAAAGAGAAATCCATCAGCGATCAGTCCGGAAGGCTGACCAAGAATGATGAGTTACTTTTTCAGATTCAAAATTCACTTCGCCTTAAAGAAATCCCGCGCATTATTGAATGTTTTGATAATTCAAATTTTCAGGGCACCACTCCTGTTTCTTCTATGGTACGCTTTACAATGGTAAACCAAATAAAAAGGAATATCGACACTACCATATAAAAACAGTTATCGGGGCTGATGATTTCGCTTCCATGAAGGAAGTGGTGCTGAGAAGGTATGGACGCTTGAAAGCCGATTCAGCTGACCTCCCACACCTTATTGTCATTGATGGCGGCAAAGGACAGTTAGCCAGTGCAAAAGAGGCGTTAATGGAGTTAGAACTATATGGCAAAATACCGATTATCGGTGTGGCCAAGCGACTCGAGGAAGTCTACTATCCTGAAGACTCTCTTCCATTGTTAATAAGTAAAAAATCTCCAGCCTTATTTCTATTACAGCGGATTCGCAACGAAGCTCATCGGTTCGCCATTACCTTTCATCGTCAGGTACGAAGTAAGAAATCCCTTACTTCTTCATTCGATCAGATTAAAGGTATTGGAGTACTGACCATGACAAAACTTTTGAAAATTTATAAATCCAAGAAGAATATCCTTTCGGCACCGGAAGATGAACTTGCCAAAATAATTGGAAGCCATAAAGCTAAACTTGTAAAAGAAAAAGGGGCGTAAGCCCCTTTTAAAATATTCATATTTAGGAATTAATATTCCCAAAGGTTATGTTCCTTTTCCATTAATCGCATTTCTTCCCACTCGGTTGCCCACACTGCCTCCTTGTATGGCCTACCTGCAATGGCATACACATCATATATTCTATCGTTATCAGGATTTTCAATTTTATCCAACGATCCTCTAAAGAGTCTTAATAAAAACGCATCTGCGTAATTCTTATTTTCAGCTGTATTGTATCTGTTAAACCATAGTGCTTCATCAGGATGATTTCTGAACACCGTTTCAAGGTCCTTGTACTTAAACCATCCTATTGGCTTAAAGGTACCTGTATTTAAATCAAAAGCCTCAAACTGAATGGCAATCATATCATAATATAGACGTGATCGCCTTTTATCGAAGATCATGTCTTCCATCAACGTTAATTTATAAATTTCTCCTGGAAGAAAGTATACAGCAGCGCCTGCCGAGGTTAATTGCCAATCAGAGGAATTGGCAGGATTTTGACCCTTACCATCGATTAATGCTTCATAAGTCTTTCCATTCAACATTCTTCGATCGCCCTGATAAATATCTTCAGCTGGATCCCAAGGAGGATAAGTAGTTCCCTGTTGCGAAATCATCCTGCTAAAAAATCCTCCTTAGATAATTTTGTCGTTAAGGAATCTTTCTCGTAAATGTCAACCAGTTCGCCCGAGCTGACAGCTTGAACAACTAGTTTAGTCAATTCATTTCCTTTGCTAAAAAAGCCCTTGTTCTGCTTTTCTCTCAAATCAATTGTTCTCCAAACCCTAACTTTGTACAATTGTTCGTACTTGGGTATCCGAAGTAAAGAGTTCGGATTTACTTCTCCCTCAATTTCCTGAGCAAATGTTGTATTGAATGCAACACAACATATTAATAAGATAACCAGTATTCTATTCATACTTTTTTTGCTTGTAATTTATTGAATAGGAATTGTAATTACTTCACTCTTAATTTCAACTCTTTCATCCTCACCTTGAAACGTTCTTCGTGTAACTGTTTTAATATCAACAATAATTCGGTCACCGGGCCTGAATTGCGATCTCCACTGGTTTGTGTCAATTAACTCTGAATTTACATTTAGTGTTGCAACCCGGGCGGTACCTCTGGCTAAGATCACTTCCATACTGCGTATGCGATAATTAGCATCTTTAGGAACTTCGTTCTTAAAATTCTCGTCAGGTTCTGCTGACACTCTTAATCCGGTCAGTCCCGCACCACGAGCACCATTCTTCAAATCAATTTCCCTTCCATTGTTGTCTTTTGCAACATAATGTGGCCTGGGAATATTTTTTACATCAAAACCTTCAGCACCCAAAGACACGCCATCATTAATTACGTTTACACTAACCTTCCGTTCTTTTGGAATAATGGTAATCGTACTGGCTTTATCACCTCTAACAATGGTTGCTCCCTTTGCTGTAAAGGATGGGTTATAATTCGTCCCGAGAGCCGGAACCTCGATATTCACTAAATTACCACAGTTCATGTATAAAGTAGGTGCTGTTCCGGTTGTTACCCGAATAGTGGGCTTAACCACCGTGTACTCAATTGGAATTTTATAAAGCGAGTCTTTCAACTTAATTTCCGCTGAAAAGGTTTGCTTGGATTCGGTGCTGTTTCCGGCAAAGTTTGCAGTTGCTCTAAAAGAAACCTTTCCCATTTTTACACCGGTCATTGGGTCATCCACAACTTCCAGGGGCTCACCATTTCTAAACATTTCAGGAGTCTCACCAGAAGCGGATGCCGTGATAAACATATCCGCCTCGTATTTGTCACCTGCGGCAACAACCCGCGCCTTTGGCCTAACCATTGGAACAATTTTATCGAACTTCAAGACTTTGGCATCCACTACTCCGGCAAATACATCCAGTGCTTTTAATTCATGCTCCATCACTTCAGTTTGTAATTGCGTTACTGAAGCTAATGCAGCAATAACCGGAGTATTTTCAAACATGAAAGTCAAAAAATCCTTTTTGTTATGATCCGGGTCCTCAGCAAAGAAATGCATTTCTGCAGGCGGCTTAGCTATCTTAGTAAACTCCTCGGGTTTACCCGTAAGCGTACCCAATTGTGCCACATAATCGTTGAGCAGTTTTTCAAAATCCTTTCCCACATTACTGCGAGGGTCAATCATCATGGTAGCCACTTTCGAACCGTGATCGTTGATAACGCCTTCATTTACTTCCGTAGCATTGGACAATGAGATCATGGTCTTTTTGAGCTCTTCAATCTGTGTGTTTGTAACTTTTGTTAGTTCTCTTACTTTCTTCGCGTTTTCCACCGCTCTTTTAGCTTCAGGGTTACTCAGTTTTGATCCTGCCTCCTGAATGGATAAAAGCATTATTGCATTTTTAGTTTCTGTCTCGGCCATCAACTCCTCAAGGGTAACGTTGATAATCGCAAACTTCTCAAGTACGGCACTACTCACCTGGAGAGCCAGCAACGCTGTCAACACCAGGTACATCATCCCAATCATCTTTTGCCGCGGGGTTTCCTTACCACCTGCCATTGTACTTTTGGTTTATTGGTTAAAAATCAAATTTCGTTTAGTTCGAACCTCCTCCGGAACCTTTCATGGCTGTCAACATGCTGCCATAAACATTGTTCAGTTTGGAGAGATTATCAGTCAGCTTACCCATTTCATTGGTAAACTTAGTGGTGTTATCGCCTACGCGAGTCAGCCCTTGCATAGCGCCAGAAAGACTCTCATAAAATTTATTCATGTTTTTAACATGGGAGTCTGCATCCTTAAGTTCCATTTCATAAACAGAATTTAGAGCAGCCAAATTCTTCGTTACTTTCTGTACCTGGCTGTGATATTCACTGGTATCCTTTGAAGCATCAGCCATTGCCGACACAGCTTTCATAGCAGACCCGTATGACTTATTCATTTCAGCCAATGAAGATGATGCTGATTGTACGTTTTTAGCATACTCGTTAGTTGCAACAGCGGCATCACTCAACGTATTCATTTTCTTTGCTGAGTCAGCCAAATTCGTTAACCCCTTTCCAAGGTTATCAAGCAGGTTCTGATCAACCTTTGCGGTTTTCAGCATTTCATCAATTTTTAAAATCGGAGAATCTCCAGCGGCTGCCGGGCGATTGCTAATGCGTGGTGCATTTACCGGACCTTCAAAATCCTCTGCCAGTTCAGGATAAACTTTTGACCAATCCACTTCAGCATGAGCAGGCTCAAATGCGCTCAGGAAGAAGATAACTGCTTCCGTTAAAAGACCAACCATCAGCATTTGGTCAGCACCAGCAAGGTGAAGAATTTTAAATAATGCACCTACGATTACAACTGCTGCACCAATACCATACACTTTGGGCATAATGGTCTTAAAGAGAAGATCCATAAATCCGCCTTTTTTCTTACTCATTTTCTTTGAAGTTTAAGTTTTAGCCAATTAGTTTTTAAATATAACGAGACTTTTAATTAATTAAAATTCTCTTCCAGAAGACCTGCCCAAGTGCGTCATAGCACACCGAAATCCGATGTAAGCACGAGATGAGTCTCTAAATTCATAAGTTCTGGTACCCGTTTCCAAATAGTATGCGACATCCTTCCATGAACCACCACGAATCACCTTCTTAGGCGCCACATTAGCATTGTATTTTGAACTGTTCGGATCGGTGCGTGCATCTATAAACTGAGGATTTAAATCCCACACAGTTGGAACCGAAGCTGGATTAAAATCATCAAGACACCACTCCGAAACATTTCCAGATGTATCAAATAATCCATAATCATTAGGGAAGTACGCCATCACATACGATGTATAGGCGAATCCATCATCATAAAAATTTCCGCGACCGGGCTTAAAGTTTGCCAGCATACATCCCTTTGAATTACGAATGTAAGGATTGCCCCATGGATACTTGGCCATGTCCCTTCCTCCGCGAGCTGCATATTCCCACTCGGCTTCAGATGGCAATCTGAACTCCGGCATAGGGAAGTCTCCAATAGATCTTCTATAATCATTTAGGTAAACCGTTCTCCATTTTCCAAAAAATACAGCAGCATTCCAGTTTATCCCAACAACCGGATACTGATCATATCCAGGGTGCCAGTAATAATAGTCTTGTACAGGATCACCCATATGATGAGCAAAGTCACGCACCCAGGCGGTAGTATCAGGATAATATTGAGCCCTGAAATCAGCTTCACTAATTGTTTCCAACCCTTCAATACTCTGATTGTCCACTAAATAAAAGTTAGTGAATTGGCGGTACTCATTATTGGTTATCTCGGTATCATCCATATAGAAAGATCCGATAGTAACCTGTTTGTTAAAATTGATTTGTGTTGATGCCGGATCTTCATCGGCCTGTCCCATATGAAATGTTCCTGCAGGAATTGGCATCATCCCATAAGGAATTGTTTGAACCCATCCTTCGCGATTCGGTACACCAACCAGTTCTCCCTGATCACCGCCACCGCCTCCACCAATACCTAAAAGATTACAACCTCCCAGTATTGAAAGAGAACCTATCAAAGCCAAAAAGATCATCCTTCTCATTGAAACCATTTTTGTCATATTCACTTTCGTATTAGTTTTTGGCCTTGTCAAAAGCCTTGAGTTTGTCCTTATTTTCAAAAATGTAGCTACCAAATTCCATAAAATCACCAAAAAAGCAAAATAAATTTCGGTTTAGTGCCTGTATCTGGGGGTTCGGATAATCTTTTTTCCGCTACCCGGATTCACCGGCAATTCATAAGTTAACATAAATTCATGAGATGTTGGCTGCTTAGCTTGCTGATCCTTAATGATATAGTCAAACCCATAGCCAAATTTCAATGATTTATCCTTCAGGAAGCTATATCCCAATAAGATGATAACTGCCTCTGATTGTCGAAACGACAAACCTCCCCACATAGTATCTTTATAATAGCCAATTCCCCCCAGTTCAAATGAAGTTTTTACAAAATCAGTCTTTACAAGCCCTGAGAACTGCATTTTAAAATCAAAATTAAAATCATAGTAATACCCACCGGTAACATACATGTGGGTCTCTAAGGCATTTCGCTGATTTAATCCAAAATCGAATTCGGATTTAAGTAAATGGGTAAAGCTAACTCCCCCATAATATTTGGTAGCTCGATAAAATAATCCTGCGGCCAGATCAGGTTTCACCTGCGATTGCTTTCCGCTGGATTGCAGTAATGGATCATTGGGGTCCGTAGCCCTGTATTCATCAAAATTTATTGTTTGAGAATATATCCCGGCACGGAGGCCAAAACTCAGTTTACTTTCTTTTATTCCAAGGTGGTATGCAAATGAGGCCTGAGCTTCCAGATTATTCTGCGGACCTAACTTGTCATTTACAATGTAAGCTCCAAATCCACTATTGATTTTATAAATGGGAGAAGTCATACTTACCAACTCGGTAGTGGGTGCTCCCCCACCTCCAAATGATGGCTGGTAGCCAATCCACTGGCTCCGATGTAAAGCGGTAAGTTTTGTAACGCCATCAACTCCTGAATAAGCGGGATTGTAATATAGGGTGTTGAACATATATTGAGAAAACTGCGGGTCCTGCTGACCGTACAGCTGGCCTGCCAAAAAAATTAAGCCGATGAATACAAGTTTTCTCACTTCAAACTCAACGTAAAACGGTCTTAAAGATACTTCATTTATAATTACACCATCAACGCCAATGTAATTAAAGTGCAATAAAATGTAAGTCTTTGTAAAAACGTAATTCTGAACGGGTTATTTCAGTCGTTCGCCTGGCTTAAGTAGATTTCCAGCGCCCCTGTCATGATGGTGCGTTTGGAAGTGGAGCCTCAATATCTAACACCAATCCGGCATCTCTGGCTGCCTTGGCAGTGGTAGGGCCAAAGGTTGCAATACGGGTATTATTTTGAATGAATTCCGGAAAATTAATAAAGAGCGATTGTATATCCGAAGGACTAAAGAAAGCAAGGATATCATAGTACACATCTTTTAAGTCGCTTAAATCTGAAGCTACGGTATGGAAGATCACCGCTTCTGAAAAACTGAATCCATTCTCGGACAAAAAATCAGGAATGTCATTTTTCCGAATATCCGAACATGGGTACAGGAATTTTTCATCCTTATGTTTCTTAATGATTTCAAATAAATCCTGAGTCGACTTTACTCCGGTAAAAATCTTTCGCTTTCGTATTACAATATATTTCTGAAGGTAATTTGCTGTCTGTTCAGAAATACAAAAATATTTCATGTCTGATGGAATCTCGATTTTAAGTTCCTGACAAAGGGTAAAGAAAAGATCAACCGCGTTTCGGCTGGTGAAGATAATGGCCGTATGATCAAGGATTTCTACCTTTTGCTTTCTGAATTCTTTGGCATCAACCGCCTCAACCTGAATGAAGGGTCGGAAGTCCATTTTTAAATTGAATTTCTCAGCAAGCTTTAGGTAAGGTGAGTTTGAATCAACAGGGGCATCCTGCGTAATCAGGACGCTTTTTACCTTACGCATCCTGCCATTAACAGATTCTGTCATAACGGCACTAATCGGTTTCCGGTCTGGTTTAATAAAGAGTCTTTATTAAGATTATTATCGGAATAATTTCCGAACCGCAAAGGTATGAAAATAAATGAAAAAGACGGAAGCGGTTATCGGGCATTAATTTTAGAAAAATTAATAGCAACCAGATTACATAGAATGCCACCAGGAACCATAGAAGATGAACATGTAATATCCAAATGTCCTGGTCCATGAAAAAAATAATCAAGCACCCTACTGAAATACTGCAAAAAGCCAGAAAGTTTATTCGTACAAAATTAAAAAACTGCAGAGGCAACACTTCCATAATTTTAAATAATCCTGAAAACACATAGACAAGAACAAGCTTTATTAAAATCAATGAAAAGATAATGGCGCTTAGCACACCCCAATTTTTGAAATGGTTTGCCAGGGTAGAACTTTCATTCGTTAAAAAATTAGGAGCAACAGGCTCGGCATAATAAAACACGACCATGAGTAGAAAAGCGGAAAAAAACTGAAGAAAAGGTAAAAGAGAAAATTCACACTGGATGTAATTCGCCCTGATAATGAGTCATCACGTTCACGCAAAGAAAACAATCGAACAAAATCCAGATAGTCAAGCGTGAGCTTAGTGTGGGTTCTGAAAAGGACTATAAACCAAATGAACAATGTGAGAACGCAAATAATTGAGAAATTCAAAAAACTATTCCCCTGTCGGGCAAACCAATTTTCAACAGGTGCATACTCATTCGAGTTTGGGAGAAAAATAGTGATGGTGAACTTATCGTTTTTTTGGGTATAAACGCCAACCTTGACTGCCCCGTTGAAAGCAATAAGACTGTCTACATCAAGTGTTATTGTTCCCACTTTTGACATTACCAGGTTATTATCAATAAATATCCCTGTGTTTTTTCACTTTCAATTTTAATTACCCCTTGTGCATATTGTTTGTCGATCTGGAATTCCCAAAGGTTTTGCTTATGACCTGGGCTTTCTGCTAAAATTTTTTCTTTGATGTCGAGAACTAATTTCGGGCCCTGACCGAAAGACATGAGGCTGGAGAAAGAAAGAAAAATCAAGAAGATTCGCATGAGGCTCAAAAGTATTTCTTTTATTCAAACAAATCCAAAGGATGATTCAAGGCTCATCATCGTTTGGTAGTTTTGTCAAAACGATCTGCATGGCCGGCTTATATATCCACATTCCTTTTTGTAAACAAGCTTGCCACTATTGTGATTTTCATTTTTCAACAAATACACAATTGATGGCTGATCTGGTGAAAGCCATTATTGAAGAAATTCACCTCCAGAAAAATTACCTGAACCAGGAAATTATTCAAACCATCTATTTTGGCGGAGGCACACCCTCCCTGGTGCCGGCATCACAACTCCATGAAATTCTTGCCATGATTCAAAAGCAGCACACGATTGCAGACGATGTTGAAATAACGCTAGAAGCCAACCCGGACGACCTTACAGCAACCAATTTGAGCGAGCTAAAAAAACTTGGAGTGAACAGGCTTAGCATTGGAATTCAATCCTGGAATACTACACTTCTTACTTTTATGAATAGGGCACATAACGCTGCCCAGTCGCAACGCGCAATTGATCTGGCCAGAGAGGCAGGTTTCTTGAATATTAATCTTGATTTAATATATGGAGTTCCCGGTCAAACTTTGAATGTATTACAGAATGACCTTGAAGTTTTGATTAGGAATAGTCCTGAACATATTTCAACCTACTCACTAACCATAGAAAGTAAAACCGTTTTTGATCATTGGAGGCGAAAAGGGAAATTTGCTGAGTCTACCGAGGAAAGTGTAGCTCGCCAATATCAACTAATTATGGAATCATTATCCCAAGCTGGTTTCTTGCATTATGAAATTTCAAATTTTGCCAAACCCGGATTCGAATCAAAACATAACAGCAGCTATTGGAGTGGATCAAAATATCTTGGCGTTGGTCCCAGTGCTCACTCGTATGATGGCCTTAGTCGGCAGTTCAACGTACTCAATAATTATACCTATGTAAAAAGTATTAGTGAAAAGACAATTCCATTTGAAAAGGAAATTCTCAGCGATAAAGACCATATCAACGAGTATATTTTTACTTCCCTGCGGACACACAGGGGCTGTGATTTCAACAAAGTTCAGCAGAAGTTTAACCATGACCTTTTAAGTCAAAATAGAGACTATCTCCTTCAACTTGAAAAAAACCAACTCGTCACTTTTTCGGACAACCTCCTAAAACTGACCAATCAAGGCAAGTTATTAGCCGATAAAATTACTTCCGACCTTTTCGTGAGTTAATGGTAAGGGTCTTTTCAGTTAAAGTTCAGTTTTTTTTTTTAATTTTCATTACTCAAATCGGTTTATGCACTCAGACGAGAAACGGATTCAGATGCTCTTAAAGGCTGTGATCTATCATTATCATGGACTTGATGAATTGGAACAAAAAGACCTGGAAGAAACGGCTGAAAAGATTGATGCTTCAGAGGAGTTAAAATGGGCTCTTGATTTTGTGTCGCAAGACTATATTACTGCTTTCGACCGTGCACGCGCGTATCTCAGTGAAATAATTGGTGACTTTGCGAAAGAAAAACGAGTGGAATTGATAAACATGGTTTGGAAATCCAATAATGTGAAAGGCTATGTAACTGAAATGGAGGCCACAGCTATGCTTAAACTGGCTAAAGACTGGAATGTTGAAAAAGAACTGATTAACCTTGTATTGAAATAATCTTAAAGGCTCATCATATCTTTAAACTTGGCAGCTTGCCTGCGGCTCACCTCAACTTTATCTCCACCTTTTAGTTTTACCATCAAGCCCCCATTAAACCAGGGCTCAATGCTTTCAACCCAACTTAGATTGATGATGTGTTTCCTGCTAGCTCTGAAAAAAGCACGTTCATCCAGTTTCTCATCCAATGCGTTCAATGATTTATGAATCATCGGCCGGTTCGTATCAAAATAAACTTTTATATAATTTCCATCCGATTCGAACAGCCGGATACTCGCTAAACTCACAAACCAGCAACGATCACCATCCTTTACAAATACCTGATCTTCCAACCCCAATTTCTTATCCCGAGTCCGTGCCGATTTCATTCGCTCTTTGTCACTCACTTTGTGCATGGCTTCAGCCAGTCGTTCAGGAGTAATGGGCTTCAATAAATAATCCAACGCGCTTACTTCAAAAGCTTTCATGGCAAACTCATCGTACGCGGTAGTAAAAACAACGTATGGAACAGAATCTAATGATTCTAATAATTGAAATCCCGATCTCCCCGGCATTTGAATATCCAGAAAAAGGAGATCCGGATTTAACTCATTAATCATCTGCTCTGCTTCATCTGCATTGGCTGCCTCACCGGCAATTTCAACAGAAGAGTGCTCACCCAACAGTTTTACAAGTTCCTTTCTTGCCAATCGCTCATCATCTATTATAAGTGCTTTCATTTTTTATGTAAATGTGGAATAATTACCTCGGTAAGTACAAAATTATCTTTTTCATTGAGAATTCGTAATGACGACTCATCGCCATATATTAATTTAAGACGATGTCTTGTGTTTTCAAGTCCCAATCCACCCGCTTTTTTCCGGGTTCCATTAATGACGAAATGGCCGCTGTTTCGAATCTGAATTTTCAGTTTATCGTCAGCAACAAAGGCCTTTAGTTGAATTACACCGCCTTCGGTAAGTTTTGATATGCCGTGCTTAATGCCATTTTCTACCAGCGTTTGAATCATGAGCGAAGGGACTTCAAACTCATTCGTCTCTGCCGCAACATCAAATTCTGTTTTCAATCGCTCCTCAAATCGTATGCTTTCAAGGCCAAGATAATCCTTTACCACGCGTATCTCATCCTGAAATGTCGTTAACCCTTTTCGCTCACTTACCAGCGTATTCCTCAAAATGCTGGACAGCTGATTTTACCGCCATTTTAGATTTATGCGGGTTCTCATCGATCAATGCTCGAATACTGTTCAACGCATTAAAAATAAAATGAGGGTTGAGCTGCGACTTTAAATTCTGCAATTCAATTTCTTTCACTGAAGCCTCAAGCTTTAATGATTTATTGTATCGTTCGAAATAATTATAGATGAAATACAATACAGACCATAGAAAGAATATAATGATGTAATAAAACGTTAACCCAAACATGTTTTGAACGTCAAAAGCAACTTCGGTATTGAATAAAGCGAGAGGAATCGAAATGATCAACCTCAAAAAGTACATTAACACCCCAAGCCCAAATACACTAAGAAGAACTTTCGGAATTAACCGGGTCATGCTTAAACTAAACCATCGCCAATAATTAATCAGCTGGCGAAATCCATGTGTGAGAAAAAGACAGAGCAACGCTTCATACAAAAGAAAGAAAACACGCTCACTGCTTATGGTCTGATTTTGAGATGCAAAATGGTAAACAGAATTTGGACCAATCCATAAAAGGACCAACCGCCTATTTGCAATGTCCAGTAAAGCTTCTGCTTATTTAGCATATTCAAATTTACATATTACACGTCCTGAACGATGCAAACTTTTATAAAAGGACTTTATGTCAATTCAGACGCAAGAAAACGGCCCGTGTAACTTGACTTATTTTTAACCAATTGTTCCGGGCTGCCAGAAGCCACGACCATTCCTCCCTTTTCACCGCCTTCGGGGCCAAGATCAATAACATAATCGGCTGATTTAATAATATCCATATTGTGCTCAATAATCAGGACGGTGTTTCCCTTATCGACCAACTTATTTAAAACATCCAGCAAATGAGCAATGTCCTGGAAATGCAACCCGGTAGTGGGTTCGTCTAAAATATAAATCGTTTTCCCTGTATCCCGTTTTGATAATTCGGTTGCCAGCTTAACGCGTTGCGCTTCTCCTCCCGATAGTGTTGTGGCATGTTGCCCCAATGAAATATAACCGAGGCCAACCTCATTCAATGTCACAATCTTTCTCAAAATTTTAGGTTGGTGTTCAAAAAACGAAACTGCCTCCTCAACCGTCATGTTCAATACATCAGAAATTGATTTTCCTTTAAACCTTACTTCTAATGTTTCGCGGTTATATCTTCTTCCTTTACATGTTTCACACAGCACATGAATATCAGGTAGGAACTCCATCTCGATTAAGCGAAGCCCACCACCTTCGCAGGTAGTACATCGTCCACCTTTCACATTGAATGAAAACCGGCCGGGCTTGTACCCTCTGATTTTTGATTCTGGAAGTTGTGCAAACAGATCGCGGATATCGGTAAATACACCGGTGTAGGTTGCCGGATTTGATCGTGGCGTCCTTCCAATGGGTGCCTGATCTACTTCGATTACTTTGTCTAAAAATTCAAGACCCGTAATGCTCTTGTAATTCAGTGGCTCTGTTCTGGATCGATAAAAATGCTGATTCAAAATTGGAAATAATGTATCATGAACTAAGGTAGACTTACCGCTTCCCGATACTCCGGTGATACACGTTAGTGTTCCTAATGGGATTTCGAGGTTTACCTTTTCAAATTATTGCCGGTCGATTCTTTCAAGATCAATTTTTCGCCATTTCCCTTTCTTCGTTCTGCCGAAAACAAAATCCTGTCTTTGCCGGAAAGAAATTTTGCCGTTGCACTGTCTGTTTTCAGGAATTCCTTTGGGGTACCCAGGGCCACAATTTTTCCTCCATGTCGTCCTGCTCCTGGCCCTATATCAATGATGTAGTCAGATTCCATCATCATTTCTTTGTCGTGTTCCACTACAATCACCGTATTTCCAAGGTCGCGAAGATCCTTTAGTGCTTTGATGAGCTTCACATTGTCACGGGCATGCAACCCGATGCTAGGTTCATCCAGTATATATAAAACGCCTACAAGTTGAGTTCCAATCTGTGTAGCCAACCTGATTCGTTGTGCTTCACCACCGCTTAATGTTTTTAGCGGCCGGTTTAAGTGAAGATAGTTTAGTCCTACATCAAGCAGAAAACCAATCCGTTTTCGAAGTTCTTTTAAAATTTCTGTCGCTATTACATTTTGCTTTTCAGATAGCCGGCTCTCAAGGTCGGAAACCCAGTGATTAAGGGCATCGATATTCATTTCTGCCAGCTCAGCGATATTCTTCTTATCGATACGAAAGTGCAGTGACTCCTTTTTGAGACGCATCCCCTTGCATTCCGGACATGTTTTCACCAGTGTAAAATCACCGACCCATCTCCGGGTGGCTTCAGTGCCTTCGTCACGTTGTTTCTGTAAGAAATTGATTATCCCTTCAAATTTTGTGTTCCAATCGGTACCCGGATATTTTACCGATGGTACAGCCACAGGAACATCATCGCCATAAAACAATACTTTCATCACTTCATCGGGAATTTTCCTGATGGGTGTGGTCAGGCTCATTTTGTATCGCTTTAAGATTGCCTCTACTTTTTTGAAAATCCAGATATCGCGATACGCACCTAAGGGTAGTATTCCTCCACGGCTGATTGAAAGTGATTTATCAGGCACTACAGAGTCTTCCGTGATTTCTTCTATTTGCCCAAGTCCATTGCATGTAGGACAAGCCCCATATGGTGAGTTAAAAGAAAACGTGTTAGGAGCTGGTTCATCATACGATAATCCTGATTTCGGATCCATCAAAAATTTTGAATAATGATACACGATGCCTTTCTCCTCCATCACCATTAGTACGCCCTTCCCATCTTTAAGCGCGACATTGATGGACTGGGCAATGCGGAATCGATCTTTCGAATCAACCGCTAAACGATCAATTACAATTTCAATGTCGTGAATCTTGAATCGATCAACCTGCATCTTCGGCTTTAACTCTTCAATCTTTCCATCAATTCTTGCTTTTGTAAAGCCTCCTTTTCGTATTTGTACAAATAACTCCCGGTAATGTCCTTTTCTGCCTTTGACTACAGGTGAAAGTATGGTGATATTCTGTCCTTTAAATTTTTCAAGAATGGTATCGATAATTTGATCTTCCGATTGCCGAACCATTTTTTCACCTGTTTCATAGGAAAAGGCTTCGGCTGTGCGTGCGTATAACAGTCGCATGAAATCATAAATTTCAGTGACAGTTCCAACGGTCGACCTGGGATTCCGTGATGTGGTTTTTTGCTCAATGGAGATTACAGGGCTTAGGCCATTAATTTTATCCACATCGGGCCGCTCGAGATTGCCAATAAAACTTCGAGCATACGCTGAAAAACTCTCCATGTATCTGCGCTGCCCCTCGGCATAAATGGTATCAAACGCTAAAGAAGATTTTCCACTACCACTGATTCCGGTTATTACAACCAGTTGGTTGCGGGGAAAAGTAAGGTTGATATTTTTAAGGTTGTGCTCTCTGGCTCCCAGAATCTCAATATGATCAAAACCTGAAGGATCTTTTAGTTTTTGTGCTGTTCGTTTTCTGGCCATTACCGAGTGATCCTGCAATAATATTCAAAATGAAAATAAAAGGGCAACGCTGAAGTAATCGGAGTGAGCGCTACCTTCTCTTTGGTCTAAAACTTCTTTTTCCGGTATTTCGTTTACTTCCTCTCTTAACAAACTTAGGGTCACGTTTTGTGGTTGGGGAATATTCCGGGCCAACTCCGATTGAATCAGGTAATGATACTTTTGGAATAACTCGTTCAATCAGATTTTCGATGCTTTGAAACCTGCGTTGATCCCGTTCATTTACAAAGGTTATTGCCGTGCCTGTGGTTTCAGCGCGAGCTGTGCGTCCAACACGATGGACATAATCTTCGGGATCGGGTGGCACGTCCCAATTAATCACCATACTTATTCCCTCCACATCAATTCCTCTTGAAAGAACATCTGTACCGATGATAATATTTACCTGCTTGTTTTTAAAGGCCCGTAAAATAGTTTCCCGTTCCGCTTGTTCCAGATCTGAATGAAAAGCCTTTGCGGGGATATTTGATTTCTTGAAAGCGGAGTCAAGCTTCTTTACTGTTTCCTTGGTAGAAGCAAAAAGGATGATGCTGTTCCACGTATGGGTTTTTAGTACATGCCCTAAAAGCTTTCCTTTTTGGGCTTCATAAACGACAAACGCTTTTTGGTCAATACCTTCAGCCGGTTTGGCGATTGCGATGTTAATCTCCTCAGGCTGTCTCAAAATTTTATTTGCTAATGCCCGAATCTTGGGTGGCATGGTTGCTGAAAACAATAGTGTTTGCCGCTCCTTTGGTAGATAACTTACAATCTTTATAATGTCATCGTAAAATCCCATATCCAACATTCGATCTGCCTCATCGAGAATCAAATGCTTCAAATGATCGAAGACGGTCGTACCTGATGCTAAAAGTGCTATCAGTCGGCCGGGTGTAGCTACAATAATATCTGCTCCTTTTTCCAGCGCTCTTTTTTGTTGTTCCCATGCCGCACCATCACCTCCGCCATACACCGGAATCGAACTGATGCCCGTGAAGTAGGCAAATCCTTCAATCTGCTGATCGATCTGTTGCGCCAGCTCGCGGGTGGGTGCGATGACCAGTGTATTTAAATGGCGGTGATCGGATTGCATCATTTTATGAATGGCCGGCAAAATATAGGCGGCTGTTTTTCCTGTACCCGTTTGCGCACAAGCAATTACATCGTTTCCAACTAAAATAGAGGGAATAGCCTTTACCTGAATGGGAGTTGGCTTGGAAAACCCCATGGTATCGAGGCCCTCCTGAAGTTTAGCCTCAAATTTGAAATCAGAAAATGTGGTAAGGGAAATAGCGCTGTGAAATAATTATTACTTCACAAAGATACAAAAAGGAATCCGTGCAGTTTAGCTTTGTTAAGCAGCTTTCTTTACTGCATCGACCTCTAATCGCTTTTGATTCGTGATCGTAATGATTCCTAATCGGTTAAACAACTTAATAATCTGATACGTTGGATCGATTTCGTGCCATCTGATCCCGCCAAAGTTTGGTCGCGAACCGTACTTGTGATGATTGTTATGATAGCTCTCCCCCATCATCAGGAAATCAACCGGTAAGAAGTTTCTTGATGTATCACCTACCTCAAAATTGCGATAGCCATATTTGTGGGCAAACCAGTTAATGATGGCACCATGAATCGGGCTCAATAAAAACTGAATAGGAAGCAATAACCATAACCACCATACGGTAGCAAATTGCCAGTATACAAGAACATATAACGCACCCCAAAAAAGCCTGGATGGCCATGAACGCGCGAACTTATCGAATGCCTCCCATTGTGGAACACCTTCAGTAAAACGCTTTTCCACAATCATGGTTTTGTTACAAATCGCTGAGTAGATGGTCTTGGTTTTCCACATCATATTCCATATGGTCTCATCATAGGTTGGTGAATGGGGATCATTTTCGGTATCTGCGTAGGCATGGTGCATGCGATGCATAGTTCCGTACCCAAAAGCGCTGAGATAATTAGATCCCTGAAAAATCCAGGTAAGAACAAAAAATATCTTTTCAGTGGTTTTATTCATCGTAAACGCCTTATGAGCAGCATACCGATGCAGGAAAAACGTCTGGAAAAAAAGCGACAGGTACCAGGAGGCAACAAAGAAAATAAGAATTGTTGTCATTACATTAATGTTTTAAACCAAAACAACTTGGCTAAACTCATAGACCAAAAGGCTGGTAATTTGTGACAGAATGATAAAAGTATTTTTAAAAAATTTTTTCGGACAGCCTCAGAAATGTCTTTTTTAAGCTCATGGATGAACTCTGTTGCATTCCCCAGATCACATGATGCTCGAAAACTTTGAAGAAGATTTGAGGATGCGATCAAATCAAAATTCATCTCTGATCGCGTGGCATTGAGCTTCTTTTTGGCCCTGCAAAAAAGCTGACGACAGTGTTCTTTCTTCTTGTTCAAGGTGTTTTGGACCTCTTCATAATCGAAATCAAATACTTCCTTTAAAACATAAACCGCACGTTCCAGGGGCTCCAGCTTGGACTGCAACACTTTAAACGCTGCAGAAAGGTCGAAATCGAGATCAAGGTGAGAAAGATTTGTTTCTTTAAGTTTTAGAAAAATTTCAGGAACCTGAATGGAGTCGAGATACTCTTCTTTTCTTTTGCGTAAAGTATTAAGATGAGTAAGGCAATTGTTTTTTACTGCCTTTACTAAATACGCTTTCGTGTTCTTTATTTTCTTTTGCTCGGCTCCGAGCCACTTTAAAAAAGTTTCCTGCACAATATCCTCCGCATCCGCTTTGCAACGCAGTATACTGAAAGCAATGGCCTGCAGCATGGGTTGGTACTGTGATATGGCTTGAGCTTGATTCATCCAACTACAAAGATACTACCAATAGTTTTGATGGCCCTTAACTTCAAAAATAATAGCTGGAGAAAAATTTGATGTTCGGTTTGTAGGCTAACGACCGTTAGACAGAGGTAAAACAAAAACAGTATATATACAAAAAACAAGTACCCGGGGACCACGATGGGATCGGGGATAAATCGGGGCCAGCCTCCCAGCCTTTAAGGGCCATCCCGATTTTCAATCGGGACTGTGGCTACCAATTAGTTGTTGGATAAAAGTACGGCTCTTCTTGGCCTTCAATTCTCTTTCCCTGCGAACAGCCTGAATTTTGGTTTCAAACTTTTCAGAATATACTTTAATCCAGGGTCTGAAAGATTTTGTTGATTTTACCTTGCCCGAATTATGTTCCGCTAGTCTCCGAGTTGGTGACTCGCTGAAGCCAATATAAAAACGGCCAGTATTTTTTGATTTAAGTATGTATACAAAAAACAAGTACCCGGGACGGGAGTTGAACCCGTACAGCCTTTAAGGGCCACAGGATTTTAAGTCCTGCGTGTCTACCAATTCCACCACCCGGGCAGACTTTATTTTTGTTTTGATGTACCAGATTTAAATAAAAAAGTGTGAGTCATCCCACACTTTATTTATCGGTTAATCCAGTAAACCATAATTAACCAATACTGAGCGGGAAACGAGACTCGAACTCGCGACCCCGACCTTGGCAAGGTCGTGCTCTACCAACTGAGCTACTCCCGCTAAAAGGACTGCAAATTTATAATCCATATGACAAATTCCAAATCCATTGAGAACTGATGATGCCTGGCCTGATTCAGACCGCTGTAGATTCCATTGCTTCATACTCCTTCTTCAATTGAGAAGCCTGCTCTTTGTTTTTGGAGTATTTAATGTGTCTGGGTACACCCCTGAGGTCTGAAATCAATCCAACCCACGATAACATTTTTAGAAAATACCATGTGATGTCAATCTCCCACCAGAAAAACCCTGCCGGGAAGCGACCTCGTAATAATGATGATTATTATGCCAGCCCTCACCCATGGTCAGTAATGCCAGCCACACACTGTTCTTTGATTCATCGCCCGTTTGGTATCGTTGATTACCAAACTTATGCATAATGGAGTTGATTGAAAATGTACCGTGATACAGGATTACGGTGCTCAGAAAAAAGCCAATAAACAGTGATGAAAATCCAGCTGTCGTAAACATCATGGTTATACTTCCACCGTTTACGACTCCACCCAGTGCCATGACAATCAAAGCAAGTAAAACCGGTGGCACCAAATGGTATTTATTTAACCAAACAAGCTCCGGGTATTTTGCAAATCTCCAATCGTTTTAAAGTCCGTCTCTTTATAATCTGGTCCTACGATCCACCCAACGTGGGAGTACCAGAATCCATACAACTTCATGGAATGTGGATCTGACGGGGTGTCACTGTGTCGGTGGTGGTGACGATGATGGGCAGCCCACCACAAAGCGCCTTTTTGTGCAGATGTTTGAGCCATAAAAGCAATGACGAACTGAAACCAGCGTGAAGTCCGATATGATTTGTGTGAAAAGTACCGATGATATCCTCCGGTGATCCAAAACATTCTGAAGAAATAGAGGAAAATGCAAACCATCCAATCAAACAAGGTGGCGCCTGTCCAAATAGCTGCCAATGGCAATAAATGAACTATAATAAAGGCAATTTCCTGTTTTAATTGTGGTTTTCTGCGGGTTTCCAACTGTACCGGTATCTCCATAACTTATCGACTAACTTGAGTTTGCAAAGTTAGGTCATTTGATGATAAATGGCTTGCGGTTGATAAACGAAAAACTGACTCAGAAAATTTCATTTTCATAAGAATTAGTGAGGTAAATACCTGCGAACAACTCCATATAAAAATGTTCCAAGCAATGCACCGCCTATTACAATAGCAAAGGAAAGGAAACCATAGCCGAAACTTACAAACATGGGACCTGGACAAGAACCACTTAATGCCCACCCCAATCCAAACATACTGCCACCTAAAATGTAACGCCAAAACGATTTCTCTTTTGGGAACAATACAATCGGGTTTCCCTTTATATCGTGCATTCTCCATTTCTTTATAAAAGCAACCGCACCAATTCCGGCAAAGACAGCCACTCCGATGATTCCATACATGTGAATGGACTGAAAACGAAACATCTCCTGAATCCGGTACCATGAAATGGCTTCCGATTTCACCATTACAATACCGAATAAAATCCCCAGAAAAAGAAATCTGTATCCTCTCATAAGATATATGGAAGTAAATAATGTGTCATTACAAGACCCCCTGCAAAAAACCCGGCCACAGCAAGCAGTGAGGGAAATTGAAGGTTTGACAACCCGGTAATCGCGTGTCCTGATGTGCAACCTCCTGCCCAGCGTGATCCGAACCCAACGAGAAAGCCCCCGGCCAACAAAATGAAAATAGTTTTGGAATCGCTCAGGCTGGATAACGCAAACAACTCAGGTGGCTGTATATCATGGGACGGTGAGATACCAATTTTTCGCAAATCAACTATAGTTTGCTCGGATATGTTGACTGCATTCCCATTGGTTAAAAACTCTGATGAAATAAATCCTCCAATAACGGCCCCAATCAGAAATAATAAATTCCACTTTTGATCTTTCCAGTTGAAATCAAAAAACGAAATCTTACTTCCGGCACCACATGCAGAACAGATCGTGCGCAGGTTGGAGGAAAATCCAAAAGATTTTCCAAAAAACAAAAGCACGATCATGATCAATGCAATCAAAATACCGCTTACATACCATGGCCATGGCTGCCTTATAATATCTAACATGTTTATTGATTTAATGTAAATGGTATGTAATCATAGGCTTGCGCAAATGATTAACCAGTTTTTCAGTGATACTTCCTTTTAGCAAATGTTCGATTCCGCTTCTCTTATGTGTTCCCATACAAAGTATATCCATCTCTTCAAGTTGATTGAAATGTTCAACCCCTTTTTCAACATCTTTATCCGTAATAAAATGAACTGCGAAATTAGATATACCATGCTGTTCTACAAATTCCTGCATGGCATTAAAGATTGAATCTCTTTTATGTTCATCCCGTTCTTTCAATATCCGTAACAAATGAATCTTAGCGTTGAATTGTTGCTGAAAAAAAAAGTAACAACTTAACGTCATGAGTAACCTTCTCTTCAAAATCATGAATAAATAAAATATTCTTCATTGCAAGTTCGGATCGATCGCAGGTGACAGATAGCACTGGCACCTCACTATACCGTACAACTTGTTGAGTTTCTGATCCAGCAATTTTTTCTTTAAATCCCTTTGCCCCTTTAGTTCCCATGAGCACCAGATCAAATTTATTTTTCTCCGCAAAATCTACAATGGTATCTGTGAGTGGACCAATCTGAAGGTGTGTCACAACCTGATGATGCAACTGACTAATGTGATTAAGTTTCTCCTGCGCAAGAGTTCGAAGCTGATTATACATCTGTAAATCCATCTCACCATCCGAAATCATATTGCCAACACCATCAAAGCTAACCGTAGCCGGTAACTGAAGGACATGAAGAAAATGAACTTCCATACTTGCCCGCTCACCAAACCGCCTGGCCAGAAGCCAGGCAAAATCAGCTTGTTGAGAGAAATCCGTAGGAATTAGTATTTTAATCCCATCCATTGCCTTAGCATATTATCTCGGCCAGGCACCTATTCCGTTATCCAGATTGTATGCCGTGTATCCCATTTTTGCCATCATTTTACAAGCCGCCCCGCTTCGTGCCCCGCTTCTGCAAAACAAAAAGTAAGTTTTGTTTTTATCCAGGTTTGCAATTTCTGTATTGAACTGTGAAGAGTTATAGTTTATGTTTAGAGAGCCGTTAATAGTACCGCTCGCCACCTCTCCGGGAGTTCTTACATCAATTAAAACTGCGCCTTTTGTTGAAGTATATTTTGATTTGAATTCCGTGCCATCAAGATCGAATTCTGATTTTACTCCAAGACCAAATAAATTAAACATTTCTAAATAATATTTTAATTAAAATTAATTACAATAGTGTTGTCGGACAAACATATTCCGTCAACTCAAATTTTCCACTTTCCTTAATTGATTTAAATCCATCCTTTACATCTATCAGGTTAGTAAATCCTCTTGCCCTAAGAATAGAAGCAAATATCATTGAGCGATATCCTCCCGCACAGTGTACATAGTACGTTTTGTCTTTGTTCACTTCGGCCATGCTCTCATTAATAAAATCCAACGGCAAATTCTCAGCATCTTTAATATGCTCTGATTCGAATTCACTCTTTTTACGAACGTCCAAAATGGATAGAGACTCATTCTTGCTTTTTAAATTCCAAAGCTCATCCACCGAAATAGATTCTATTGCATCAATTTCTTTGGCTGACTGTAGCCACGCTTTAAATCCTCCTTTTAAATACCCTATGGAAAAGTCATACCCAACGCGGGCAAGTCTTGTAACTACTTCTTTTTCACGACCTTCATCGGCAATGAGTAGAATTTCTTGTTTTATGTCCGGTATTAAGGTGCCTACCCAAGGAGCAAAACTTCCGTCAATGCCAATGTTTATTGAATTGGGGATAAATCCTTTTGCGAAAATTTGTGGATCACGAGTATCCAGCATCAATGCACCGGTTTCATTGGCTGCGGCTTCAAAAGCATCAGGGCCCAGTGCCTGCGTACCTCGATCAAGAACCTCCTTTATGTTGTCATACCCTTCTCTGTTCATTTTCACATTGAGAGGGAAATAACCCGGTGGTGGCATCAATCCGGTGACTACTTCTTTTATAAACTCCTCTTTGGTCATGTCTGCCCGAAGCGCATAGTTCACTTCCTTTTGATTACCCAGTGTATCAAATGTTTCCTTGCTCATGTTCTTTCCACAAGCTGAACCAGCTCCATGAGCCGGATAAACGATAACATCATTAGCCAGTGGTATTACTTTTTGCGCAAAGAATCAAATAAGTAACCCGCCAAATCTTCCTGAGTAATGTCTCCTTTTTGAGCAAGGTCGGGCCTGCCTACATCACCAATAAATAACGTATCTCCGGTAAAGATGCAATGATCTTTTCCCTTTTCATCTTTCAATAAATACACTGTTGACTCCATGGTATGACCCGGTGTATGCAGTGCTTTGATAGTAATCTTCCCTAATTTGAATTCTTCACCATCGGTGGCCACGTGTGCACTAAATGTAGGGTTTGCATTGGGACCAAAAATGATTTTTGCTCCGGTAGCTTTAGCAAGGTCAACATGCCCCGAAACAAAGTCCGCATGAAAATGAGTTTCAAATACATATTTGATTTTTGCCTCACTCTTCTCTGCGCGCTCTATATACGGATTTATTTCCCTAAGCGGATCAATCACCATTGCCTCACCCTCCGACTCTACATAGTAGGCTCCCTGCGCCAGACAACCCGTATAAATTTGTTCTATTTTCATTGTAGTTAAATTCGATATTTATTTTACAAAGATACTAACGGCATCATTGCGAATCTGTTACTAAAGTCACAAAAGGACTACGAAAGCTCCCTTGTAATGATGAAAATTCCCATCACCAGAATAAACCAGCCAAAAAAACGTTTTAATTTTCTGCCATCAATTTTGGTGGAAAGCCAGTTGCCAACGAATATACCGGCAACAGCAATAGCTGTAATGATGAAAAGAAATCCCCAATCAATCTGAATATTACTTACGTCACCCAAAAATCCGATCAGTGATTTACTGGCAATGATAACCAATGAAGTCCCTACTGCTTCTTTCATCGGCAACTTGCTCAACAATACGAGGGCAGGAATTATTAAAAATCCTCCACCCGCTCCTACAAGACCGGTTAAGGCACCAACGATAAGTCCCTCTATTAAAATAAGCGGATAATTAAATTTCATCGGCTCTGCAGATTGATTCGAATCTTTTCCATTCTTTTCAAGAATCATAGAAATCGATGCCGCCAGCAACAGTACCGCAAAACCAACATAAGCAACATCGGTTTTGAAACAGCTAAGCCTCCTACACTAAATACATGTTCGGGTATCGCTGGAACTATGTATAACCTTGTAAAAAAGACACCTAGTATCGAAGGGATACCAAATACGATGGCTGTACGAACATTGACCAGTTTGTTTCTGTACTTGGGGATAGCCCCTACAACCGCAGTAGTGCCCACAACAAATAATGAATAGGCTGTCCCAATTACAGGGTTGATGCCGAACAAATAGACAAGTACAGGTACCGTAAGCACAGATCCTCCACCGCCAATAAGCCCCATCGATAAACCAATAAGAGCTGAAGCAACGTAACCTATTATTTCCATTTAGGATAATTTCAATGTGGGTGCAAATATCCCATTAAACTTCGAACTGGTGTGTAACAATTATCACAGAGATACTTTAACATTTTGAGGAGGGTGTTTTGAAAAAACTCATCGCACCATAGACAAATATTTTCAGTTCGTCAGTTCGTTGTTTGGCATCACCTTCAGTAATTCCTTTCGTCTCTCCCATCTTCCAGGGATTGCCTTCATTAAGACGCAGGTAAACCGGATCTTCTGAAATGCTTTTCAACACATCAGCAACTCTCTCGGTCCTTGCATCTCCCATAGGAAAAAGTGTACCCGGACAACATGGACTTATTTTCCACAATTGAATGCTGATCTCCTGTGGAAGTTCAGTGCCGCCTAAAAACCCACGCGCTCCTGAGAGAATGGAACAGAAGTTATGACCAGGGTCTTTTTTCCAAATATCTTTTTGAAGTGCCCGTCCCCTCGCCCAGTTTCCCCCCAGCCACATATCTTTGGTCGCACCCCAGTAGCCCCAACTCAGCGGATTCTCGTGCAGATAGTGTTCTTTCTCAATCAATGGATCTTTTTCATCTCCATTCACATTTCTGGAAGTAAATAATTCAGAAAGCCGCATCAAGTGATTACCTGCATTTTTATGATACCGATCTATACTGCTGACATCAAAGCGAGTGACTCCTTTTTCAATCAGTGTGTCCAAAATTTCAGCTGTCAATAAATCTCCGTTGGTCTGGAGCATCACCTGAGTTTTGCTGCCGTACTTTTCTTTTACCCGATCGAGAATCCGATACAATTTTTCTTTATCAGCTAAAGGTTCACCTCCCGAAAGAATTAATCGGTCAATTTGATCCGGTAAATTCTCAATGATCATCATGCACTCGTCTGTGCTGATCCGTTTTCCATCCGGCCCTGAAAAATTATAACAATGATCACAGGTATCGTTACACAATTGTGTGAAGACCCAGTAAATGCTTTCGCAATGATTGAAATCGGTTTTGATTTGGACGCGCTCCTCCCCCATCAGTTCTTCAGCTTCGAAATGATTTCATTGAGTTTCAATAACGCCTCAACAGGACTCATGGTGTTAATGTCAATGGCATCAAGCAGCTCGCGAATCTCTTTGAGCTTTGGATCGGCTTCAAACAATCCAAGCTGAGGAATTGGTTTCGGAATCTCTTTTATTCTTTTCTTTGACTTATCCCCAGCCAGATCTTCTGGCGGATGCTTCTCCTTTTCAAGAAAATGCAGAATCTCATTGGCCCTTAATACAATTTTATTTGGCATTCCGGCCAGTTGCGCTACATGAATTCCAAAACTGTGCTCACTGCCACCTTCCTTGAGTTTGCGCATAAAAATAATCTTGTCCCCAACTTCCTTTACGGAAACATTAAAATTCTTGACGCGATCAAGATCTTCAGTGAGCTGATTTAATTCATGATAGTGTGTCGCAAAAAGCGTTTTAGGTTTGAAGTCCTTATGGTTGTGAAGGTATTCAACGATGGCCCAGGCAATTGACACGCCATCGTAGGTACTTGTTCCTCGCCCGATCTCATCCATTAAAATCAAACTCCGGTTGTTTAGATTATTAAGAATGCTGGCGGTCTCCGTCATCTCCACCATAAACGTGGATTCACCACGTGAAAGATTATCCGATGCTCCCACACGTGTGAAGACCTTATCGACAATCCCCATTTCCACTTCATCAGCAGGTACATAACTGCCCATTTGTGCCATTAACACAATTAGTGCTGTTTGGCGAAGTAGGGCAGATTTTCCCGCCATGTTCGGACCTGTGATTACTAAAATCTGCTGGGATTCATTACCCAGGAAAACATCGTTGGGCACATAGCTCTCTCCTACCGGCAATTGTTTTTCAATCACAGGATGCCTCCCCGCTTTTATATTTATGTCAAACGAGTCATTGATGGTAGGCCGATTGTATTTGTTTTGTCTGGCAGCCACAGCAAAAGAAACCAGGCAGTCTAGCGTGGCTATGACACGGGCATTTTCCTGAATTTCAGAAATGAAATCTCCCGCATGGCGAACAAGTTCCTGAAATAATCTTTGCTCAATGATTAAAAGTTTTTCTTCGGCCGTAAGAATTTTCTCTTCGTAGATTTTAAGTTCTTCGGTTATGTATCGCTCGGCATTGACCAGCGTTTGTTTGCGAATCCACTCGGGAGGGACTTTGTCTTTGTGTGTATTGCTTACTTCAAGGTAGTAGCCAAACACTTTATTAAAAGAAATTTTGAGGGAGGAAATTCCCGTTCGCGCAACTTCACGGGTTTGGATTTGCAGTAAATAATCTTTGCCACTATAGGCCAGCTTCCTAAGTTCATCAAGTTCTTCATTAACCCCATCATTGATCACACCTCCCTGATGAATCAGCAATGGTGCATCCGGTTTTAATTCTTTCTCAATACGATCCAACAAAAATTCACATCGCTGAATTTGATTCCCTAGTTTTTGCAGTCCTGCCGATTTCGCCTTCTCAATTTTTTCCTTGATGGGAATCACTGCCTGCAACGACCGCTTTAATTGATGAAGCTCACGAGGATTAATCCGGGCTACGGCAACTTTTGAAATCAGTCTTTCCAAATCAGCAATCTGACCAAGATTTGCAGAGACCGTTTCCGTTAACTCCGTATCATCCAAAAAATTTTCTACAATATCATGACGCTCACGAATAGCTTCAGGGTCTTTTAACGGAAGCACCATCCATTTTCTCAAAAGCCTGGAGCCCATAGCCGTAACGGTGTGATCAAGAATTTGAATCAGCGGAACACCACCTTCCTGCTGTGCATTTACAATTTCAAGATTTCGAATGGTGAATTTGTCGAGCCACACGTATCGATCCTGATCAATTCGCGATATGGAAGCAATATGATGTGTTTCCTTGTGCTCCGTTATTTCCAGATAATGAAGAACGGAACCTGCAGCGATGATGGCTTCTGGCATCTGATCTATTCCAAATCCCTTGAGGTTAGCTGTTTTAAATTGGGTTAATAATTTTTCTTCGGCATAGTCAAACGCATACACCCACTCGTCCAATGCGTACACCGCATACTCTTCGCCCCAAATGTTTTCCAGCTTTTCCCGATGCGAGCGACTGAAAATTATTTCTGACGGCCCGAAACTCTGAATGAGTTTTAAGACGTAGTTTTCTGAACCATGGGCGGCATAAAATTCACCGGTGCTTATATCCAATAAAGAAATGCCCCATGACGATTGGCCAATGTGAACGGATGCGAGAAAATTATTTTGCTTCTTCTCCAGTACGTGATCATTATACGAAACTCCGGGTGTAACCAATTCGGTGACGCCTCGCTTAACAATGCCCTTTACAAATTTTGGATCCTCCAGTTGATCGCAGATTGCCACACGATGACCTGCCCGCACTAATTTTGGTAAGTAGGTATCAAGGGCATGGTGTGGAAACCCGGCTAATTCAATTTCTGATGCGGATCCGTTTCCCCGTTTGGTAAGAACAATGTCAAGAATTTTACTGGCCGAAATGGCATCTTGGCCGAAGGTTTCATAAAAATCACCAACGCGAAACAACAGCAAGGCTCCCGGATATTTTACCTTGATGGCGTTGTATTGTTTCATCAAAGGTGTTTGCACGGAAGCCATGCCACAAAGATGTGGACTTTGACGGGAAGTCAAAAAGATCAATCACAATTGTAAATGGAATCTTACTTGATGGCGACAACGATCCACATTTTATCTCCCTTTATTTTTTCTCGGTCGATAAACAGGTCCTGTTTTGAAATAATTTTAAATCCCGCTTTTGTCAAATCCTCAAGCACATACTTCATCCCGATTTCATGCTTACGCTCTTGTTCAGACCGCGCCAGATCCTTTCGGGAATCCGCGATGGGTTCACAAATCACCAGCCTGCCTCCCGGTCGAAGCGCTGTCTTGATGTGTTGAAGTATTTTATCATGATCATCCATTTCATGATAGGTATCGATGATGAGGGCGGCATGAATGGAATTTGCTGAGAGTTTTGGATTGTCATAATCACCCTTAATCACACTAACATTACTAATTTTCCGATCGGCAAGATGTTGCGCTAGCTGATCAAGCCGGGATTGATTGACATCCACAGCATACACCTTTCCAGTTGTTCCAATGGTTTTACTCAGTTTGACACTCATGTATCCTTCATGACAACCAATGTCGGCTACCTGATCTCCCGGCTTCAGTTTAAGTATCTTGATGATATCATCAGGCTTTTGCCATGCATCACGCTCCGCCCAGGCGGATTCTTTGTACACATCCTTCCATTGATCTTGTGCTGATGCAGAAGCAAAAATCAGGACGAACAATAGAAATAGATATTTTCCCATAGCTTGGATAACGAATTTAACAATTACCGGTTTCAAAAATTAGCTATCCCAATCATAACCCTATTTTTGCGACATGAAAAAACTGAAGCTTGAGGAATTGGGAAGAATTTCGGTGAAAGAATTTGAAAAGGCAGAAAAAATTCCCGTTTGTATAGTATTGGACAATGTGCGTAGCATGCACAATGTGGGCTCTGTCTTCAGAACGGCCGATGCCTTTCGGATTGAAAAAATAATCTTAACCGGAATCACGGGAACTCCTCCGCATCGTGAAATTCATAAAACCGCCTTAGGCGCAACTGAGTCCGTTGCATGGACGTTTGAAAAAAATCCTGTAGCAGCTATTGAAGCGTTGAAGAAGGAGGGGTATATGATTATCGCTATTGAACAAACGTCTGAGAGTCAGTCGTTGCAAACTTTTCAACAAGATACTAAAAAGAAATATTGCCTTGTTTTTGGCAACGAAGTCAATGGAGTTTCAGATTCAGTCATTGAGATGTGTGATTACGCAATTGAAGTACCGCAAGCCGGAACAAAACATTCACTGAATATTTCTGTTTGCGTTGGTGTGGTCGTGTGGGAGTTTTTTCAAAAGTTTCAAGGGCAATCGACAAGTTAATCTCATATTTGTAGTCAAGTAAACCAGCATGTCCGATCGATACAATCAACGTGGAGTTTCAGCATCAAAGGAAGATGTGCATAAAGCCATCCAATCGATTGACAAGGGGCTGTATCCAAAAGCGTTTTGTAAAATTGTTCCCGATCATTTAACAAACGATCCGTCTTCCTGCCTGGTCATGCATGCCGATGGCGCGGGTACCAAGTCATCCCTGGCGTATGTCTACTGGAAAGAAACCGGAGATCTTTCGGTTTGGAAAGGAATTGCTCAAGATGCTATCATCATGAATGTGGATGATCTCCTTTGCGTTGGCGCTACAGGTCCGATCATGCTTTCCTCCACCATTGGTCGGAATAAAAATAAAATTCCTGGAGAAGTTATCGCTGCGATTATAAATGGTACAGAAGAAATTCTTCAGATGCTTCGCGATCATGGTTTGCACATATCAAGTACGGGTGGCGAAACAGCCGATGTGGGTGATCTGGTACGAACGATCATTGTGGACAGTACGGTAGTCGCCCGTATGAGTCGTGGTGATGTAATCGACAACAGCCGAATACAGGGCGGAGATGTGATTGTGGGGTTGGCATCTTCAGGACAAGCAACCTATGAAACGGAATACAACAGCGGCATCGGCAGTAATGGACTAACTTCTGCTCGTCATGATGTTTTTACAAAAGAGTATGTTGAAAAATATCCAGAAAGTTTTGATCCTGCGGTACCAAAAGATTTGGTGTACACCGGAAAGCATAAAGTAACAGATACACTTGCTTCTTCTCCAATAAATTTGGGGAAGATGGTGCTCTCCCCCACCCGCACTTATGCACCCATCATGGTGAAAGTACTCAACGAACTTCGTAGTGAAATTCACGGCATCGTCCATTGCAGTGGAGGCGCACAAACGAAAGTGTTGCATTTTGTAAATAACCTTCACATCATTAAGGACAATCTTTTTGAAATTCCACCCTTGTTTAAACTCATCCATGGGTTGAGTGACGCCTCTTTGTCGGAGATGTATAAGGTATTTAATATGGGTCACCGGATGGAAATTTATTTGCCGGAGAAATTCGCAAAGACCATCATTGATATTTCAAATCATTTTGGTGTAGATGCAAAGGTTATTGGTCATGTGGAACAGAGTCAGGAAAAGAAGCTGACGATAAAGACATCCACAGGTTTAGTCACCTATTGACAAAAAAAAGAACGGTTGGCCCCCCGACCAACCGTCTAAACCCAATCTAAGCAAAGAAGCTTTACTGAAACAAAAGTAAAGAGGCTGAATTATCTGAATAAGACTTTAACATGAGCCTTGTGTTAAATGTTTGAAATGCTGAATAGGTTTTTTGGGTGTTTCCATGTTACCATTTTGTTAAATTCCTTGATTGGCGTCTTGCACGTGACCATTTCGTTTAGATTTGACAACTTCGATAACCATATACTATGAAATCAGCAGAAAAAAAGGACATACAAAAAAAAATAGAAATTGCCTTGGGCCAGGTTGTCACTGGACTCTTCCCTGAGGAAAATAAAAAGACCACCAAAGTCATTAAAAAAACTGCGAAAGAATTAGCCCCTAAACTGAGCAAGATTTTAAAAGAGCTGAATAAAAAAATAATAAAAGCAAAAGCTAAGGCAGAAAAAAAATTGATTCAAAAAGAAAAGGCTATTAAAAAAACAGAAAAGAATAAAACGGTGAAGGAACCTGCCGTTCAGGCTGCCGCCCAGTAATTCTACGTTCGGAGTAAATTGGTTAACGCTTCGTTTATGTTTTGGTAGCTAAACCTAAATCCGGATTGTGCAATTTTTTCAGCTGAAACGAAATTACCCTTCAAAACTATTTCGGACAATTCTCCAAGGATCAGTTTTAGGATGAAAGAAGGTACAGCCGGTAAAACGAGTGGTCTATTTAAAATTTTTGCAATGGCTTTTGTCATCTCAGCATTTGATACCGGATTCGGACTTACCGCATTGTATGGGCCCCGCATTTGTTTTTGTTCTATGGCCTGAATGAAAATCCCGATTAGGTCATCCATATGAATCCAACTCATTATTTGTTTGCCAGAACCCAGCGGAGATCCAACTTACCATTTTTATTGGCTGAGCAAGTTTAGGTAAGGCACCCCCATCATTACTTAGCACAACGCCCGTTCGCATTCTTACTTCACGAACTCCCAGCATTGAGAATTTGACTGCTTCATCTTCCCATTGTTTGGTAACACGTGCCAGAAAATCCGAGCCGGGATTATCGCTCTCCACAAAAATCCGGTCAGGCCCACCAAATCCATAATACCCGATGGCAGAAGCGGATATAAACGTATCAATACCGCCTCCATTTTTTTTGATCGATTCAAAAAGCAATTTTGTTGAATCCACTCTGCTTTTAAGAATTTCTTTCTTTCGATTAGCAGTCCATCGTTTATCGGCAATCCCCGCTCCGGCCAAATGAACCACGATCGATGGTTTATCGAAGGCTTCTGGATCACAATATCCCTTCGACAAGTCCCAGTGATAACTCTGCACTTCCCCGGCTTTTTTGCTGCGTGAAAAATGGCTTACGGTAAATCCTTTTCGGATGAGTTCAATCGTCAGTTTCGTGCCGATCAGTCCGCTGGCTCCGGTAATTAAAACATGTTTTGATTCAGTTGACACCTTGCTTTTCCGATATTTGAAAGTGGAATGTTATTTGCAGTTCCCACGTAATTTAAATTAAACACCTGTTCTATGAAAAGGTTATTCATACTCCTGCTCGTTTCAAGCCTTGTTTCACCCCTCTTTAGTCAAACAGTTTTAGTAAAAAAATATTCCGAACGGGATAAGGGAGATCAGGTAGAGGGATTTCAAACCGACCTGGAGGGCAAAAAAGACGATGTGGCCAATGCATGGGTAAAGTATCTTAAAGAAACAGGAAAACTAAAGCAAAACAATTCGCCTATGACGCTCACTGAACCGGCCATCGGTGGCACCATTTATACGACCGGAATTATTTATGCCGATAGTAAAGAAAAGAATGAACACGTCAATGTATGGGTGGGCATCAAGGAAGCAGAATGGTCAGTCAATGATTTTGGAATTTTAAACCGTGAACTTGAGCAATTGGTATATCGGTTTGGGGTGAAGTTTTACCGCGATAAAATTCAGCTACAAATAGATGAGGCCCAGCGCGCGTTTGATGCCGTGGAGAAGCAACAGCAACGAACCCTTAACCAAAATAAAGATCTGAGCAACAAACTCGTCAATAATGAAGAGCAAAAAGTTAACCTTGAAAAATCGCTGGAGGTAAACAAACTGGATCATGCCGTACTTCTGCAAAAATTAGAAGAAAACCGACTATCTCAGGACTCCTTAGCCATCGTGAATACACAAATCAAAAAGGTTATTGAACTGCACAAAGAGCGACAGCGAAAGGTGAACTAGACCGCTCATCTCCTTTATTTCTTCTCATCAAAAAGCAACGGTTTGATAATTGACCGGTAAGATTGTGATCATTCCAATCCACTTCTTTTGCTTCAAACAAATGAGAAGTTCATATGGAGTTATTCATACTAAGTTTAAGCGCGTTGTTTTCAATACTGAATCCAATCGGAACCCTGCCGGTATTTGTAAGTCTTACAAAAGACAAAGTAAAAATTGAACTCACCTATACCGCGATGTGGACTTCCATAAATACAGCTATTATTCTGGTCATTGCCTTTTATGTTGGCAAAGAAATTCTCTTCTTTTTTAACATCAGCATTGAATCGCTAAAAATAGCCGGTGGTGTTATTATCGCGTCCTCGGGGTTCGCCTTGCTCACCGGAGAGTTTCAGGCTCATAAGGGTATGAAACGCAAAGTCAAAGAAGACGCTTCAACCCGCCATGACATTGCACTAACGCCATTGGCTATGCCGATGCTGGCTGGGCCCGGATCTATGTCCTTGCTTATTGCGTACCATCAGGAATATCCTCAATTCAGTGACCAGGTTATTCTGACTTTATCCATCCTGGCGGTATGCATGATCACGTTCATACTTTTGATGACTGCCCGATCGATTGTAAAAATTCTTGGGCCTTCCGGCCTGAATGCATTATCCCGCCTTATAGGATTTATCGTCATCACCATTGGTGTTGAGTATATCCTTTCTACACTTGTCAAAGTTCTTGATCTATGAAATAAAACTGATGAGTCGAACTAAAATTTATAATTAAACTTAATAGTCGCGCTGGTGCCCGGGTTCAATCGGACAAAAGTTTTATCAACCGACTCGTACGACTTAAACACCTGAAGGCGCTCAGAGCCAAGAATGTTGTTGATACCAAAACTGATTTGCATTCGTTCATCCTGCCCAATCGATTTAAGTGCATTGAAGTTAAGGCTGTTAAATGGAACTGAATATACATCAGGGCGATCGGCTATCCCGACAAAAGTTAAAGTCTCTCCTTGCACGTTATAAAACAAACCTGCCTCCAAACCATTTGCTTTTCCTTGATAGGATAGCCCAACGTTTATAATATACGGAGCTTGACCAGCCATATCGCGCGTACTACTAATTACTTCTCCTTCTCTTGCATTCGTCACTCTTGAATTGTACTCGGTAGGGCTCATTTCAATTTTAGATTTTGCAAAAGTCATGTTCCCGCTTGCCGAAAACGCTGAAAGCCATGAACCAACAGTACCCAGATTTTGACGGGCCTCTAACTCCAGGCCTAGCACGCTGCCACTTCCAACGTTTCTGGGTTGAAAATTATTAGGTGCCTGTACAAACTGTACAATTTCAATAGGGTTATCAAAAGTTTTGTAATACGCACTTAAGGCAAGGGTTTGTCCCTTTGATTGAAACGTTTCCCACCGTAAGTCAAAATTGTTTATTTGAGTGGATACCAGCTTTCCATCCCATATAATATTTCCCTGGTCATCCCGATCAGTAAAAAAACCTCCAATAAAGGTGCGGCCGGTTAAAGGGTCGCGAATTTCTGCAAAAGATGCTTCTTTAAAAGATGGTCTTGCTACGGTGGAAGCAAACTAGAACCGTAGGTTTTGTTTTTCGGTCACCGCAAAAATTAAATTCAATGCGGGAAAAAACCCAAAGTCATCCACAACCAACTGATCGTTGTACTTCAGACCCTGACGATTCACACCGGTATAATATTGAGAATAATCTTCAACGCGCAATCCAATCGATGCCTTAGTACGCTCTGAAATATTAAAATCAGTAGAGGCATACGCTGCTATGTTATTAATTGTCCCGCTGTATTTATTGGGGTTTACAGGAATAAACTGGGGCTCATATCGGGTTCCCTCAAAACCAATTCCGTCCATCGGCCAAAGGTTTCCTGATAAAATATTTCATCTGGATTTCCAATAAGGGGAACATTTTGAGGTATAAATTGAAATCCCTGAATTTCATAATCTCTTTCCTTGTAGGTATACCCTCCTCCAAATTTCAATTTGGCATCGCGCAAGAACAAAGAATATGTTTTAGTGATATCTGCTTTTCCGACAATATTGATTTCGTCCAGGTATCTCCAGATTCGTTCCGGGTAGCCGGATTCACTGCCAATGCTTATTCCTCCATCGTTGCGGTACCGGGTAAAGCGAATGTCCGGGTCTTCTATCTTAGAACGGGTAGGAGATACTTTCCACTCAATCTGCCAGGTAGGGTCGGGTAGAAAGTGAACACCATTGAGTAAGATATTGGAGAGCTGACGCTCGCTGTATTCCAGATTGTGCTGAGTAGCTTCAAAGGTGGCTCCAAGATCCGTTTTTTGGAAATCAAATACACCTGCTTTTGATTCTCCGTTTTGGGTATGAAACAAATTCAATCTTATTTTTGATTTGTCCCGTTTCCAGGCGAGTCCGGCAAGGCCTGAAAGAGAAACATTATTTAATCCGTAATCCCCTACTTGAAATTCACGTTGCTCCAGATCATAGACATTGGGATCTGATTTACCATACCGTCCAAATTCGGCACCTTCATAATATTCTGTGTTATTTGAATAGCTCAATGCCAGCGAGTAACCAAATGTATTTTTAGCTATGGTGTGCTGGTTGCCAAGACTAAATGCCATACTATAATCCATGGCGCTTTGAGTCCTCATTGTGGACATCGTTGAATTAAATCCACTTAAAATACTTTGAAACTCCTGTCCGGCTGGACTATCGGGTTTACCTACTACCTGTGGGTAAAGCGGAATATCGGTGCGGTTGTCTGTAGGTATGGCACGGGTTCCATCATCCTTTCCCAGCCAGTCGTATTTGCCGCCTTGATAGGTCAGGTAATTAGTATTGAAATGCATCGAAGGATTGTACCCTACACTGGCAGAAAGGTTGAGTAATCTTTCTTCCGGAAAATCCTTGGTTTCGATATTGACAATACCTCCGGTAAAATCTCCGGGTAAATCAGAGGTGAACGATTTCAACACAACAATATTATCCAGTAAATTGGTTGGAAATAAATCCATTTGAACAGTGTTACGGTCCGGATCAAGCCCGGGCACATCTACACCATTCAATGTAGATTTTGTATAGCGATCGCCAAGGCCCCGAACGAATACATATTTTCCTCCTTCTACTGAAACTCCCGGAACTCTTTTTATTGCCGCAGCTGCATCAGAATCACCAATTTTTTTAAAGTTCGCAGACGAGATTCCATCCATTACATTTACAGACTTTCTCTTTATCGTAAGCAATGCTTCTTCTGAAGAAGCCAACACCTTCGCTGTCACAACCACTTCCTGAAGCTCAGCAATATCTTCTTTCATTCTGATGGTTTCCAATATGACTGCTTCCTCAGCTTTTACAATGATACCTGATACGGTAAGAGTTTTGTAAGAAACGTAAGATATAACAAGGTTGTAGGTGCCTTCTTCTACCCGAATCTCAAATTTACCATCAAGATCCGAAATCGAGCCGATGCCCAACTCTTCAATCTGTACAGCAACACCTATTAATGCTTCACCTGTAGCATCATCAATCAAACTGCCACGTATAAACCCTTTCTGGGCTATCCCATGTACTGCACTTGAAAGCATGAAAAGAAGTATATAAAGGCGTTTGGGCATTTTAGGAAGTTTATGCAACGATTAGTCTCAAAATTCACCGCAAATTTGGCAGTAAAATTCCGGAGTTAACCACCCTGTGTGTTATCAGCATGTTAAGGAATTGTTACCAGGATGCAGGACAAAAAAAGCCCCCAACTATACGGAAGGGGGCTTTTGAAGTATTCTTCTTAATGTATACTAAAAGTCCCCTAACTCCCCATCAAGGCTTGCCCATGTCCACGTATACAAAGTTTTGTTTGCACCTACAGTATTAGCACCAGAAGCTACATTCGTAGCATGTGCGCTGGTACCGCTCTTGAAGACTGCTGTTATAGAAATAGGCCCCGTATTATCAAACTTTTGGCCAAGTGTGATTTGAAGCCCTGAGAATGACAGGTTGCCATTTGCAAAATTATCAGTGGTACAGGTAGAACTTGTTGGATTGCTTAGCGATAAGTCGCCACGGCCCAAGGTTCCGCCTGAACCGTCCGGAGTAGCAGGATCAGGAAAATTAAAGAAGTAAATATTTTGAAATGAACCCCTGGCACATGACCGGTAATCGGCTAACTCGGCATTTGTAATTCCTTTCACTGAACCGTTTTTAACCACATGGGTATTTGCTGCATTGTTATACGATCCTTCCGGGCCATCAATTTCAAGGCAATGATCTGTTTCCGTGCCAGCAATTACAATAAAATTATCGAGTGTGCCGGCCCATGCCTGGTCAGTATCAATCGCATCATCACCCGCGTTCCAGACCAATGCATTTGTCACGCTTACCGTACCTCCGAAAAACTCTATACCGTCATCTTGATTGGCAACCACTTCAATATTTTGTATCACAGTTCCGCTTCCAACTCCACCCAGTGTTAGTCCGTTGATTTCATTTCCATCACCGATGTTTGATCCTCCATGACGTATTGAAACATATTGTAAAACACCTGAGTTATCAGCATCATCAGAACCACCGTACAAACCATTGGTATCACTCGGTGGAATTCCTTCAATTTGTGCTGTAGCGGCATTTGTAGATACCGATATTTTTGCTTTTCCAAGTACAATTAAACCTCCCCATAATCCGCTTACAGTCGGTAAGAGATTGGGGCTTTCAAGTTGGCCCGGCTGAATCTCATCTGAAACGGATGTAAAAATAATCGGTTGGGAAACAGTGCCTTCAGCCATTATCTTAGCCCCTTGAGCAATCAGAAGCGCTGAAGCATTCGCCTCGGTTCCTGCTTCACCTTTAACGATTACCCCAGGCTGGATTGTTAAAGTAGCACCATTGGTAACTGTAATTCGCTTGGTTAAAATATAAATGTTCCCGGTAGTCCAAACCGTATTTGCTGTAATATCGCTTGTAACACTGGCTGTATTTGAAACATCAACGGCTACAGAACTTGATGTTGATTTATTATTATCATCCATAACTGTCAGGGTTATCGTAGCCAGTGCATTTGATGATGAACTAAACTCTACAACAACATCTCCACTGGTCGCACCTAATGCCGGCTCGGTAGAGACTGTGGCTGTACCAACGTTTGAAACTACAGTTGACGATTTATAACCACCCGGAACTGTAACTGTGAATACAATATCGGTTGGTTCTCCTACAAGCGCGCTAAAAGCCTCCGGTGCAACTATTGATGGGGCATCAGGTATGGGGTCATCACCACATGACCAAAATGTTGTAACCAGAAGGACTGTGGAAAGAATGGATAGAATTTTTTTCATATTGTTGTTTGCGTTTAAAACTTTCCGGCAAAAGTGCAGGGTTTACATGAACTCAATATCCCCTTCGGATTACGAAATTGTTAAGGAATTCTTCTTTAGAATTAAGAATGTGTTATCAACAATTGGACAAAACTGAATGAATCAGAAAGTAAAAAAGAAAGAAAGCGACTCGCTATTATTTACTTATCGGTACTTTGTTCAAAATAACTTTAATGATGTCGGCAGTTTTTACATTATCCGCCTCCGCTTCATAGTTTAATAATATGCGATGGTTCATCACATCAAGCGCGACTTCCTTAATATCCTCCGGAAGTACATAATCGCGGCCTTCAAAATAGGCCGCGGCTTTAGAAGCAAGATTTAAATTAATACTGGCTCTGGGTGACGCACCAAATTGGATGTACTGCGCTTCATGATCCAGCTTAAACGATTTTGGATTTCGTGTAGCATACACTAGTTCAATAATATACTTCTCAAGCGATTCTGAAATTTTGACTTTGTTCACTTCGTTCCGGATGGAGAAAATATCTTCTTTGGTCAGCGTGGTATTTACTTTATAATCAAACGACATGTTGGAAATCCTGCGCATAATTTCCATCTCCTGATCTTTGGTGGGATAGTCCACAAATACTTTCATCATAAATCGATCGACCTGTGCTTCGGGCAAGGGATACGTTCCTTCCTGATCTACCGGATTTTGTGTGGCCAATACAAGGAAGGGCTTGTCCAGTGTAAATGTTGTTTCTCCAATCGTTACCTGCTTTTCCTGCATCGCCTCAAGCAAGGCTGACTGCACTTTGGCGGGTGATCGGTTGATCTCATCCGCCAGAATAATGTTAGCGAAGATGGGTCCTTTTTTTACTTCAAACTTTCCCTCTTTCTGATTGTAGATCATGGTTCCAATCAAATCCGCAGGGAGCAGATCAGGTGTGAATTGGATTCGTTGGAAATCGAGATGCAAAACCTG
Source organism: Flammeovirgaceae bacterium (assembly GCA_012032815.1). Lineage (GTDB taxonomy): Bacteria > Bacteroidota > Bacteroidia > Cytophagales > Cyclobacteriaceae > ELB16-189. The sequence continues at coordinate 64,863 of JAAUQD010000001.1, forward strand.
GGCAAGCGTGCTTACCGTCAGGGTTTTTGCCAATCCCGGCACCCCTTCCAGCAACACGTGACCATTGGTAAACAATCCGATCAAAAGCCGGTTGACCATGTACTCCTGGCCTACCACCACTTTGGCTACTTCTGCAAAAACTTCTTTAATTTTTTGCTGGTGCTCCTGTTGTATTTCAGTTGTTGCTGTAAATGCCATTACTGTCCGATTTTAAAATCCGATCGCAAGTATAACCAATTCAATAAAAATTTGGGATTGAAAACGTGGCACAAACTGTAATGATAGGTGAAAAACGGATTACCGGATTGAAATCGTAATAGCCTTATCTGCTTTCAAGCGGGCCAATCGGGAGACTAATTCACTCTTTACTGCTTCATCTAATTGACTTGACAAGCATACTTCAGAAAGTAATGGACAGAATGAATCGATACGGGGAGAATAATAAATCACCGAGGCTTTTTCAAGGTATTGCACAGCTTGCATAATATTCTGAGAATTGTAGGCTTTAACTGCCCGATTAAAAAATAATAATCCGGTTAACTTTTCAGGCTCTACTTTTTGGAACAACTCAAACGCATAGTTTAAATATAATTTTCTGGTATCAGGAGATGTTGGGTTTAAATATTCAGCAATCCGAACTTTAATTTCTTTGGGGTCGGCTATAAATCCATTAACAGGATCAGTCGCTTCAAACAAAAAATCACCTTCTTTAGAGTGTACCGTGAGAAAGATATGATAGTTTGTTTCATAGATTGTATACGAAAATCCAAGTTCAGCCAATACCATACTGTACAAGGCAGTCGCAGTTAGACAATCATACCTGCCTGACTGAAACAATTCATGAAAATCCGCCTGAGGTGTGTACCACTTTAAAAATTCCCGATGCGTTTTGTTAAAAACAGCTCTGAGCAATACCTGTTCCGACTTGTATTTTGTATGCTTAAAAGACTTCGTAAGCCTGTCCATTTTCTCAGCATAGCCGGCATTCATATTATCGCTGGTGAGCACATAGTCTTCCAACAATGGATTTTCCTGACCATACAGCGAAAAAGCGCAGATGACAAAAGCTATGGTGAAGAACAGTCGACTCAATGTATTGATGGTAAACATGTTAAGACCAAACTTAGTAAATAGTTAATATTCTGGTGATGCTTTCTTAACAATTTCTTAACATTGAAAATTAAGTTATTGATTATAAGCTATTTATAACGTTGACAGCCATATAAAAGTGGACTCCTAAAGCTGACTTATTCGGCAATTTTAGGTGGTGTAACAAATTGTATAACCTCGATTTCCGCCAACAGCAATCACGATAAATAACACATTCATAAACTTTACTACATCACAGCTACACACACCGTTTATACTTTTGAGCACAACGCAATGAATGATCAAAATTGGGTAGAAGTCGAAAACGTGATGTTGATATAGTCATTATATCGGATGTTCATCTGGGAACGTATGGGTGTCATGCCATTGAACTACTTCGGTATCTGAAATCTATTCGACCAACTCATCTCATTCTCAACGGAGACATCATCGACATGTGGCAATTCAGTAAACATTACTGGCCCACAACGCACATGCAGGTTATCAAAGAGATTACAAAACTCCTTACCCGCAATACCCAGGTCACCTACCTAACTGGTAATCACGATGAAATGTTAAGAAAGTTTGCCGGATTAAAAACCGGTGGGTTTCACATCGACAACAAAAAGAGGTTGTTGTTGCATGGAAAAAAGGTTTGGATTTTTCATGGTGATGTCTTTGATATTACGATGCGCCATTCAAAGTGGCTGGCCAAGCTGGGCGCTACAGGCTATGACACACTTATTTTACTTAATGCCGCTGTCAACTCCATGCTGTCTATGATGGGAAGAGAAAAAATTTCACTTTCAAAAAAAGTAAAGGACGGAGTGAAGAAAGCAGTAAAATTTATTAATGACTTTGAGACAACCGCAGCTGAAATAGCGGCTGACCACGGATTTCATACTGTGATATGTGGTCACATTCATGCGCCTCAGATTAAAAAAATAAAAACTTCAAAAGGAACGGTCACATATCTTAATTCGGGTGACTGGGTTGAAAACCTGACTGCGCTGGAATACAATAATAAACAATGGAGTATTTACGATTATCGAAAAGACCTGAATGCCCAGTCACTAAAAATTCCCAAACGGTTTGCGCGGGAACTGGATGAAGATGAAATTTTCAGAGACCTGGTAAGTCAACTTATTCCTGAAAAAAAGTGAAGATGCTCTATGCCATCCAAGGAACCGGCAATGGGCATATCAGCAGGGCTAATGAATTGATTCCGGAATTGGATAAATATGGCGAATTGGATTTGCTGGTCAGTGGTACACAGGTTGATCTTCAACTCATTCGTCCTCCCGCTTATAGGTTCAAAGGCCTGAGTTTTTATTTTGGAAAAAAGGGAGGCATTGATTTTAAAAAAACAATCACCAGAAATTACCTATTCAAATCACTTCGTGAAATGCGGGCCCTTTCCCTGGCACGATACGATGTGATCTTTAATGACTTTGAGCCCATCAGTGCATGGGCCGCCCATATCAGCAACATTCCCGTTGTTGGTTTTGGGCATCAGGCCTCGTTCATGTCACAAAAAGTTCCCCGACCGAAACACACAGACTCTTCAGGTGAATGGATTTTGCGCAACTACGCCCCCGTGAAAAAATATATAGGATTTCATTTTGAAGAATACGATACCAACATCTTTCATCCGGTCATTCGAAGAGAAGTGCGCAACGCATCGCCAACGGAGCAACAACACTACACCGTTTATCTGCCTGCTTTTGGTGACGAAAAAATCATTCCTTATTTGTCCAGTTTTAAAAAGATTACCTGGCATGTTTTTCAAAACACGCAGTACGAGCCTATAACTCCGGAAACATTTCTGTGACGCCTGTTTCTGCCAATGCATTTACACAAAGTATGATTTCTTCCCGCGGAGTATTATGTGGAGCAGGATTTGAAACACCAGCCGAAGCACTTCATTTGGGGAAAAAACTTTTGGTTGTACCCATGAAGGCGCAATATGAACAGCAATGCAATGCTGCCGCTCTCAAAAAAATGGGTGTACCTGTTTTAAAAAAACTGAACAAAAAATCAATTCCAACCCTTGAAGAATGGTTGAGCAGCAACACGAAAGTGAAAGTGCAGTACAATGACAATGTAGCTCGTGTAGTGGAAAACGCATTTCGACTTTATCAGGTGGCTGATGCGGAATACAATTCGCTGGTCATTTCATCATAGCGGTTGAGCTCAATACCTGCCGTTATTTTATGATCTTTTTCGGTTACATTTATACATGCGCAGATTTGTGTTGGGTGATATCCATGGCGCTTACCGCGCATTGCGGCAATGTTTGGAGCGCGCTTCGTTCTCGTACGATGAGGATTTGCTAATTGCACTCGGTGATGTGAGTGATGGCTGGCCGGACGTGAAAGCTGTGTGGATGAATTTCGAAATCAAAACTCATTAACATATTTAGGCAATCATGATCTCTGGACGCGCAACTGGATGAACTCAGGTGAAGCTGCTTCCATCTGGCTTGCACAGGGAGGTGAAGCCACAATAAACTCGTATGAGGAAGGTGTTCCTGTAAGTCATAAAAAATTCTTCAGGGATGCATTGCTGCATTACAAAATGGAAAATAAATTTTTTGTGCATGCGGGGATTTTACCGCACCGCCCGATGGACGAACAAAACGAATCCATTTTTTATGGGATCGCTCCCTGGCCAACATGGCGATGGATTTTGAAAGAAGAGGAGTTGAAAAGCAATTCACCGGTTACGAAGAAATCTACATTGGTCATACCCCCGCTTACAAGACTCCATATAAAGCCTGCAATGTATGGCTGATGGATACTGGTGCCGGATGGGATGGTTGCTTATCGCTGATGGACATTGACAATAAAGAAGTTTTCAGCAGTGATCCCGTTCCGGGCTTGTATCCTGGCTCGCCCGGGAGGGTTCGGTTGCTCAATTAAGATTACATTTGCCTCCGTCACCGCTTAAACAAATACGCGCTCTTTCTGATTTCTCCTTTTGCTCCATCATGTACCGCAAAAGTAAGTTCACCCCATATGGACGCACTGCCAAACTCACCTTTTTTATTGATCGCGTAAAAATTCACATTGAAGGTCGGACGGTTGTTCACATCCAGCCAGCGTCCTGTTTTATTCCGATCCACAATGCGCTGGCATCCCTGAAGGCAGGCCTGCTCCGGAGATTTTCCCTGCCGCATGTATTCCACAATCATCGCACTCGTACAGTTCAGTAAATTGGCTTCACCCAATCCGGTCGATCCCGCAGCACCGATTTCATTATCCACATAAAGCCCCGCACCAAAATAGGTGAGTCACCTACACGCCCCGGAATTTTATAGGCTAAGCCAGATGTCGTAGTCACACCCGATATATCTCCTTTCGCGTTAATCGCCAAACAATTGATCGTACCCGTATGTCATGGTACGGTTCAAAAAGTGAACTGATTTTTTTATCCGCATAGTCGTGAAGCGGAAGCCAGTCGTCATTCGTGCTGTGATTCTCTTTCCACTTCAGCCACTCTTCCCGCGCTTTGTCCGTGAGCAAATCTTCTTCTTTAAACCCGTGCGCTTTTGCAAACCGCAGAGCGCCTTCGCCTGCGAGCAACACATTCTTGGTGCGCTCCATCACCAGCTTCGCCACCTTCGATGGATTTTTAATATTCCGAATGGATGCCACCGCACCTCCACGGTATGAAGGTCCGTGCATCACGCTGGCATCCAGTTCCACTACACCATCGGCATTGGGTAGCCCACCATACCCTACACTGGTGTCGTTCGGATCATTCTCTACAATGTTTACGCCCGCGATTACCGCATCCAGCGTATCCGTACCGGCTTTAACTAATTCCATGGCTTTGTTCACGGCTTCCAGTCCGTTACCGCTGGCAATGACTACCGGTTTGGAGGCTGTGGACTGTGCAAATAAATCGGTCGTCACGCTTCCGGCTACCGCCAATGACGTGCCGGCTAACAAGGATTGTTTCAAAAATTTTCTACGATCATTCATGGTATTTTTATTTAGAATG
>JAAUQD010000022.1 GCA_012032815.1 Flammeovirgaceae bacterium
GCAATCTGATTTGAATACCTTTGTGGTTGCTTTTCGTCTTGAAAACGAAGCATCTAAACAAACATTTACATAAACTATGCAAACAGAAACCAGTTTGAAGGAAAAGCAATTGACATTTAATAGAACGGCTGAGTTAATCAACAGGCGCAAAGCCATTGTAGCCAATGGAGTGGGCATTTTCGTGGCTTCATCAGCAGTAGAAGCAAAAGATGGTGTAATCATCGATGCGGACGGCAATGAACTTATCGATTTTGGAGGAGGAATTGGCGTTTTGAATGCAGGTCATTGTCCTGAACCCGTAGTGAAAGCCATTCAGGATCAGGCCGAAAAGCTGATACACACTTGCTTTAATGTCTCCACCTACGAGGCTTATTTAGACTTAAGTGAAAAATTAGCCTCACTTCTTCCTCACGGAGAGAAAACGAAGGTGATGCTCACAACCTCAGGGGCAGAATCTGTGGAGAATGCCATCAAGATTGCACGACAGGCAACCAATCGGTCAGCAGTACTTTGTTATACTGAAGCATTTCATGGCCGTACAATGATGGCCATGACCCTCACTTCAAAATTAATTATAAACTGAACTGTGGACCTTTTGCTCCGGAAGTGTATCGTCTCCCTTTTCCAAACTATTATCATTATGGACAAGGATTAACTGAATTGGATTTTGCAGAGCGTGAGTTACAGAGACTGCATGATGCTGCTCACAATCTGGTCGATCCGAATAACGTAGCCGCTATAATTATTGAGGTTGTACAAGGTGAAGGGGGTTTTAATGTGGCTCCTCAACGGTACATCGAGGGACTTCGAGAGTTCTGTGATGAATATGGCATCATGTTAATCTTCGATGAGGTACAAAGTGGTTTTTGCAGAACTGGAAAGTGGGGTGCCTACCAACATTTTGGTGTAACACCGGATATCTCCACGTGGGCAAAATCCCTTGGCTCTGGCATGCCAATAGGTGCAGTGATTGGTAAACAACAAGTCATGGATGCTGCGGTAGCTGGTACTATAGGAGGAACATACCCAGGCAATCCTGTCTGCTGCGCTGCTGCCATTGCTACATTAAAATATATGGAGGATATCGATTTGAACAAACGGGCTACTGAAGTTGGTAAAATTGTAGGTGACCGATTTACCAAATTAAAAGAAAAGTGTTCAGCAATCGGTGATGTGAGAGGGTTAGGAGCTATGCAAGCGATTGAATTCGTTGAAAACAAAGATCCGCTTGCACCAGATCCTACTACAGTTAGTCAACTAACCGCTGCGTGCCTTAGTCGGGGATTGATTTTATTGAGTGCCGGCACAAATAAAAATATGATACGAGTTTTAAGCCCTCTTGTCATCTCAAACGAATTGTTAAACAAAGGGCTGGATATTTTTGAAGAAGAACTACTAAAAATTACAAACTAGATGAAACCGTTTTCGATAGGAGGAATACAAATGCATGTTTCTGCGAGTCATAGCAATATACCGCTCATGAAACACAAGATCGATATTATGATGTCGGTGTATCCCTGGGTACAAATGATTGTGTGCAGCGAACTTAGTCCATTTGGGCCGCTAACCTATAATGCCCTGGAATTTCCAAATGATGCGGAGAACCAATTTTGCGAATTAGCCAAACACCATGGAATCTGGTTAATTCCTGGTTCCATGTTTCAAAAGAAGGAAGGAAAGATTTACAATACATCGTCAGTCATTAATCCCAATGGAGAAGTGGTTGGTCGCTATAATAAAATGTTCCCTTTTTATCCGTATGAGGTGGGTGTTACCGGTGGTTCAGAGTTTTTGATTTTTGATGTTCCGGATGTCGGAAAATTTGGCATTACGATTTGTTACGATATGTGGTTTCCTGAAACCTCCCGCACGTTAGCCGTGCAAGGTGTGGATGTCATCATTCACCCAACGCTTACGGCTACGATTGACCGCGATATTGAACTTTCCATTGTGCAGGCTACTGCAGCCATCAACCAATGTTTCATTTTCGACATTAATGGGTTGGGAGATGGTGGAACAGGACGATCAATCATATGTGGGCCTGATGGGCGGGTGATGCACCAGGCCAGTACCGGTGAGGAATTGATACCCATTGAGATTGATTTGGATCGGGTAAAGCGCAGCCGTGAAATGGGTGTTCTCCGCTTGGGCCAACCGCTTAAAAGTTTCAGAGACCGGAATGTCAATTTTGAAATTTATCAAAACGGAATTGATCTGCCTTACCTGAAAACCTTGGGTAAACTTTACAAGCCCACTCGTCTTGATCAACTAAAGGAAGTATTGCAGAGCGATACCCCCAAACCTATTGATACCAATGTCATTACGTCAATGATTAATAAATTGAAATTTTAGAATAAAAACTAAGTAACTATGAAGACTTCCGTGAAGCACGCCCGAAAAGAAAAACCGTTGAACTTAAAACATTACGTTAATTGGTTTGAGATACCAGCTTATAATTTTCAGCGAGCCGTTTCATTTTATAATCAGATCTATGCCATCACAATGGATACTACCGAAATCAACAACTACGCTATGGCCTTTTTCCCTGCCAAAGGTGGAGTGTCAGGTGCGGTAGTAGCTGGTGAAGGATGTGTTCCTAACACAACCGGGCCGTTACTGTATTTAAATGGAGGTAAAGATCTTAATGTAGTGCTTTCGCGCATCGAGGCAGCGGGTGGAAGAATCATCATGAACAAGACATTAATCAATGAGGCAGTTGGTCATTTTGCCTTGTTTATGGACACTGAAGGAAACCGCCTTGCCCTTCATTCTAAAAACTAGAAGTGAAAAGAATTGTTGAACAAGTACTATTGAATCATGAAAGACATCGTTGAACGACCAAAACCATCTGGACATAACCTTAACATCAGTCAGTTACGCATCGAATTATGGACTGACCTGAAGTTTCTTGCTTACAATCTTGCCCGCAAGCGCAAAAAGCAAGACCAGGAAGAAGGCAAATCACAAATGCTTAAGGCACTCAAAACATTGCGTCAGGTAGAACAGTATTATGCGTTCCCGGGTAATTCAACATTGAACATTATTGGCGATTTTTTAAGGCACAACGAATTTCAGATTTTAAAAAATTCGATTAAAGAAGTTTTGCGATTGCTGGTGAGTGAAGACTACCGTCATCATACCGAGTTTTCGTTCGAAACATTATTGAAAAGCAAGGAACCAAAGCAAGCAACCGATTCTAAAAGCAGAAGCCGCTACTTTGAATTGCTCTTTGTCGATAACCTTTCCGTTAAAGATGAAAACATCATTAATAAAAAATTAAGTGATGTCAGAAGTCGTAAAGATGAATTTGTCTATCAAGTCGTATACTCCAAATCTTTTCAGGATACACTCATTGCGTTGGTAGCCAACCCCAACATTCAGGCGTGTGTGATCCGGTATGAAATCCCATTCAAATCAAAAAACGTAAACGGAATTCTTAAACCCTACATTACCAACATTCTCAAGGATGCATATGATGATGTACCCGAATATGACCTGGGTATTTTATTGGGTATCGCAATACGCAGACTGCGGCCGGAGTTGGATATATACTACGTGACTGACAATGCAGTGAACAGCCTTCCGGATTCTGCACTAAAATTATTTCAACGGGTATTTTATAGAAAAGAAGATGCGCAGGAATTGCATCTGAGCATCATTAGAGGAATAAAAGATCGGTATGAAACTCCTTTCTTTACTGCGCTAAAAGAATATAGCCAAAACGGCCGGTGTTTTTCATGCCATGCCCATCTCGCGCGGAAATTCAGTTTTTAAATCGAACTGGATTGATGACTTCGGAGAATTTTATGGAAGAAATTTATTTCTGGCAGAAACATCATCTACTACAGGAGGCCTTGACTCATTATTGCAACCTACGGGCCCACTCAAGAAAGCTCAGGAGATGGCCGCGAAAGCATTTGGATCCAAGCGTACATACTTTGCTACCAACGGCACATCCACATCAAATAAGGTTGTGCTTCAGGCACTAGTTGAACCCGGTGATGTTGTATTGATCGACAGAGATTGTCATAAATCGCATCACTACGGAATGGTCCTTGCGGGTGCGTACGTTACGTACCTCGATTCGTATCCATTGCAAAAATATTCGATGTATGGAGCTGTTCCTCTTTCTGAAATAAAGGAGCGGTTACTGACTCTTAAAGAGTCTGGAAGATTGGATCAAGTCAAAATGCTGCTGCTCACAAATTGTACTTTTGATGGATTGGTCTATAACGTAGAACGTGTAATGGAAGAAGTACTGGCCATCAAACCTGATATGATCTTTCTTTGGGATGAAGCTTGGTTTGGGTTTGCCGCTTTCACCCCGATCTATCGCCAGCGCACTGCAATGTATGTCGCCAAAAAACTTTCTAAAAAATACAGATCACGCGAATACCGTGAGCAATACGAGCAACATCTGGCCGACTTGAAAAAGAAAGGCGGCAATCAAATCTCGAGACTTCCCAATCCTGAGTTAGTTCAGATCAGAGTCTACTCCACGCAGAGTACTCACAAAACACTTTCATCATTACGCCAGGGGTCGATGATTCATATTTATGATGAGGAATTTGAGCGTAAAGTAGAGAATGCTTTCCATGAAGCTTATATGACGCACACCTCAACCTCAGCAAATTATCAGATTCTTGCTTCGCTGGATGTAGGGAGACGACAGGTTTCGTTTGAAGGCTATGAGCTCGTGGAGAAGAGTGTGGAGATGGCTATGTTGCTTCGCGCGAAAATCAGTGACCATCCACAACTCAAAAAATATTTTAAAGTCTTAACGATTAAAGATTTAATTCCTGATCAGTATCGTCAGTCAGGGTTGTCAGAATATTATCATCCCGATTTGGGGTGGCAACGGCTTGAAGAAGCGTGGGCCAATGATGAGTTTGTGCTTGACCCAACAAAGATCAATTTACATATCGGCAACACAGGTGTGGATGGTGATACGTTCAAGAATAAATACCTGATGGATCAATTCCACATTCAGGTAAACAAAACCTCAAGGAACTCGGTGCTGTTCATGACCAATATTGGTACAACGCGCAGTTCGGTAAGCTATCTCATCAGTACGCTATTAAAAATCTCAGAACAAATCGATGCTCAATTTTATTCTTTGAATCCTGAAGAACACAGAATTCTTCAAGATCGTATCTATTCACTTACAGAACAGGCACCACCTCTCCCCGACTTTAGTTATTTCCATGATTCGTTTCGTGCCGTTGCAGGAATTCCCGGAGGTCGGATGCGTGAAGCTTACTTTCTTTCCTATCAGGAAAACAAATGTGAGTATGTGAAACTTACGGATTGTAAGAAATTAATTGAATCGGGAAGACAATTGGTTTCTACTTCGTTTATCATTCCCTACCCTCCAGGATTTCCGGTACTCGTTCCGGGTCAGGTGATGACTATTGAAATTCTGGATTTTCTGGAAGCTCTTGATGTGAAGGAAATTCACGGATACCGACCTGAACTGGGCTTGCGTTTCTTCACAGAAGCTGCCTTAAACCGACATCAATCAGGCACCGCACTAATGGGTGCTGCCGCTGCTATGGCCGGCATGGGTGGATTAGGAAACGGCAAAAGAAAAAAGAAAGTACCTACTGCGAAGGGCTAAATGGGCAGCTCTTCCAATGTCAACCGGGCCGCTCTAAAAAAAGAGATCGGCAAGATTGGTTTTTTTTGTCTTGCCTTTGGCGCCATGATTGGCGTGGGTTGGGTTACCGCCATGGGACCATGGCTTGAGACTGCCGGACCCATTGGGGCAAGTGTTGCCTTTGCCATTGGCGGAACCCTGATGATTTTCATTGGCTTCTGTTACGCGGAAGTAACAGCCATGCTCCCGGTCTCGGGTGGTGAGGTAGCTTATGCCTACAAAGCATTCGGTGTCAAAGAATCCTTTTTGGTTGGCTGGTTTTTAGCATTCGGATATATTTCCGTTTCCGCTTTTGAAGCCATCTCGATTGGTAAAATCACAAGTTATCTTTTCCCGAACATTGATCAGTGGCCGTTGTACTCCATCAACGGAGATGTCATTTACGGAAGTCATCTGTTGCTGGCTCTATTTTTGTGGCCATAATCACGTATGTAAATTATGTAGGCGTAAAAGAATCCATGCGCTTCCAGGTGTACCTGACCGTAGTGTTTTTAATTATAGTGGTCTGTGTAATCGTGTTAGGGTTTAGCAAAAGTGAATTAAAAATCTTCAACCCTATTTTGTTACAAACTCATCTTCTGGAATTATCGGAGGTATCATTGGTGTGTTTGCAACTGTTCCATTTTGGTTAGTCGGTTTTGATACCATCCCCCAGGGGGCCGAAGAAGCCAGCGAAAGTGTTTCACCCAAAACCATCGGCATTCTGATTCTCATCTCCATCACAGCTGCGGTAGTGTTTTACATTTTGCTCATCATCAGCACGGCAATGATCGGAAACTGGCAATCGTTATCAGGAGCTGATTTATTAACGGCTGAAGCATTTGAACTGGCCTTCGGGTCGGATCTTTTAGTCAAGGCAATCCTTTTCGCCATTATTGTTGGTTTACTCACCAGTTGGAATGGATTTTTTCTTGCCGGCTCGCGTGTACTATTTGCTCTCGGTCGCGGTAAAATATTAGGCGCAAAGTTCGGAGAAACGCATGAAAAATTCGGGACTCCCTACAATGCGGTTTTATTTATAGGAGTAGTCACATTTGCCGCATCCCTGTTGGGACGAGGGGCGATGATCGCGTTTGTAGATGTTGGGTCTTTTTGCATCGCAGCTGCTTTTCTTGGTGTTTCGTTTTCATTTTTAAAATTAAAACGTTCATTCCCCGATTTACACCGGCCTTACAAAACTCCGGGAGGCAAATGGATGGGATATATTTCCATTGCAGGATCCATATTGGTTTTACTGGCCATCACAGTTCCCGGTAGTCCTGCCGCATTGAAGTGGCCGCTCGAATGGGGCATTCTCATCGGATTAATTATTCTCGGCATCATACTTTGGATAATTTCTAAAAAAAGCCGTAGCAGAATAGATGATGAAGAGCGAGATTACCTTATATTAGAAAAGTTCAAATAAGTTATAGATAATAAATAGTAATACATGAAAAAACGTACAGCAGTAAAGAAAAAAGTGGTGAAGAAGAAAGCAATAAAAAAGAATGTAGTAAAACGGAAAGCAGTAAAGCCAAAAGCTAAAGGCAGAAAGGTCTTGACAAAAAGAAAAAAAGATTCCACAACACTAAAAGGAATTTCCGATATCCGTAGATTTTTCCACCGCAATGAAACTCCCATCTACTTTATCAGTGCCACCAACTTCAACCTGTTGGGAGCCGATGAGTGGATCAAAGGTTTCAAGTTCATCTGCTATATCGAATGTTTTGACGGGCAGCACCCAAACGTGTTTTCTCCCGTTGAAGAATTGCCACACGAAGAATTTCAAAGCATTGAAGATATTAACAACTACCTGCTCGAACACAAGGAAGTTGTTAATTATATAAAAGACCGTGGAAAAAAGGGAAAAGCATTGTTCCTGATGTTTGATGCCCAAACTGAAAAGTTAGCTAAGAAACTTGGGTTGGAAGTATGTTTCCCTCCCGCCAAAATGCGAACGTTCATGGACAACAAGGTGAACACAAACCGTATTGCAGAGAAAGCGGGAGTACCCTGTGTGCCTTATGTGCTCACGAAAGTAAAAAGCTATGAACACCTGAATGCCGTCACAAAGAAAAAACTGGGCACTGACCTGGTGATTCAAACACCATTTGGCGACTCAGGCCACACTACCTTTTTTATTTCCAATGAAAAGGAATGGGAAAAATATGCCGAAGAGATTGTGAAAGAAAAAGAAGTGAAGGTAATGAAGCGCATCAACTGCCGCGGATCGGCCATTGAAGCGTGCGTGACGCGCCACGGCACTATCGTTGCTCCGCTGATGACTGAATTGGTGGGATTTAAAGAACTAACACCTTACAAAGGAGGATGGTGTGGCAATGAAATTTATGCCGATGCCTTTACTCCGGCCATTCGGAGGAAAGCAAAACGATACACTCAATTGTTTGGCGATCAACTTCGCAAAGAAGGGTATAAAGGATACTTTGAACTGGATTTTCTGATCGATCAGGACAATCAGCAACTGTATTTGGGGGAATTAAACCCTCGCATTACGGGTGCCAGTTCCATTACCAACCATGCCGTGTTTGCGCTTTCAGATATGCCACTGTTTTTGGCGCACGTGCTGGAGTGGATGAACCAACCGTATAAGCTTAGTGTTAATGCCATTAACAACCGATGGTTTAAGCCAGAAAATATTGATTCGTGGGGCCAACTGATTATTAAATACACAAACAAAGAAGTTAGGATCATCACACAGGCTCCCCGCTCAGGTATCTATAAAATGAATGATGATGGAACCATAAAGTTTGCCAGAATGGATACCCACCGGAGAGCGGTTGAAAAAGAGAATGAAGCTTTCTTCCTGAGAATAAGCCGGAGCAATGATTATTTTTACGAAGGTGCTGACATGGGCATTCTGGTAATGCGTGGACGGTTGATGACCGATGATTTTAAACTACGACCGCGAGCAGAGAAATGGATAAACGCGATTAAAGCATTGTATGCTTCAGAACCCATCACCATTCCATCACCTAAGCAGGAGCTTGCAGAAATCGGTGGATTTAAAATGATGTAGTGAATGAATCTCTCGTTTAGTAGCGTACACGAAGACAAGCCGGGTGAAAAATGGAAGGCTTTGTTTGAGCACACATGGCCGCATTACAAAACCTGGTTCTTATCAGAAGGGTATCTGCAAAGAAAGGGATACCTGACATCCTATTCCGAATTTCAAAAACACATGCCCGAGCTGATGCCGGTTTATGAACAGCTGGTCAATCTATCGGGTGGCGGTGACTTGGAATCACGATTTCTTACCATGTATACTCCTCCAGCGTATATGAGCGGATGCTCACAGGTGGCGTGGACCCGCGAAAGCACTTCGCTGATCCGCAATTACGATTACAGTTACAAGATGTTTGAAGGTACCCTGCTTTATTCCAACTGGTTACAACCCGTTATAGGGTTTACTGATTGTAACTGGGGATTACTAGACGGGATGAACAAGAATGGCCTTGCGGCTTCCCTTACTTTTGGAGGCCGTAAAGTAACAGGTGATGGCTTTGGCATTCCCATCATTATCCGATACATCCTGGAAACATGCACCACAGTGGATGAAGGAGTTGATGTACTAAACCGTGTACCTGTACACATGGCGTACAATGTCACACTCATTGATGCTACCGGAAAATTTTCCACGGTTTATCTCTCCCCCGACCGTAAAGCCATTGTAGTGAATGCTGCCGTGGTGACTAATCACCAGGTAGAAGTGGAATGGGGAGATTATGCCGTGTTGACGGAAACCATTGAACGCAAACGTTTTTTGGAAGAAGCGATGTCATCTCCATTTGAAACGGAAGAAACCATACTCAGGCACTTTCTTTATCCTCCCTTGTACAATACGAACTTTGCTAAATCATTTGGAACATTATACACCGCACAGTATAAAATACCAACCAAGGAAATTATTGTGGTGTGGCCGGAGCAAACGATGTATCAATCCTTCGATCATTTTATTGAAAAGAAAATCAGCAGGAAAATTACCTCGCTGAATGAAGGGCTGGTTTCATAGCAACAAAATTGTCAATCCCCCTTCGTATTCATCTTTACTTCTGAAAAAGGAATCGTACCTTCTGTTGTTTCAAAATATTTCTTTTCAAAATCCGCTTCCGTTACGTTTATCGTTTTTCCGGATTTGGTGACGATAAAAATACTGCGCAGCCGGTACCGGTATTCATCCCCATCATAACTCTCGGTAGTCAGGTACTCTAGTCGCAGACCGGATTCCGTATGAAGCAAGACCAACTCCGACATGCGGTACACTTCATCCATCTCTTTCCTGGATGATGACAAATAATCATCGGGTGTGTATAGATGAAATAAATCACGGTCAAAAGCCGGGACGTAATTCTTTTCGGTCATGATTTCTTTCAGGCCGAGATAAGAAAGGATTTCACCTGATTTATTGTCACTCACTTAACTAAAGAACAGCGAATCGTTTTATTGTTAAACCAATTCGAAATTTCAAACTATCATCCATGTTGCATCCATCACGATAAAATATTGTTCTTCGCAGTGATGGGCTTCGGTATGTTTTCTTCGTTCAGCATTTCGCGCATATCTATTTCGATGGTTCGGGCCAATGCCGTGATGGGCACATCGTTGGCACTGCCTTCAAACGGACTTTCGGAAGCTTCCCCGATTTTCTCCAGAGTGGTGAACACCCATCCTGAAAGTACGCTGAACGGAATCGTTAGCCACACCATGTGTGCCCCGAATTTTTCAAATTCGAGCAACATGCCCAATGGCAGCAGCAACACAAAAAGTTTAGTGAAATATAAATTTACCGTGGCATATTGCCGCGGATACGGAAAATTTTTGATCCGCTCGGATGCACCCTGTAGGGCATAGAACTCGACCAACATTTTTTGCAAGTCCATGTGGCGAAAATCTTCAATCAGCCCCGCCTCCAGTAATTTTTGCAAATGCGTTGATTGCAGTGCATTGATCTGAGTGGCACGATTGGTCTTTGACATCACTGCCGCATATTCCTCTTCCGACAGATATGGTTTTAACGCATCTTCCAGTTTGCTTTGGTGTTCGTCAATCTGGAACCACTTATCCTTGAATTCGCGGTTGTGTGGCTTATAAATTGATTCCCAGGCGCGCTTCTCACGAAGCTGAAACCGCAGGGCTGTAAGCCAGGCAAAATGGCGGTGATAAAGTTGCTTGTGTATTTCGCTCAACTCCGCAGCGGTTCTTTTTTCACTCGCATGCCGATTGGTGACATAATCCTTCACCATAATGGACCAGCTCCGGCTGGCATTCACAATACCACCCCATATTTTACGCGCTTCCCATAACCTTTCATACGATGCATTGTTTTTAAAACCCACCACAAAAGCAACGGCTGTACCAAGCAAGGCTATCGGCAGCCACGGTAAATGGAGCCAGCGCCATTCGAACAGTTCAAACAATACGGTGGGAATCGTAGCGAGAATAAGTAAAGTAAAAATATCCCTGCGCGTCCACAGGATAACTTCTTTCAGAGAATAATTATTGCCTACATGCATAACTCAAACATTTAAACGACAAGATACAAATACATGAGGGTTCTTTGATTTTTGAGACCTCGTAGAAGAGGATGATTTTTGTTTGACAAACCTTCACGGCAGCTATGACATTGACCTTGTTACTCACTCTTACTTACAGCTTTTTATAAAATTCTATTTGTCAAACACCGCGACACGAAATCTGAAATACTTAGGAAAAATAACTCCATGAGAAAATCCCACTATTTAGACACCCACTAAAAACTACATTTAGTACTAATATCAAACTATTTAAACTACCTTTAGGACTTATATCAAAGTTTATGGCAAAATACTCCCTGGGTGAATTTGAAGAGGTGGTTATGTTAACCGTTGCCGTTTTGCACGGTAATGCCTATGGCGTAACCATCAAAGAAGATATCGAGAAACGTCTGAAACGAAAAGTAAGTGTGGGCGCCCTGCGCACTGCCCTCATGCGTCTGGAGAAAAAGGTTTTTTGGAATCGGAATTTGGCGAAGCTACCGCCATCCGCGGAGGCAAACGCAAACGCTACCATACCGTAACCCTTCACGGCAAGAAAGCACTGGATCATGTGATGAGCACCCGCCAGCAATTGTGGGAAGCCATCCCCTCCATAGCATTTGATTTTAAAATCACATGACTCCATCCACACCATCTCCTCCCAACTTCTGGCTGCGGTTTTTGCGGTGGTTTTGTAGTCCCGCCATCGTAGAAGATGTGGAAGGCGATCTTATCGAACTATTTCGGGCCCGTGCAGCAAATCATCCTAAAAAAGCAAAGTGGCTGTTCATCCGCGATGTCCTTTTCTCCTGCGCCCCGGCATCATCCGCAACATTGAAGTCTTCAATCCAATAATCAATACCACTATGCTCGTCAATCATTTCAAAACCGCCCTTCGCCAAATTTTCAAACACAAGGGTTACGCGCTTATCAACCTCTCGGGCCTCGTGGTGGGGCTTGCCTCCTGTATTCTCATCCTAATGTGGGTGGCCGATGAACTGAACATGGACCGGTTTCACACGAAAGCCGATCGCATTTACCAGGTTTGGCGCAACATGTACCAGGCCGATGGATCGGTATCTACCACACCCGGAATTCCCCAACCTCTTGAAGAAGTGCTTCGCACTACCTATCCCGAAGTGGAAGACGTGACCGGGGTGAGCTGGGAAATGGAATTTTTGTTTCGTTTGGATGAAAACGCTTCGTATGAGCGTGGTCGATATGCCTCGCCCGGATTCTTTCAGGTGTTTTCGTTTCCGCTTATAGCGGGTGATGCCGGCACCGCACTAACCGAAATTCATTCAGTAGCGATCTCAGAAAGGCTGGCTAAAAATTTTTTGGCCCGGATTGGGCAAGTGAGACTGTTGGCAAGTTGATAAAGATTGATGAGCGTCAGGAATTTTCAGTCACCGGAATTTTTAAAACCCGGGTCCAAATTCTTCATTGCAGTTTGACTGGATCATCCCGGCACAGGAATACATCCAGCGAAATGAGTGGGTGGAGAGCTGGTACAATGGAGCATTCCGTACTTATATCTGCCTCCGCGAAGATGCGGACATCAATGCCATGCGTCTGAAAGTGGAACAGGAAGTGAACAACCACACCAACAACGAAGCAAACGAACCGCTTTACCTTCAGCTCTTTGCTGATAATTACCTGAACGCCACATTTGAAAACGGAGTGCCCATCGGTGGGCGCATCCAATATGTAAACGTGTTGCTCGCCATTGCTGTGTTTCTGCTCCTCATCGCCTGCATCAACTTTATGAACCTGGCCACAGCCCGCTCGAGCACACGTGCCCGCGAAATTGGTGTGCGCAAAGTGATGGGTGCCCACCGTGGCACGTTGAGTCAACAGTTTTTTTCCGAGTCCTTTTTGCACGCGTTCTTTTCCATGGCCGTTGCAGTACTCGTTGTTTATCTGACGCTCCCCTATTTCAACACCCTCACGGGAAAATCACTGATCCTTGAATTCGAAAGCACAGAGGTATGGTTGTTCATCATCGGTATGACTCTTGTCACCGGTTTGTTGTCGGGCAGTTACCCGGCATTGATGTTATCATCATTCACCATCATCAGGTCGCTAAAAGGCCTTACCAAAATCGGGAAAGGGGCTTATTTCCGAAACGGGCTCGTGACCTTTCAGTTTGCCATTTCTATTTTTCTGATTTGCGGCACCCTGATCGTATCGAAGCAAATGGATTTTATTCTCAACAAAGATCTGGGTCTGGAAAAGGAAAACGTGATCATGGTAAGAAAAACCGGAGAGCTCAATCGGTTGAATGATGTGTACAAAACGTCTCTGGCCGCACTACCTGAGATCAAACAAGTCACGTTCGCCAGCGGCAACCCGCTCAGCTACGGATCGTCTACCGGAGGTGCACGGTGGGATGGCAAAAATCCGGATGATGTAATTGAAATCAATGTACTGAGTGTGGATGCTGATTTTTTACAAACGATGGGCATGAGGTTGGTGGAGGGAAGAGATTTTTCAAATAATGTTGCCGTTGACTCCGCACATTATATTGTGAATGAAGTGCTGGCTACGATTATGGGATTTGATTCTCCGGTAGGGAAAGGACTGTACGTCTGGGGTGTAGACGGAACAGTTATCGGTGTGGTAAAGAATTTCCATATGGACAGCATGTACGAACCGATTGCACCCTTAATCATTCGGTACGATCCAGGCAATACCAGTGTTGCTTTTATCCGAACACAGGGAAATGTAAAAACAGCCATCGAAGAAATTGAAGCGGTAACTAAAAAATTAAATCCTGCATTTCCGGTACGGTATCAGTTTCTGGATCAGGAATACAGCCAGGCCTATCAGGGGGAAAAAACAGTAAGTACACTGGTCAATATTTTTGCTGGTGTTTCTATTTTCATTTCGTGTTTAGGATTGCTTGGCTTGTCTTCATTCACTGCCGACCAGCGGTCGAAAGAAATCGGCATCCGCAAAATTCACGGAGCCACTTCATGGCGACTGGTGCTGCTGCTGTCCCGACACTACGCAAAGTTGATGGTTCTTGCTTTTATAATGGCCACACCGATCGCTTACTTCTACATGCAAAACTGGTTGAGTGATTTTGCGTTCCGTGTAACTCCGGGTTTATTGCTTTTCATCGTTGCCGGAATTATCGCTTTTGTACTCGGCACCCTGACGGTAAGCATTAAGTCGTACCAGGCCGCGATAACAAACCCCATCAATACGTTGAGGGAGGAGTAGAGATTAACAATACTTATCCGTCATTCTTATCAAACGGTAGATAGGCAACAAACTCATGAAAACAAAGGCCATATCACCCTGAGGCTCTCGAAGGATGACAGTTGTGATAGCTTTCTCTTAAAAGAAATTCTAGTAAGTTTGATTCCCCAATCTATGAATATGAAAAAATACCTATTTATTCTACTTGCTGGCACTTTACTATTGCATTGCCAAACCAGGCAATACGATACCATTATCATTAACGGAAGTGTGCTGGACGGCACAGGCCATGAAGCCATCAAAACTGATATCGGCATCATTGGTGATCAGATCGTAAAGATCGGTGATCTGAAATCCGCCAAAGCAACCACAGTGATTGATGCCACGGGACTCACAATCAGTCCGGGTTTTATTGATCTGCACGCCCACATTGAGCCATTGATGAGGCTGCCCGAATCGGAAAGTCATGTTCGTCAAGGCATCACTACGGCATTAGGAGGACCAGATGGATCAGGACCGTGGCCGCTCGGAAAATATTTAGACTCGCTTCAGTCATTTCAATTGGGGATGAATGTAGGCTACCTCACCGGTCATAATACCATCCGTAGAAATATAATGAAACTGGAAAACCGCGCTCCTACTACTGATGAACTTGAGCAAATGAAGGCTCAGGTGAGTCAGGCTATGAGCGAAGGTGCATTTGGTATTTCCACCGGGCTAAAATATTTACCCGGAACGTTTTCGGAAGTGGGTGAAGTAATCGCCTTGTCGAAAGTAGCTGCCGATGCAAAAGGATTTTATACATCGCACTTGCGTGAAGAAGGTCTGGGGCTGATCGAAGCAGTGAAAGAAGCCATCGTGATTGGAAAAGAAGCCAACATCCCCATTGTGCTCACCCACCACAAAGCGATAGGTACCAAAATGTGGGGCTCTAGTGTGCGTACATTACAATTAGTTGATTCCGCACGCGGTGAAGGCATCGATGTGATGATCGATCAGTATCCGTACACGGCAAGCTCTACCGGATTGGCGGTTCTTATACCCAGTTGGGCGATGGCCGGAGGCAGCGAAGATTTTAAGAAACGGGTCGACAACAAGATTCTTCGCGACAGCATCCGGCAAGGAATTATCTTTAACATTCTCAATGATCGTGGTGGTGGAGATCTTTCCCGTATTCAGTTTGCAGGTGTGAGCTGGATGAAGGAACTGGAAGGCAAAACCCTGAAAGATTTTTGTGATTTACGAAAACTGGCGCCCACTCCGGAGAACGGGGCCGATCTGGTAATCGAAGTACAATTGAGCGGAGGTGCCTCATGTATCTTTCACGCTATTGATGAAAACGATGTACGCAATATCATGAAGCACCCTATGACCATGATCGCTACAGACGGCCGGTTGGTAAAGCCCGGTGATGGTCACCCTCACCCTCGCTCATACGGCACATTTCCACGAGTACTCGGGCATTATGTACGCGAAGAAAAAGTATTAACACTTCCTGAAGCAATACACAAAATGACTGCTCTGCCCGCCATTCGAATGGGATTGTTGGATCGCGGAATTATTGCCGAGGGATTGAAAGCTGATATCGTAGTGTTCAATGCGGAGACGGTGATTGACAAGGCCACCTTTGAAGACCCTCATCAATACCCGGTAGGAATTGAATATGTATTGGTGAATGGTGTGATCACGGTAGATAAAGGAGTTTTTACATCCAACCGTGGCGGACGAGTGTTGTACGGGCCGAATAAAAAATAATTTAATTCTTAAACTTACTTCGTAGTTCCGCAGGCATTTTTGCCAGGGTGCCATTCTTCAGATTTACAACAACAGCGCCATGTGCAGCCCGCTCTCCATATGCATCGGTAGCCTGGTTGCCTTTCAGCACATTTACAGATTGAATCCAATCAGGTTTGATTTGGCCAATCAATAAAGTGTCTCGTACATTTTGACTATCCGGGGATTCAATTTTTCTGTTTTCTACATTGATCACCCAAAGCGGTTCAACCTTTTTTCCATCATCACTGGCTACGGCTGCGATCGGCTCCGTTTTATCTCCGGTTCTTTCCTGAGCAACCAAAAGCACAGTGAACAAAGCGAATGTAAATGTTAAGTAATATGCTTTTCTCATAAATAAAAAATTTAGTCCATTCCAAAAGTTGACCACTTTCCTCCATCGATGATCACCACGGTAACAGGCCAATCCGCTTCTAATGTTGCTTCATCGCTAACTACCTTAATGTTTAACCTGGATTTACCGTTTTGGGATTTAAAAATAAGCTTACCATCATTAGCATTCATCTTAAACTCATGAGGAGTTCTAAGTCCCCTCGTGGTTTTTGAATTTTGAGACATGTCAAAAATTGTTTCTGATTCAGCTGTGATGGAAATCACAACCTCGTCTTTATTGTTTTCATTCCCTAAGAATGAGGAAACAATAAGTCCACACAATACGAGTGAAAGGGTAATCATAAGCTTTTTCATGGCAGGCGGTTTTGAATTGTTATAGTAAAGATAAAACCTAAAACACCTTATAAACAAGAGCGGCAGGGGACCACCCTGCCGTCTTTCACCATTACCAAAGTTACCCTAAACGAGAGTAATTACTTTTCGGGAGGCAGAAGCACTCCATCAATAACATAGATAATTCCGTTGCTGGTAGGAACGGTAGCGATCACATTCGCATCGTTCACCATTTTCTTATCGCCATCCACTTTCAATACTATTTTATCACCGTTGGCCTGGCCCCAGTTCGTGTTGTTTCTGTATAGTGATTCACCTATCACTCCAATGTATACATGGTACTCCAGAATGTTACGCAGTGTTGCCTGATTTTCCGGCTTCACCAGGGTTTCAACAGTTCCTTCAGGTAGTTTACCAAACGCATCATTGGTGGGCGCAAACACGGTGAAAGGTCCTGCATTGGCCAGTGCGTCTACATATTCAGCGGCCTGCAAGGCTGCCACCAAAGTAGTATGGTCTGCCGAACCAACCGCTGCCTGAACGATATTAGGTTGAGATACATTATCCTCAACCGTGGATTGACCCCCTCCAACAGGAGAAGCTTCCGCGGTTGCTGTTTCTGTTTGCGATCCGGTACCGCATGCAAAAGCGATTGCTGCAAGACTAAGGATCATTATCATAGTTTTAAAATTCTTCATAATCATAGATTTTGGGTTTCAAATGATGTTTACAAAAATGGTTTTCAATCGCTTAGTATTCAATGATGTTGGTCAATGCAAATACTGATAAAAATCAGGTTTTGCTTCAGGGGTCAGACCGCTCAGACCCTGCACAATTAAATGTCTTTTTTCACAAACTTTCTAACCGACAACAAAAGCGGTACGGCTGACCAGATCAGCAGGAGCGAAAGTGAAAAGACAACTCCCGCACCACTTCCAAAAAACTTTTATAAAATGCTCCGGTATAACCCATCAACGCGGAGATATCCAACTTCAATAAAATAATTATCCGAGCCAGGTCAACCGGGTTGAGAGCGATTAACGCCAGGGTCACTTTTTCGAGCGGATAGTCGCTAAACGCGTAGATGATGTAAAGTAAAAAACCATCATAGATTAATGAAAAGTAAATCCAAAAAAGCAAGGCTATACCAATGCCTTTGGCTTTATCGCGCGTTGAAACTGAAGCACTGAATGCCAACGAAATAAATACCCACGTGAGTAACAAACCAGCCAGCAGCAGAAAGAAAGAACTCGTGCTCGCATTGAGCAACATCACCGGAAGCCCGATACCCACCAGATACGCCAGTGATAAGGCAATGGTCACAGCAAAAAATTCGCTCATAAATATGACCCGTCTGTTGATGGGCTGCGCCACCATCAATTCGATAAACTCATAGGAATTAAAAAAATGAATGGTGGTAAAGATGATACTCACAAGTGGCACAACCATTAAAATTATGTTGAGCAAACTCAATGTAGCCTTGCCGGGATCACTATCCAAACTGAATAAAGTGAATGAGGTAATCAGCAGGAAAACGGTATACAAAATTACAAACCGGTTTCGCACGATATCGTACAGCACATATTTTGTAATCTTTATCATGCCACGTCAGCTCTGTTTCTTCTCATCATGGCAGCAATGGCTTTCCCAAATTTCTCCTCCCCTGTCTCTGATTTTATTTTCGCAATAGTGTCGTTATAACAGATCACGCCTTCTTCAAGGTATACCACATCAGACGACAGCTCATCCAGATCACTCATGATGTGCGAGGTGATCAGAAAAAGTCTTTTATCATTTTTTTCCTTCCGGATTTTGGATTTCAATACTTCGACAGCCAATGGATCCAGCCCGGCTGTTGGCTCGTCCAAAATCATAATGGGCGCATCAAACAAAAAAGCGAGGGCAGCGCTTACTTTTTGGCGTGTTCCTCCGGAGAGTGTATGCATTCGCTTATCATACATGGATTGAAGATTGAATTCCGTGATCAGTTCATCATCCACACTCTCCTTTTTTCTAAGATCGCGGATCATATCAAACAGCTGACCGATTTTCATGTTGTCGGGGTACCTTCCTATCTGAGGCATATACCCGATCTTATCGCGGTATAGCCATTGCCCGTTAATATTTTCGTTATCCACTTTGATTACACCCGAATCGGCCATGACCATTCCTAAAATGCATTTGATGAGGGTTGTCTTGCCGGATCCATTGGGCCCGATCAGGGCAAACGATTTACCCAACTGAAAATCAAGGTCAATTGACTTTAGCACTTCAAGCGAACCGAATTTTTTGTTGAGATTATGTACTGAGATCATGAAGCTTCATTACCGGAAAATCATCCCGCAAATTTTCGGGCGTTACTGCAGGAATTACTTTTTCTGCACGATCGAGCAAAAGTACGAGGAAACTCCTCCAAAGCATTACCGCAGTAGGCATTTTTTCTACAATCATTGAATACAGGCTGACCGGATGAAATGGAATATCACCAATGCCATTCTTGTCTAAATCATATCCCTGATATTTATCCCAGTAATTATTTTTTATCGTATTCAATGTCAAAATTCCATTTGTACCAATATCAAAGGTGTTGCCAATAAAATTATTCTTATCAATCAGGTTGTCATCACAACTGGCCTGAAGTTTTATCGCATACCCGTTTTCACGGAATTCATTTTTAATAATTTCATTGCGGCTTGATCCTTCCACATAGATGGCCACGGTATTTTTGTAGAAGATATTTTGGGTCATCGTGCTTTCGCTGATATCTTTTAACAACAACCCATACGTAGACGAGCCCCAGTTCTCCTCAAACCGATTGCGCACCATGGTCACGTTCTTAGAGTACATTACCGCAATACCCGAACCATTGTTCCTGAAAAGATTATCCGAGTATGCGTCATTATGGGAAAACATGAAGTGCAATCCATACCTTAGATTATTGATACTCGTATTTCCAGATATGGTTGAGTTGGTTACAAACTCAAAATAAATGCCATCCCGATGGCCATCCACGTTGTTGTTTCGGACAATGATCTCATCGCTTTTCCACAGATGAATGCCATTGCCGGTGTTCGTCTCATCAACAGCCTTTGCTTTTAGTGTGTTGTTTTCGATCAAACATGATTTTGCATTGGAGAGATGTATTCCAAAATGCATTTTCAATCTCATTACCGGATGCATGCAAACGCCTGACATTTTCTCCCCCAATCGCAGCCTGATCGTGCATGCTGGATCTCCCTACATTTATTATTTTAAAATTTAAAATAGTCACATCGTTGGCTGTGACGGTAAACACTTCGTATTTAAACACGCCATCAACCACCGGATGATCTTTGCCGATGAGGACTAACGACTTGTCCACTAAAATATTTCCCTCCTGGTAGATGCCACTTGATACAACAATGGTATCACCGGCATTGGCTATTTCAATCGCCCTTTTAATGGATGTTAATTCACCCATCTGATTTACCATCCAGGTTTTTGCAAACGAAACAGAAGCAAGTAAAAGTAAAATGAAAGTAAGTAGAACCCGCATTATTTAAATTGCGTCACCACTTCTCCCCAGGCGAGGTAAATGCCATTATATTCTTTCTTGAATTTTTTCATTTGTTCATAATCTTCAAACGCAGCGATCTGACTGGCCATCGGACTTTTGATTTCAGGTGATTTTAAGAAGTGAGCATTGTCGGCCATGATCAAGGTACCCGGTTGGGTATAGTCAACGACCAATCGGTGAGCAATATTTTCAGGATCCTCAGCGCCAGAATTATAAAAATTCAAAAAACAATTCATGTCATCGAATTTGTAAACTTTTCCTTTCTTGGTTACCAGTTCAGCACCATACTTATTGTCCATCAACGTCATCTTACATGAATGACAACCATCCTTTCCATATTCAATGGCTACCGGCTCGGTTGAACAAGAAAAGAAAGCAAAGAGCAAAGGCAACGCTAACATGGCTGCAACTTTTCGATTGAATCGAATTTCATAAAAGAGAACACCAAATAAAGTCATTCCAACAACCATAAAAACCCAGCCTCCGATATCAGGTCCTGAAAAAGCGGTGAAGTTTAGTAAGACTTTTGTGCCGATGAGTGGTGGTTGATACACCATTCCCTCAATTTTAATAGGAGCCGTAGGATCCAGGTTATGCCCGTAGTCGTATCCCCAAAGATAGAAATCAACCAGTGCGGCAATTCCTGCCATTACGATCAGGCTAAAAAAACCAATAAGCATAAATCGCTTGTTGATTATGGCTGTCAATACACCAAATCCTATAATAAAACCCAGGATATAAATCATGTATTCAAACTCAGGAAACATCTCCACCTCAATGTGCTTCATGCCGATGTAGTGATTCAACGCGCTGATGGTTTTTACTTCGCCTGACAGATTGTTAATCCAGATTTTCATCTCCAATCCCTCAGGGTACTGAGGCGCCCACATCAAAATCTGCCAAAGCGGAATAAAATATGCCGATATAAGTGCAAGCGCAGAAATAAGGACAAGAAGCCGTGAAAGGGGTTTTAGTGATTTCATTAATTAAATTTAAGACAAATATAACCTTGTTAAAAAAAGGCGCCCTGACCGAACCAGGGCGCCAGCACTCAAACCTGTAAACTATGAAACCAGGTTATAACCAGAGCCGTTGCCCTAGTCTTCGGTATCACCGGTAGAGAACTTCAAAGGTGTGTTGCTTCCTGCAGGGGAAATCCGAATGTATCCGGACATCTCCTGGTGTAAGGCTGAACAAAAGTCAGTACAATAGAATGGTACAACACCTGCCTCTTGAGGTTTCCACTTCAGGGTTTGTGTTTCACCCGGCATAACAAGAATCTCCGCATTTAGCGCGCCTCGTATAGCAAACCCGTGCGGTACATCCCAATCTTGCTCCAGGTTGGTCACGTGAAAATATACTTCATCCCCAACACGAACACCTTCGATATTGTCAGGTGTTAAGTGTGAACGAATAGCCGTCATGTACACATGAACCTGATTGCCATTTCGTTCAACTTTCGTGAATTTTTCTCCCTTAGCAGCATATGGATGCTCGTTTTCTTCAAGCTTGTAAATCTTGGTTGATCCTGCCGTGAGCATGGACGCTGGAATGGCTTCTGCGTAATGCGGCTCCCCTATGGTAGGAAAATCCAGAAGCAGCTGCATCTTATCACCGGATATATCATAAAGCTGTGCAGATTGTGTCAACTCAGGTCCTGTTGGCAAGTACCGATCTTTCGTAATCTTATTGTAAGCAATTACATATTTGCCATGAGGTTTTTTAGTGGGTCCTCCGGGTACACATAAGTGACCAATGGAATAGTAGGTTGGTACCCTATCCAATACTTCCAGCGTCTTCACATTCCATTTTACTATTTCTGAAGAAACGAACATAGACGTATACGCATTTCCATTTCCATCAAACTCGGTATGAAGTGGGCCTAAGCCTGGCTTTTGAACCTCACCATGAAGAGCTGACTCATATTTGATAACAGGAATTCCCTGGAAATCACCTTCATAATCTTTATTAGCAATAGCCGTCTGAATTTTCGTGAAAGAAAACACGGGCATCATGGCAGCCAACTTACCGCTTCCAACAATATATTCACCGGAAGGATCAACATCACAGCCGTGAGGCGATTTAGGACAAGGAATGAAGTAAACAATGTCAGGATATTTCATGATGTCCAGAACCAAAACTTCATCTTTAATTGTGGAAGTAGTCATGTGCGTTTTCTCGCTGTACACATTATGCGCATAACGGGCTTTTACTTTTTCGCCTTCACCTTTAGCAATATATTCTTCAGCTTTTTTCCAATTCACCGCCATGATAAAGTCCTTATCATTTTGTGAAGCATTTACTTCAAGTAAGGTGTGAGCTTGCTCCGTGTTATAGCAGGAGAAAAAGAACCAGCCATGAGAAGGGCCTTTTCCTGTACGGCTCAGATCATAATTAAAACCAGGCGTGCGCAGCTGAAAAGCAATGCTCATGTCTCCTGTAGTCTGATCAACTTTGATAAAACTAATAGAGCCCTTAAAATTTTCTTTGTAAGAACTAATAGGCACATCCTTATTGGCTCCCATCGGTACACTGAAGCGGGTTCCGGCAACTACATACTCTGTGTTTTCAGTAATAAAAGGCGATGAGTGATTTCCTCCACTGTTTGGTATCTCAAGAATTTCTTCCGTTCTGAAAGACTTTAAATTGATACGCGCCACACGGGGCGTGTTGTTGGCATTTCCAAAAAGCCAGCGTCCATCATGCTCGCCATTGGTGGTAGAAAGTGCCGTATGGTGAAAATCATCCCAGGGTACATAGCCGTGAGAAGTCTTAAGCATATCCTTTGTTTCTTCGCTGTATCCATATCCTGTCTGAGGATCAGCTGAGAAAGTAGGAATTACTCTGAAAAGCCGGCCAGAGGGCAATCCATAGACAGATACCTGTCCGCTGAATCCACCAGAAACAAAATTGTAGAACTCATCATATTGTCCCGGGGCTACATAAACTTTAGCAGCGGCATTGCCGACAACAGCTTCCTGTGGTCCTTTCGGTTGACAGCTGTTCATCAGGAATGCAGAGGCTACTAAAGCCAGTGCACCAATCGAATTAATTATAGTCTTCATTTTATATTGATTTAGGTTAGTGTAATACATTTTATTTCTCACCGTCATTTTGACGCATGTATTCCAATACATCGCGTGCATCACCAATGGATACGTTCTGATTAGGCATCCTGGTTAAACACAGTTCCAGAAGTTTTTGAGCTTCAGCATCTTGCTCCAGCATGACATCTACGTTGGTAACCATATTCATGATCCACTCAGGTTTCCGGGTCTTGGTTATGTCCTTCCATCCCGGCCCCACTACTCGTTTTTCATCGAGGCGATGGCAGGCCGAACATTTCATTTCATAAATAGCTATACCACGGGAAACTCGCTCTTGTTCAAGGGGCGTTTTTAATGTAACATTCTTCACCGCACCTATACCCTTGGTAGGATCCATAATTTGACTTTCTACCGCAGATTTGGCGGCCGGTTGATCAGGGAATTCTTCCTGGTTGGTTGGTTTGTCTGGCGCACACGACCAAAAAAGCGTCATGGCAATCAAAATGGTTAGAATCTTTTTCATAGTTTGTTTTGAGTTTTTCATTAACGACACAAAATAAGATGTCAAAATTAGATCAAAATGTGATTGATCATTAGGTTTTATGATATTTATCATGTTTTCCTGATTCTGATTTTGATATAACCCTAATTCATTGATTGTTAGTTACTAATGGACACCAATACTTTTGCCCCGCCACTCACTAAGAACACACCATCAAAAAATACTTTTGAGCTTCCAAAGCAATCCAGTGTAATCGTAATCGGAGCCGGGGCTTTTGGCGGGTGGAGCGCTTTGTATCTCCTTCGTGCCGGATACCATGTAACCTTAATTGATGCCTGGGGAGCGGGAAATTCCCGATCCAGTTCGGGCGATGAAACACGTGTCATCCGATCAACTTATGGAGCCAACAAAATATATTTTGACCTGAATGTTCGTGCTCTTGAGCTCTGGAAAGAAAACGAAGCACGATTTGGTAAAAAATTATTTCACAATGCCGGAGTGATCTGGTTTTGCTACAATGAAAAAACACCTGTGGTGGATGATTCGATGCCCTTCGCGAAAGTACACCGGATGGAGTATCGCTACCTGAGCCCTAAAGAAATAAATAAGATCTATCCCATTGTAAACACCGATGATCTTCATCATGCCTGGCTCGATCCGTTTGGTGGATACCTCATGGCGAAGCAAAGTTGTCAGGCGGTGCTTGAGCGTTTTGTTAAAGAAGGAGGAAATTTTATTCAGGCGTTTGTCAAACCCGGAAAGATTACCTCAGAAAAAATGGATTCCATTCAATTGTCAAATGGCGAGACGCTCACTGCTGATGCCTACATTTTTGCATGTGGATCCTGGTTGAGTCAAATTTTTCCGGAAGCACTGGCTAACGTTATCACCTGCACAAAACAGGAAGCGTATTATTTTGGAGTTCCCTCTTCACACTCACTTGCTTTCGATCAATTCCCCGCCTGGATAGATGTGGATGGAAAGGATCATTACTATGGTATTCCGGGAAACGGCAACCGGGGATTTAAAATTGGTGTAGATAAGCACGGAGTAAAGTTTGACCCTACTGATGGCGAGCGCTTAGCCGACCCAAAGGTATTGGCTGACGCGCGAAAGTTTATTGAACATCGATTCCCTCCATTAAAAGGAGCACCACTTGTAGAAAATCGGGTTTGCCCTTACGAAAACTCCCCGGATGGAAATTTCATTTTTGATTTTCTCCCAGGCGCTGTTAATGCATTTGTACTGGGTGGTGGCACAGGCCATGGGTTTAAGCATGGACCGGCTTTGGGGGAGTATGTTGCAAGTGTGTTTATGAGGAAAAGGGATCATTTGTCTTTTAGATTCTTGAAATAACTTGCAAAGAATAATTTTGTGCTACAAGCGGGATTAGCTGCGCTGATCCTGAAGGGGGGTTACTTCAATATTCCGAAACTACGCCTGCCTTCGCTACCGCTCCGGCATGCTTGTCTTGATTTTTATTGTGCTCAAAAAATGAGGCATTTCCGATCGCCCAATAAAAATCAAAACCGCCCTGACTTCATCAAGGAGTTTCTTTGTTTGAGGTTCCGAGCGGATTCGAACCGCTGTAGGAGCTTTTGCAGAGCTCAGCCTAGCCACTCGGCCACGGAACCATTTTCGTATTTGACAAAACTATAAAAATCAACCCACTTGACAACCCACTAAAAAAAGAAGGTGGCAAAGAGCCACCTTCTACTTAATTCAAAGGATGGATTATTTCTCCGCCTCCTTTTTAGTCGAACTCATTTTCTCTTTCAACGCTGTTAACGCTTCCAGATCACCTAAGGTAGACTTTTCCGTTTCCTTGTTGATCTTGTCTACCGTTGTCTTGCCTTTACTTGATTTCTTCTTTTTAGCAGGAGCTGCAACTTCTTCTTCCTTAGACCACATGGCCTTATGACTTAAGCTGATGCGTCTGTCATCTTTATTGAATTCCAATACTTTGAAATCCAATGCCTCTCCGGTCTCAGGTTTGCTTTCATCTTCTTTTACCAGATTTTTAACCGTACAAAATCCTTCGATTCCATATGGCAACTCAAGAATTGCACCTTTATCGTTCTTACTGATAATGGTACACTTGTGAACAGATCCTTGTGTAAAGATCGTTTCGAAAGTATCCCATGGATTTTCCTCAAGGTGCTTATGGCTTAATGCCAATCTCCGGTTGGTAGCATCCAGTTCCAAAACCACAACCTCTAACTTATCTCCTACTTTTATAAATTCTGAAGGATGCTTAATCTTTCTCGTCCATGACAAATCAGATACGTGTACCAGCCCATCAATACCCTCTTCCAGTTCAATGAACAAACCAAAGTTGGTCAGGTTGCGAACGATACCGCTATGACGGGTATTCAACGCATACTTGCTGGGTACATCCATGCGTGTCCATGGATCTTCGGTCAGTTGCTTAATGCCCAGTGACATTTTGCGCTCTTCCCGATCAATGGTTAAAACAACCGCATCCAGTTCATCGCTTACTTTTATAAAGTCCTGAGGATTGCGCAAGTGCTGTGACCAACTCATTTCAGAAACGTGAATCAACCCTTCCACACCCGGTTGCAATTCGAGGAATGCTCCGTAGTCCGCTACATTCACAATCTTACCATGTACTTTTGAACCTACATTGATATCAGTAGAAAGTGAATCCCATGGATGAGGCGTCAATTGCTTCATACCCAATGAAATTCTTCTTTTCTCTCCATCAAAATCCAATACCACCACTTTCACCACTTCATCCAGCTTCAATACCTCTTCCGGATGGTTGATGCGTCCCCATGAAATATCAGTTATATGCAACAATCCATCAACACCACCCAGGTCGATAAACACACCAAAATTGGTCATGTTCTTAATCACACCTTCCAATACTTGTCCTTTCTCCAGGTTGGTGAGTATCGCCACTTTCTGCTGCTCCAGATCTTTTTCAATCAATACTTTATGAGATACAACTACGTTGTCGTTGCTGTAGTTGATCTTCACTACTTTCACTTCAATTGATTTATTTACATAAATGTCAAAGTCACGAATCGGCTTCACATCGATCTGTGAACCAGGCAAGAAGGCCTCTATCCCATAAACATCAACGATCAATCCTCCTTTGGTTCTGCGTTTTACAAAACCTTCAATAACTTCGTCTTTGTCAAGCGCTTGCTGAATATTTTGCCATCCTTTTACAAGCTTGGCTTTTCTTCGCGACAGTACCAGTTGACCCAATACATTTTCACGTTCTTCCACAAACAGGTCAACAACATCCCCGATTTTAATGTCGGTCATGTCTTTGAATTCCGCCACGGGTACCAACCCATCTGACTTGAAACCAATATTCAGGATTACATCGCGATCATTGATACCTACAATAGTTCCCTGAACTACTTCTCCTTCATTGATACTGGTGACGGTTCCGGAATATAGATTCTCCAGATCTGACCGATCACTTTTAGAATAACCTTCTCCAAATCCCTTTTTTTCAAATGCATCCCAATCAAAATTTTCGGTGGAGACTGGAGACGAGCCGATAGACTCTTTGCGGGCGGTAACATCCCTTATCATTCGGGCATCATATTCCTCACCAAGTTCCTCCGCTTTTTTTGCTTTTTTAAACTCGGTCAATTCATCAGACTCTTCCAATTCCAACTCAACATCCACTTCCACAGGCTTGGCTTTCTTCACTGCCTTGATCTCGCCTTCTGATTGCTTCTCTTTTGTTTTTTCTTTTTGAACTTTCGCCTAAAATAAAAATTGCCTTTC
>JAAUQD010000105.1 GCA_012032815.1 Flammeovirgaceae bacterium
GGTGTTTCAAAAGATGGAGGAAAAACATTCGAATTGAAAAATGCACCACATGGCGATCACCATGATTTTTGGATTGACCCCAATAACAATCAACGCATGGTTATTGCCGATGATGGAGGTGCGCAGGTTTCCAACGATGGCGGTGAGAACTGGACAACCTACCACAATCAACCGACCGCACAATTTTACAGAGTAATCACTGACGATCATTTTCCATATCGGATTTATGGAGCGCAACAGGATAACTCAAGCGTGCGCATTTCACATCGCACAACTGGAAATTATATTACCGAAAGAGATTGGGATGAATTGGGAACCGGTGAAAGTGCGCACATCGCAATTGATCCGTTGAACAATGACATTGTTTTTGGAAGTGCGTACAAGGGATATTTATTAAATCAAAATCTGGCGACAGGTCAGGAGCGCTCAGTCAATATCTGGCCCGACTTGCCCGCAGGATCGGGGGCTGAAGTCATGAAGTATCGATTCAATTGGAACTACCCTGTAGCGTACAGTCCGCATGATCCTAAAAATTGTATGCCGGATCAAATCATCTTCACGTTACCTTCAATGCGGGACAGAGCTGGGAAGCCATCAGTCCTGATCTGACACGGGCTGAACCAGAAACCATCCGGTCAAGTGGGGGACCCATTACTCAGGACAATACAGGTGCAGAATACTATGCTAACATATTTGTGCTAACAGAATCGCCCTACACTAAAGATGAAATCTGGGTAGGCTCTGATGATGGATTACTTCACGTAACGAGGGATGGGGGTAAAAACTGGAATAATATCACTCCGCCAACATCGCCCAAGTACAACATGATGAATTCGATTGATGTCAATCCATTTGTAAAAGGCGGAGCATACGTAGCTGCAACCTCCTACAAATTTGGTGACCCCACACCCTACATTTACAAGACTACGGATTACGGTAAGAATTGGACTGTTGTAACAAAAGGAATTCCTGCCGATGAACATGTGCGCGTTGTTCGCGCAGATCCGAAGCGCCAGGGTCTCCTGTATGCCGGTACTGAAAAGGGAATGTGGATTTCGTTTGATGATGGCGCGAGCTGGAGTAAATTTCAATTGAACCTTCCACCCGTTCCGATACACGACTTAGCGATTAAAAATGACAACCTGGTAGCAGCCACGCACGGACGAAGCTTCTGGATGATTGATGATCTTACGCCACTTCATCAGCTATCTTCTGATGTGGTAAGTAAAAATTCTTATTTATTTAAACCGATGCCAAGTTATCGAATGGCCGGGGGCTCTGGTAATGATGCAAGCACCCGGAAGTTAAACGGGCAAAACCATCCGGGCGGGGTGATGTTTCATTATTTTGTCAATGCACTAGAAGAAAGTACAGAAGTGAAGATTGAAGTGCTTGAGTCGAATGGAAAATTAATCCGTTCGTATTCCAATAAATCAAAAGACAGGGGCGAAAGCCTGTCGGTAAAAAAGGGAGGGAATCGTTTTGTGTGGGATATGCGGTATCCTGGATACAAAACTTTTCCGGGTATGGTGTTTTATTCTTCTCCAAATCTGGGACCCGTTGCGGTACCGGGAAAATACAAAGCCCGTCTGACGGTAGCCGGTCAATCTTCCGAACAAGAATTTGAAATTCTTAAAGATCCGCGAATTACAACGACACCGGAAGAATTTCAGGCGCAATTTGATTTCCTGATTAAAGTGCGCGATAAAGTGAGTGATGCACATGAGGGAATTCTGAGTATCCGTAAACTCAATACGGATATGGGATTTGTAAAAGAAAAGCTGGGAAGTGATCCACAATACAATGACATTAACAATGCGATGAAAAAGTTTAATGACGATTTATCAATCATTGAAAACAACATTCATCAAACTAAAAACAGAAGCCGTCAGGACCCATTAAATTTTGGGATTAAGCTGAATAACCGATTGGCTTTCCTGATGTACGAGCAGGGTCAGGGTGATTTTCCGCCAACGAAACAAGCTGAAGAAGTTCGTCAGGAGCTAACACAAAAGATTGACGCAGAATTGCAAAGCCTTCAAACACTTGTCGATACTAATGTTGAAAACATCAACCGGATGATTAATGAAAAAGGGATTGAGATGCTAATGATCAAAACCGATCCTAAAAAGATGTAAGGATAATATGTTGACATAAAAAAAGGGATGGCTAGCCATCCCTTTTATTTTTCTGTACATCTATTTTTTTAATCCTTCCACTTCCAGTCCCCGCCAATTCTCAATGCTTCTTCAAGTCCATTGTCGATCATGAATTGTTTCGTGGTTTCGCTGTCCATTTTTGTAGCAGGTAATTTTTCCGCATTCGTCAATCCATAGAGAATCATCGTTCCAAAACGGGCTGTATTGCGCATGTGCGCCTCATTGACTAAATCAAAATCATCACAATCGGAATGATAGCATTTGTAAATGGAGCGATCGAGATTTCCGATGATGCCGAGAATGGGCACACCTTCCAGCATAAACGGCTGGTGATCACTGTGCAATCCGGAACGGTTGCTTTGCTGATTGGTAAATGTTGAATCAATTTTCTGAATTTCAGCGCCCAGGTTTTTGAAGAACAAGGTATCATCCAGTTTTCCTCCGGCATTGATACCGATCGGATTGCCGCCCATGTCAATGTTCATCATGTATTTTACATTGTCAATCGTTCCGTTTTCTACTTCCTTCTCCACCATGTACGTTGAGCCAAGCAACCCCTGCTCTTCGCCCATGAACATCACAAACTGAACGGTGCGTTTCGGTTGCAATTGATTGGCCTTAAAGGCACGTGCTATATCTAAAATTGAGAATGAGCCGATGCCATTGTCAATGGCTCCCGTAGCCAGATCCCATGAATCAAGATGTCCACCAATGATGATACGCTCATTGGGGAATTCAGAACCCGGAAGCGTGGCCACAACATCCCGTGCTTTGATCATGTTGCTGTTGTTCGTCATGTTAATTTCGGCTTCCACTTTTTTTGTTTTCAACTTTTCTTTCAGCGCCATACCGGTTTCTTTTCCGATGCATACCGCAGGAATGGTCAACAATTCTCCGGTAACGGAGGCTGTACCCGTTAATAAAACGCCATTCTCCACCTGGTTTATGATGATCACTCCGGTTGCTCCATTCTTTATGGCAATGGAAGTTTTTTCACTGCGATGAAGATTGCTTAGTCCGGGTTCGCTTCCTTCCAGAATTCCGATGTAGATCAACGCGATCTTTCCATTTGCCGTGTTGGGTTTAGCTGCGTAGTCCGCTTCGAGGCCATTCCCCATATCCACAATTTGACCTTTCAACTTTGCTTCAGTGGGTGAGTGCCCTAGTGTCACAGCCGGCACCGATTGTCCGTCAATTTTTACATCGATCGTTCCTCGCGACCATGCCTCGACTTCAAACTCCACAAACTTTACATCTTCAAATCCATACTCTTTGAATTTATTGTAGGTGTACTCCTCGGCTTTCTTTCCGTTTTCTGAGCCGGTAAGACGGTGCCCGATGGTTGACGTGGCTTCTTCAAGCGTGCTGTATGCTTTTGAGTTTTGCAGCACTTCGTCATTGATTCGCTGAAAGGTTTCATTCAGTGTTTCTTTTTTTTCGGTTGAGCAGCTTATCGCAATGAATAAGAGCAGTGCTAAAAAGATTTTGTTTTTCATAATCGTGATTAATAGTAGTTTATTTTTATTTCAAATTAGTCTCAAACAATTTTAGAATCCGTTTGTATTCGTCAGTCCAGCTGGATGGCTCTACAAAGCCATGATTTTCTACCGGATATACCGCGAGCTCCCAATTTTCTTTTCCAAGTTCAATTAAACGTTGCGAGAGCCGAACCGCATCCTGAAAATGCACATTCGTATCCACCATACCATGACATATCAACAATGCTCCTTTTAGTCCTTCCGCATAATACAACGGTGAACTCTTAGCATACGCCAAGCTGTCCGTAAATGGTTCGTTCAAAATGTTTGATGTGTAGCCATGATTATAATGCGCCCAATCCGTAACGGGTCGCAATGAGGCTCCTGCGGCAAACACATCAGGGGTGGTGAACAATGCCATCAACGTGATAAACCCACCGTACGAGCCTCCGTAAATACCAATTTTCTTTGGATCAACCTGGTACTTCTCCACAAGCAACGCTGCACCATCGACCTGATCGGTCAAATCTTTTCCTCCCATAAAACGATAAATGCCTGTTCGCCAATCGCGACCATACCCGGCACTGCCGCGGTAATCGATATCCAACACCGTATAGCCCTTGTCAACAAGAAGATTATGAAACATGTATTCCCTGAAATAACTGCTCCACCATTTGTGCGCGTTCTGCAGATACCCTGCACCATGTACAAAAACTACGGCAGGACCTGCAGGTGTGGGTGATTTGGGTTGGTACAAACGTGCATAAACCTCAGCGCCATCACGCGCTTTGAATGTGATTACCTGCGGATCGCGCCATGCATAGGAATTGAATTCAGCAGATGTTGAATTAGTGATTTGTTGCGGTTTAGCACCTACTTTGTTTTCCACCAGGTAAAGTTCCCACGGCTTGTTGCTGTACGAATACCGGATGGCTAACCATTTTTCGTCTGGCGACATGGTGACATCATTGGCTCCGGACATCGTTGTGATCTGTTGAGCCTTTCCGCCTTTTGCCGGGAGTTTGTAAAAGTGTTTTTCTCCGGGATGAACTTCATTGGTAATGATGTAGAAAAATTGTTTGTCTCGTGACATCGAAACTTCCTGAACTTCGTACTTGCCCGAAGTGAGGAACTGCTTTTTCCCGTTGGTAACATCGATGGTGTATAAGTGTGAGTAACCGGATTCTTCCGATTGCAGCCAGACATTTTTTGAGTCGGCCATCCATCCGAAACTTCCGGGACCAAACGCACTGCCTATACCCGGCCCTGCCACCCATGCCTCATCCCGTTGCCGGTCAAGTACGGTCAACTTTTGCGTGGCTACATCTAGCCTTGCAATCCAACGGTCTTTATTATCCTGAGCACGGAGTATGCAAATGCTTTGTTGCCCATCATCCGACCAATACGGACCCTGAAAAATTACTTTGCGCGGCTCTGGCTTTTTTCTTTCTTATCATCGACAGGTTTCTTCTCAGGATAGTCAGCTACATAATCAGGCTTGTCAAAAATGCCCGGGATTTCATTCGTTTTTACTTCCAGCACCGTGTCTTTGACAATGTCGTACACAAAAAACTGAAACTCGGTAAGCGGAGCGCCCACTTTTGTCCTGGCATTAATGTCTTCGGTAAAACCTGATTCTGTTACATAATTAGGAATGATCGTTGACTTTGGGTTTGCAGATTTGGAGGTGCGAAACGTAATGTGCTTTTCATCCGGACTGATGCGGATGTTGTCCACGTTTTTTCCATCAAGGTAAATTTCTTTCGGCCGCTTTGGTTCTTCAGCTTTTCGGATTTTATCGCTTGCGGTTTTTTTGTCGCTGCGTTCTCTTAAAACCTGGAAGTATGCCAACTGATCTGTTTTTAACCAATCGTCCTGTGTGGTTGATTTGGGATCTTTCTTCTTAGCTCCCCGGTTGAAATCGGAATGTTGTTCAAATTGTCCGGAGACTGTATTCCAGGAAAAGAGATTGCTCCCGGTGATGAAAAAATTTTCTTCTCGTCTTGCGAAAAGGATGGATTCGATTCGCGATCAGATGTGTTGGTGATTTGGAATGCGGAACCATCGCTCACCGTGTACATGAAAAGATCGCCATTTTTTTCGTACACTTTTTTTGTTCTCGCTTTATTATAGACTCCGTTTCCGGGGAGTGCTTTCCGAATATCCGGATGAACTTTAACCGGAGTTCGGTTTGTAAGGATTATGGAATACAGTGAGTCAGAAATATTTTTATCCGGATTCCATGTAAAAAAGATTTTCCTGCTGTCTTCCGACCAGGATACGTTCGATGGAGAAACACCCATCCAAACCGGATCGCGCATGATTTTTTCAACGGTAAGTTCAGTGAGTTGCTGCGCGTAAAGCGAGGAGCTTACAAAAAAGAGGAAAATGAATTTTTTCATGCCGGGTTGTTTTAAATTCAGCCCGAAAGTATCCAAAAATGTAGTTCCTGATTCAGGTATGTTACAGGCGGTTCAGAAAAATGGTGGATGTTTGAACCTAACGAAGAAATCTAATTCAGCGCTTCTTCTCTTTAGTAAATTCTGAGAACATACTGTTAAAAATGGACAGAATAAGACTAAAGGCCAGTGCCCACCAAAACCCGTCCACCTGAAATCCGGGGACAAAATAATCAACCAACAGAATGATAACCGCATTAATCACCAACAAGAAGAGACCCAGCGTAACTACCGTAATGGGGATGGTGAATATAATCAGTATGGGTTTTACAAAAATATTTGCCAGGGACAATACAACGGCTACGAGCAGGGCATATCCATAATGCTCAACACTGACACCGGGCAAAAGGTATGCGGTCAGTAAAACGGCAAGTCCGGAAAGAAGAAATCGTATCAGAGCATTCATTTTTACATCTTAGTTATCTTGCAAAGATTAAAATTTTTTATCTTCCATCATGTATGCCATTGTAGATATCGAGACGACCGGAGGGTATGCTGAAAATCATAAGATCACAGAAATAGCCATATATCACCACGATGGGCACTCTATAACTGATCATTTTCATACACTGATTAATCCCGGCCGCAGAATTCCGTACTTTATCACAGGCCTTACGGGCATTACCAGCGAGATGGTGCAGGAAGCACCCAATTTTGAATCGGTCGCCAATGAAATTCACAGTTGGTTAAAAGACAGGGTGTTTGTAGCGCACAATGCGTTCTTTGATTACAGTTTTATCAAAAAGGAATTCGAGGAGCACGACATAAAGTGGACCACCAAAAATTATGCACTGTGCGGTTGAGTCGGAAAATAATTCCCGGCTTGCACTCGTACAGCCTCGGTCGACTAGCGGAAAGCCTGGGAATAAAA
This sequence comes from Flammeovirgaceae bacterium, assembly GCA_012032815.1. Lineage (GTDB taxonomy): Bacteria > Bacteroidota > Bacteroidia > Cytophagales > Cyclobacteriaceae > ELB16-189. The sequence goes on from JAAUQD010000105.1 coordinate 6,968, forward strand.
ATTGAAAACCGTCACCGCGCATTTGGTGATGCCGAAGCTACCGCAAAAATTTTTGATATTCTGACCAAGCGCGACACAACCGGGGTGATCGTGAAAGCACTGAAAAGAAATTCCGGAGAAACGATTCTTCCGCCCAACTTACCCAAAGATGAATTTGATAAGCTGCCGGCCAAACCGGGTGTCTATTATTTTCTGGATGCGCATGGGCAGGTCATTTACGTGGGCAAAGCAATCAACATTAAAAAAAGAATTTCAGGACACTTTACCGGAGAAGCACGCGAATGGAATCGATCCAACATCCGCAATGAGATTCATCACATTACCTACGAGCTTACCGGAAATGAACTGATTGCGTTGTTGCTGGAGTCTCAGGAGATCAGGCGGCTGTGGCCGAAGTACAACCTGGCGCAGAAATATAAAACCGAAGAGTGGGGCATCTTTGCGTATGAAGACCGGAGCGGGTATTTGCGCTTTGCCATCAATCAGGTGAGCCGGGGTGCACGACCGTTGATTTCGTTTACCTCGAAAGGCGATGCATGGAATTTTATGTGGGGGAAAATTAAATCGTTTGATCTGTGCCCCAAGTTGTGCGGGCTTCAGATGGCCAAAGGTCCGTGCCTGAATTATCAAGCGGGTAGTTGTAGTGGCGCCTGTACCGAACTTGAAAAAGCAAACGATTACAATGAACGCGCACAATCTTCGGTGGATTCCTTTTTTGATAATGGCGATACACTGGCCATCGTAGGTAAGGGGAGAAAACGCGATGAACAATCGATTGTGCTGGTGGAAAAAGGAAATTACCTGGGCTATGGGTTTGTGGATAAAAATGAATCCATTGCCGACTTTGAATCAGCCAAGAATTTTGTCAGCTTCACCAAAGAACAGCGGGCCGGACAAAACCTGATTAACTCGTGGCTGCTGAATCCCCGCGAAAATGAATTGATAACGTTTGATAAGAAACCTCAAACTCAATTTTCTAGAAACCGGAACTAACCCGTAAGCGTCAAAAAATGTATCTTGGGTTTTGAATTATGACCGCACAACTTCTAGGATTCGAGTACGATATTTTTATTTCTTACCGGCAAAATGATAACCTGTCTAACCGGCAGGCAGGCCGAAACGGGTGGGTCACAGAGTTTGTGAATGCTCTCCAGTCGGAACTTTCTTCTGTAATTAAAGAGCCGGTTTCAGTTTATTTCGACAAGAATCCGCATGATGGTTTGCTCGAAACACATTCGGTTGACCGGAGCCTGGAGAGGAAATTGAAATGCCTGATATTCATCCCCAATTTCTTCTC
>JAAUQD010000106.1 GCA_012032815.1 Flammeovirgaceae bacterium
AAATCCGATATGGAAAATGATCGTCAGTGATTACTCTGTAAAATTGTGCGGTCGGTTGATTGTGGTAGGTTGTCCAGTTCTCACCGCCATCATTGGAACCTGCGCACCTCCATCATCGGCAATAACCATGCGTTGATTGTTATTGGGGTCAATCCAAAAATCATGGTGATCGCCATGTGGTGCATTTTCAATTCGAATGTTTTTCCTCCATCTTTTGAAACACCATAACTGACATTCATCACCCATACCTTATCCTCATTTTGTGAATCGGCATAAATGCGACAGTAATACCAGGCTCGTTGCAACAATGCCCTGTCCTGATTTAACAATGTCCAGGTTTTTCCGGCATCATCAGATCGGTACACGCCACCTTTGTCTTTGTTTTCAATGATCGCCCACACCCGATTTGAGTTTACAGGCGAAACCGTCACTCCGATAATTCCAATTGTTCCTGAAGGCATGCCGGGTTGTGTCATCAGATTTTCCCATGTATCTCCGCCATCGGTACTTTTCCAAAGTTTAGAATCAGGACCCCCGCTGTCCATCCGGTATCCGTTTCTTCGGATGTTCCACGAACTCGCATACATAATCCGAGCATTGTTAGGATCAAATGTCAAATCCACAACGCCCGCATCTTTGCTGGCAAAAAATATTCTTTCCCATGTAGTGCCTCCATCCTTGCTCCGGTAAATTCCCCGCATGTCCGATGATTTCCACAGATCACCCATTGCGGCAACATAAACCAGATCAGGATTTTTTGGATGAATTCGAATTCTTCCAATATGACGTGAGTCTTTTAATCCAATGTGCTTCCATGTTTTTCCGGCATCGGTAGATTTCCAAACCCCCCATCCCGAGGAAACGTTGCTACGAACAGTTTGCTCACCCTCTCCCACGTAGATCACATTGGGATCGCTTTCTGAAACTGCTACCGATCCGATCGTTCCGCCAAAGTATGCATCGGTAATATTAAACCAGGTTTGTCCTGCATCTTCGGTTTTCCAAACGCCTCCCCCAACCGATCCAAAATAATATACATTATTGTTTCCGGGTATACCCGTAACGGTACCCGACCGGCCACCGCGGAATGGGCCGAGTTCGCGCCAGGTTATGCCGCTGTATAAATTTTGATCGTACGAAACCGTTGCCTGCGTGGGTGTGGCTGATTTTCGCTGCGCCAGACTAAGTTCAAAAAGCCCGACACAAAAGATGATGAGCACGAATTTTATATTTCTCATGATGTTATTTTACATTAAACAGGCTTCGACATGCTCAGCCTGAACAGTTTACATTTTCTAATAGTGCAAGGGTCAGACCGCTTAAAGCGGTCTGACCCTGAAGATTTAATTATTAATTACAGTTTCCTTTTTATCCACAATCAAAGCCGGTACGTTTTTGTCTTTAAATTTCTGATTGTACTCGGCAATATCTTTTTCAATGATCACATTCATTTGTTGCTTCGACATATTCCATTGCGATTGCACGTCATTGTACCGCTCTTGTGCGCCTTTCGTCAGGCGGGGATCATGCGTGTCAACCACAGAGCGGAGCTGCAAATACTCCGAGTTTAACTGGTTCTTCCAGTTAATCACATCCTGAAAATTCTTTGAGCGGGGTTCGATCAGGTTTGACTCCCAAGAGTCAATCTTCTTGTTGATGTCTTTTCCGAAATCAACAATTTCTTTGGATGTAGGATCTGATTTCAAGGATTCGTTGTAGGTATTGATTTGCTTCTTTACCTGACGCATATTGTTTACCGACTTATGAAGCTCTTCAAACTCTCTGGCCGTCCTGTTCAAAAATTCCTGTTGCGCTGCCCATTCTGCGGCTGTTGCTTTTACATGAGGATCAGGAATCAAATCAAAGTCTGTTTCAGATGTTTGACCTTTGTACGAAACACGGGCTTTGTATTTTCCAGGAGCAACACGATGGCCATCATAACTACCATATACAAACACTCCGGGTACACCGCTTAATCCTTCAGTGCGGAAATCCCAGGCAAAGCGATTTAAACCGGCTTCGGCAGGTATAACCTGAGGCGCGGATGGTCCTCCCGGATAGGGCTTAAAATTCTCATTTTTTTACTGGAATATGTACGAATTACTTTTCCGCTCATATCCAGAATTTCAAGTTTCACCGTATCCGTTTCACTTTTGTCTTTTACATAATAATCAAGGATTACACCATTCAGAGGATTGCGACCAAGGCCGGGTATATCTCCCATCCAATCCGGAATCGTAACACCTGACAAGCGATACGTAGGTTTCGGTTGAAATAATTTAACCGAAGCATCACCAAAATTTCCTTTCGATTGCTGTATCGCACTTACATCATCGAGAATCCAAAACGCACGTCCGGCTGTAGACACAACCAGGTCATTATCATTTAGGATCATATCGGTAACCGGAACAACCGGCAGATTCAATTGGAACTTGCTCCACGCTGCTCCTCCGTTAAATGAAATGTAAAAGCCCCGCTCCGAACCTGCATACAACAAATCTTTCACTTTCTTGTCTTCGCGAATAACTTTTATGAAATCATCGGCATCGACACCGCTACCGATGCGCGTCCATGACTTTCCATAGTCAGTTGATTTATAGGAATAGTTCGCGTAGTCGTTGAACTTATAGCGTGATGCAGAAATATAAACTGTGCCTTTATCATGTGGAGAAACTTCAATGGAATGAATTAATCCTTCGGGCATTCCTGCAGGCGTTACATCATTCCAAGTTTTACCCGCATCTCGGGTAAGCTTCACCAGCCCGCAATCGCTTCCTGTATAAATCAATCCTTTTTCGTGGGGCGATTCTATAACATAGTAGATGGTATTATAATTTTCTCCACCCGCTCCTTCATTAGTAATTGGTCCTCCGCTTACGCCTTGCTTAGTTGTATCATTTCTTGTTAAATCGGGACTGATTACATCCCAGTTCATACCACCATCCATGGTTCTGAATAATACATTACCTGCATGGTACATGATTTTCGGATCATGCGGAGAATTGATGAACGGTGCATTCCAGTTAAAACGATATTTCATTTCTTTTGGCTTGAAAGCAAGATTGGTTGCGGGATATTCCTGAATGTCTTTGCTCTCGCGAGTCCGTATATCCAGCACATCAATTTGTCCCTGATAACATCCTCCGTAAAATAATTTGGGATCGTTCGGATTATCAAAGGCGATGTATGCGCTTTCACAACCCGGGCCGTTCATCCAGTCTTTGTCGGTGATCCCGAAACTTCCGTTGCGACTCATGATCATCACTGAAGAATTATCTTGTTGTCCACCGTATACCCAGTATGGAAAGCGATTGTCAACATTCACACGATAGAACTGAGCAGTGGGTTGGTTATCCAGGGGCGACCATGACTTACCAAAGTTTAAGGTGATCTCTCCCCCGCCATCATCGGCCAGGGCCAGGTTTTGATTGTTTTTTGGATTGATCCATAAATCATGCGTATCACCATGCCCGACACTCACGCGTTCAAAGTTTTTGCCTCCATCAATAGACCGCATCACAGGCGCATTCAATACATACACAATATCAGCGTTGACAGGGTCAGCGAATACTTCCATATAATACCATGAGCGCGAAACTAACTCCGCCTGACTGCTCAACTGATTCCATTTTTTCCTCCATCATCTGAGCGGTAAAGACCTGCCTTTGATTTTTCGCCTGATTTCTCTGCCTCTATGATTGCATACACCCGGTTAGGGTTTGCACGCGAAACAGAAATACCAATTTTTCCCATCAACTTTGGCAGCCCTTCAACAATTTTATTCCAGGTCTCTCCTCCATCTGTTGATTTCCAAACTGAAGAACCCGGCCCTCCGCTCTCGACTTTCCAGGGATACCGTCTGTGCTGCCAGGTAGCGGCATAGAGTATTCTTGGATTAGTCATATCCATGCTCAGTGAAGACGCACCGCTATTTTCATCGACAAATAATGTACGTTTCCAGGTAGCACCCCCATCGGTTGATTTGTAAACACCACGTTCAGCATTAGGGCCATGTACGGCTCCTTGCGCAGCTACATAAACCACATCCGGATTATCAGGGTGTACGATCACATCGGAAATGTGTCTGGACTTTTCAAGCCCTACATTCTTCCAGGTCTTTCCTCCATCGGTTGATTTGTAAACACCATCACCAAACGAAGTCATCACACCGCGAACAGCGTGTTCACCGGTACCTACATAAATTACATTGGGATCTGATTCACAGATACCGATGTCGCCAATGGATCCTACTTTAAAAAATCCATCTGAAATATTTTTCCAGGTAATTCCCGCATCATCGGTTTTGGCAACACCTCCTCCGGTATAGCCCACATAGTAAACAGCCGCATTGGTGGGATCGCCCGCAATTGCATTAGCACGACCACCGCGGAAAGGACCGATATTTCGCCATTTCAAACCTTTAAATTGATCTGCGCTGAATGATGGCGCAGGTGCCACTTCACTCTTCGAGGATTTTGAACGCTGCGCTTCAACAGGCAGAAAACTAACTAAGAAAAGGCTAGAAAGAAGTAGGATGGATTTTTTCATAGGAATTAGGTTAGGGCTTAAAAATAGGTAATCACGGTCGAACAAATCAAATCAACTTATTCGAGTGGTTGATTTTTACGTGATTAAAATAGTGAGGAATCCTGAAATTACCTATGACTGAATTTTTCTGGGAAGGCTTTTCATGGAATATTTAAAGCGCTTTGATATTTCCGTGCTATGGTGTCTTCCCTGCTTCACTATCCAGTTTCCATTAACAATTGTTCCGAGAGGATTATTACCCGGAGAATACACAAGCGTGGATAACCAATTCTCTTTGGCCGCGGCTTCCAGCAAAGGTGTTTTGAGATCATAAATAATGGCGTCAAAAGATTTGCCTGTTTCAAAGTGATCAGATGTCACCAGTCCCATCGCACGTCTACCGGAAGTGACTGATTCATCAATCATGTAGCTGGCAGAATCCTCCGGAAATGTATTCCGGAGATTAGAAATAAGCCGCTGCCGGTAATCAATCATTCGAAATTCTTCAAGAGGATTTAATCCAATATGACTATCCGTACCAATTGACCACCTTCCTCCCAACGACACGAATTCCCTCATTTTGAAAATCCCATCACCCAGGTTTCCTTCGGTACTTGGACATAAAACAACTGAAGCGCCTGATTTCGCAAGTCCTTTTATTTCTTCATCACTCAGATGAGTGGAATGCACGAGGTGAAACCGTTTGTCTACCGGTAAGTTTTCTAATACCCATTGCATAGGCCTCCTATTGCAATGCGCCAGGCAATCCTCCACTTCCTTTTTTTGCTCCGCCACGTGCATGTGAAATGGAATGTCATTCGCAAAGTCCACGGTAGCAACAATATCTTTTAAATCAACCGCTCTCAAAGAATGAGTGCTTATCGCCAGATTTGAATTTTCATATAGTGTTAACGCACCTTTCGATGCTTCAAATAATTTCAAGAAATCCTCCACCGATTTTGATATGAATCGTCTTTGTCGTGGCTGCGGATCCTGACCAAAGCCTCCTTTCTGGTAGAACACCGGTATCAACGTGATTTTTATCCCAGCACGTTTGGCAGCAATGACCATTCGCTTTCCCATTTCCGCCAGGTCGCTGAATTTTTTTCCGTCCCGATCGTGATGCAGATAGTGAAACTCCGCAACGTGGGTATAGCCTACGCGAAGCATCTCAGCGTACAGCATGGTGGCAATGTCTTCCGCTTGTTCCGGATTTACTGACAAGGCGCATTGATACATCGCTTCGCGCCATGTCCAAAAATCATCGTTCGTTCCAACCGGATGATTTTCTGCCATCCCCGCCATGGCATATTGAAAAGCATGTGAATGGGCATTTTGAAATCCAGGCAATGCCAGGCCAAGAACACTTTCTAACGCAATGCCTTGTGCAGGTGGTGAATCCGACAAATACGTTATGATCCCGGCAGTGTTCACACCCACGTATGCGGGAGTAATCCACCCTTCTTTTTGCAGCAGTCCACTAAATTTATAATACTTCATTGTTTCAGAATACCAGTCAATGCCCCAAAAACAATTTTAAGCAGGCTTCTGATTTTTTCAGCTCTTTCTTTATGATAGGTCAATTCATCATCATGCATGTAGTTTACCTTGGTCATCTCTAATTGAAGTGCGTGGATATTTTCTGCTGGTTTTCCGTAATGCCGGGTAATGTACCCGCCTTTAAATGGAAAATTATGTCGAACAGAAAAATCGGAGTGATCCAACTTGGATAAAGCAGCTTCTATAATACCCGGTGATGCTGATGTTCCATCGGCATCTCCTAAAATCAAATCAGGAAATTTTTCTTTTTGAATGGTGAGAACTTGCTGCCGGATGGAATGACAGTCCCACAATAAAACCTTTCCAAATTTTTCTTTTATGGTGACAAGTAAAGTTTGCACCTGATGGTGATAAGGCTGAAAGTATTTTTCTATCCGGCCCGATCGATCATCTTTTGAAAGTGCTTTCCGTTCATCGGAGTAGATCGGATTCCCTAAAAAATCGGTAACCGGACAAAGATCTGTGATAATGCGGCCATCGGTATAGAGTGGTTTGCTGTCCGGATCACGATTTAAGTCAATCACCCAACGGCTATACACCGCTTGAATAATGGTTATACCCATAGCCGGAGCAAAATCATACAACCGATCTACAAACCAGTCTGTATCGTCAGGCTGATTGATCTTTTCCGATTTGAATTCTCTTTTTAATTCATCAGGAAACAACACACCACAATGAGGAATGCTTAGTAATATGGGCACCTGCTCGCTGGTAGGATGGATAATCCGGAATGATGACATTAATTATTTTCTTTCTTTTTCTTCTTTGTCTTTGATTTTTTAGAACTACTCTCGTCTTGATTTTTCTCCTCATTCAATTGTTCAGCTTTTTTAATTGCTTGCTCAACTTCTTCCCGAGCCCTTCTTTCAAGCTCAACTCCCTGTTTTTTAATCTTGACTAGTTCCAATCTGTATATTTCTTCCTGAGTTTGAGAATGCCGCTTTTTCAATTCAAGTATCCGTTTGAATGATTCATCAATCCGATGTTGACTAATCACACCCTGACTGACATAATTTTTAATTATGCTGTGTACACGATCAACCGTTCGTAAATCACTCCCTTGAATATTGTTTGAGAAACACAAAATATCAACACCTGCTAAGATGGCCAGCTTAATCGCCTCTTCAAATCCATAATGTTTTGTAATGGCATGCATCTGCATATCGTCAGAAAAAACAACGCCATCAAAACCCAGGTCATTTCTCAACAATTGATTAATCATTCTATCCGATAGTGTTCCGGGAAGGCCTCGATCATCCAAATTCTTATTTACGATATGGGCTGTCATTACCGCATCGACATATTGCTCGTTAATTAATTTTTGGTACGGAACCAGTTCCCGTTTTTCCCATGTAGCTGTTACATCGGCCAATCCTAAATGTGTATCATCTTTAGAACTTCCATGGCCGGGAAAATGCTTCAATACGGTTAACACTTGTCGCTTGTGATGTTCCTTAATGTATTCTCGCGCCATCAGGTATACGGTATCTTCATTAGCTGAAAAGGCGCGTTCCACCTTAGCGATAATAGGGTTGTAAGGATTTGATGCCAAATCAACAACAGGGGCAAAGTTGATGTTGATGCCCAATCCCGAAAGTGTAGATGCAATACTTGCCCCATAAAATCGTACCGAATCCAGAGATGCATCTTTTCCCATGGCAGCGGCTGTGACGGATCGGGGAAGTGAATATTTTTCTTTAAGCCTGTTTACTTTGCCACCTTCCTGATCAATCGCCACCAGCAGTGGAATAGGCGCTGCTTTTTTGTACGTCCATATCATTTTTTCAAGTTCATGATACGAATTTTTGGCCGGCACATTTTTTTCAAACAAAATGATGGATCCGGCTTTGCCCAGTTTCACTTCTTCCAACACCACAGGATCCACTTCCGCTTTTGGAAATCCAATCAAAATCATCTGGCCAATCTTGATATCCAGGCTATCACGTGTTTGGGCATGAAGCGGTTGATCATCAAAAAAATAACGAATAGAATGATTAAAATGAAGGACTTAGTTTTTCTCATAAATTTTCTTCAATGTACTCTCCATTAGCGAACGAACATCCCTTGTCGGTACCATGAAGTGATTATTCATAAACTAAAATAAAATTTTACCTTTTTGGTTT
>JAAUQD010000002.1 GCA_012032815.1 Flammeovirgaceae bacterium
TAATATTCAGATGTAAAGTGAAACCCTGAAGTACTTGACCAATAATTTGCTCCATACTCAGGAATGTTGCCTATTTTATAAAAATCATCTGCAGATCGGTAACAAGTGTAAACTGTAAACCCGCTTGATCCAGCATCAGGAATATATGCGTTTCTCAACCCAGTTGGCCAAGGATCGTATTCAAAAACTACATAATAAAAGTAGTCTGTATGATATGAAGATCCATTTGGGAAGTTATAAAATTCAATTGGCCAATTTAGTGCATAGATCCAATTCACTGTCAAAGTTTTACCAACATCCTTTCTTTTTACTTCTTTTATTCTCCATCCGTCACCATCATTAACAGCATCTTCCGTTGTTACGTTTTTAGCAACAGGATTACTTGAATACTGATCAAATCTGTAGAATGAGTAGTACCTTTTAATATGAACCTCCGAGGCTCCTGCAACCCACTCTTCTTTGTGTGAATCAATCTTTATGGTTGCAAAACCTGGCGTTAGGATATGACGCTCCTTGTGCCCGATCCCTAATATTACTCTTATAGCCTTCAGTAACATTCCCTTCATTGTCCACTCTCTCATTCAATGAAACAACCCAAACTTCATTTTCTTTAGCGAATGCTTCTGATACATCTTGGGTCTCGATAAGATTGCCATCGGTATCCAATGAATACCCCTGGTAAATTGAGTTTTGAGAATCAATTGTATAAACAACTAGAACTGGATCTTTAGTGGATAGTTTGCCCTTGGCTTTTAACTCATCGTAAAATGGGATAAAAATTTGAGGATAGTAATTTTTTCCTTTGATGTTCGAAAAGGCGTTCAAGATATCCAATTTCTCACCAACGAGCTTGTTCCCAAGCATCCGAGCATGTGTTGGGTTTTTTGTTTCTTCCATTAAGTGTTTAAAAAGAACATTGTGTTCGCCATCAAAAGCTTCTTCAACAAACGAATATAAGATGGATCTGAATTCTTTGTCTTTATTCAAGTTTAAAATAGACTTTCCATACACTTTAAGATTTTCTGTTGCAAATGCTACATCTTCTACATTGCTAATGTTACTTTCTTCTATAACTTCATTGTTAAGTGTAGTTTCTTCGCAAGCAAAGAAAAATAGGGGTAGTAGGACTAGTAATAAGTCAATTTGCGGGGGTGATTAAATTTTTTCATGTTATACTGTTTTTTGTTTTTAAATATTTTAGAAATACATGACAAAACTAGGCCAAGAGGATATCTTTTAAGGGAGATGTAAGATTTTATTTGTATGGTTGTTAGTATGCTTTTATTTACATTTGATTTCAAGAACTCATTGAGGCTTTAGCCTATTCTTGATGTATTATTATGGACGGAAAAAGCAATAAATTCCTTTACAATTATTTAAACAATGCTTCACCAACGGGCTTTGAATATACCGGACAGCAGATATGGATTGATTATCTCAAACCCTACATTGACGAATATATTGTTGATGTCTATGGCACTGTAGTTGGCGTTGTGAATCCCAAAGCCAAGTATAAGGTTGTGATTGAAGCGCATGCCGATGAAATCTCCTGGTTTGTGAATTACATCACGGAAGAAGGATATATTTATGTACGCAGGAATGGTGGATCGGACCACCAAATTGCTCCATCCATGAGGGTGAACATTCACACCGATAAGGGAATTGTTAAGGGTGTTTTTGGATGGCCGGCCATTCATGTTCGTGATTCTTCCAAGGAAGAAACCCCCACACTAAAAAATATTTTTATTGATATAGGAGCAGAATCCAAAAAGGAAGTCGAGGCATTGGGTGTCCATGTCGGATGCGTCATCACGTTTGAAGATGAATTGATGGAGATGAACAAAAACTACCTGGTAGGACGAGCCCTCGACAATCGAATGGGGGGCTTTATGATTGCTGAGGTTGGTCGCAGATTAAAGGAGAATAAAAAGAAATTACCGTTTTGTTTATACATCGTTAATTCCGTTCAGGAAGAGATTGGATTACGTGGAGCTGAAATGATTTCAAGAAGGCTTAAACCTGATCTTGCCATTTGCACAGATGTTACACACGATACCCAATCGCCCATGTACAACAAAAAGGAAAGCGGGAATCTGAAATGCGGAAGCGGGCCGGTATTGTGTTATGGGCCGGCAGTTCAGAACAACGTATTGAAAATGGTCATTAACACGGCAACCAAAAAGAAAATTCCATTTCAGAGGCAGGCTGTTTCACGGTCTACAGGTACGGATACCGATTCATTTGCCTATTCTGCTGAAGGTGTTGCATCAGCCCTTATTTCTTTGCCTTTAAAATACATGCATACAACTGTTGAAACGGTGCATAAAAAGGATGTGGAGAATGTAATCCGGATGATCTATGAAGTATTGTTGCAAATAAAGCCAGGTCAGGATTATCGATACATTAAGTAATCAATACACCAACTGATTTTACGTCTTTCCAGAATTCCGGATAAGATTTATTGACAACATCTGGATTTTCAAAAATCACGTTAGTTTTTGTCACCAGGGGCATGAACCCCATAGCCATACGATGATCTTCATATGTTTTTATAGTGACTGACTGAGGAATTGATTTTGAAGGCGAAAGCAACCAATGATTTTCCACTGGTGCTAATTCAGCTCCAATTTTCCGGAGTTCGGTTTGTAGCGCGGCAATCCGATCGGTTTCTTTGATGCGCAAACTCTCCAATCCGGTAAAGGTGCCTTTGATTCCCTTAATTGCAGCCAGTGGAATAATAGTCTGGGCTAGATCCGGATAGTTTTTAAAATCAATTTCAACCACAGGTTGATGAGGTTTTTTGGTAAGAACAGCCTGGGTTGAAGAAAATTCTGCATGGACACCCAGATCCTCCATCAACTCAACAATAGCCCGATCTCCCTGGATTGATTCTTTGGTTAACAATGGAATTTTTATTTCCGCAACATCCGCAGCCGCTGCCAAAGCAAACCAATAACTAGCTGCCGACCAATCGGGTTCAATTGAATAGTTGGTTATTTGATACGATGAATTTGGAATTTGAATTGAACCCCAACTCTCGTTTACAATAACGCCCCATTTTCTCATGAGCGAGACGGTCATGTCAATATAGGGTTTACTCAAAATCTCACCTGTAATATTAATAGTGAGGCCTCCCGGCAAACAGGGGGCCATCATTAAGATCGCAGAAATGAATTGACTGCTTACATTTCCGGGAATTGAAATTTCTGATTTTGCCTGACTAGAAAATCCTGCTAATTCTAACGGAGGGAAACCTTCTTTATCCAAATAGTGGATTTCCGCTCCAATCTCCCGAAGTGCGTTAACGAGTTGCCCAATTGGTCGATGCTTCATCCGGTCACTGCCCGTCATTATTTTCTTTTCGTTCCGTAGCGAGAAGTATGCGGTAAGAAAGCGCATCGTTGTGCCGGCATCGTTCACATCGATGGTCTTCCCATGCTCACGGATCAATTCATTCATAAGCCGTGTATCACTGGCGGCTGAAAGATTTTCTATGTTTCCTTTAAATCCGGCCAGTCCATCAAGTGCAATTGCCCTGTTGCTAATGCTTTTGGAGGATGGAAGCCCCTTTATTTCTCCGGTCACCCGAAGACACTTCGTAAGATGTAGTGATGATTTCAGTTGATCTTTGTCTTGAAGTCCGAAAATATACCTTTTAAAAATTTTATTTATCAGAAATGAAACATTTTGAAATGAAGGATGGTTAATAAAGTATGAAATCAAAAAAACTAGCGGTAGGAGTTGGTTTGGCGGGAGGAGCGCTGCTGGCCGTATGGCTTTTGTCAGGATCTCGCAGAGAAAGGGCAAAGAATTTTATCAGTAAGCAATTGAGTCGATCGAAAAATAGGGCTAAAGCCGGCATTTTGGATCGGGAAACAGAAGCACTTTATATCTAAAGTGAAGTATAGTATCGGATAGACTCAAGAATTTCCTCTTCTGAAACTTCAATATCCCATTTAGGATGGCCGATCTTGGTAATCAATGCCATCCGAATTTTCCAGCCCGGTTCTTTTTGTCTTGAGCAATCAGGCTTAGCGTTTGCTGCTCATTTACCGTTGTCTTACCAAATAGCGAAATGAGGTATGTTGCGATAGCAGTAAGATCTTCTTTTGACATCATTCTTTTTTGAAAAGCGATGTGGCTCTCAGCAACCATTCCAGCCGCGATAGCTTCTCCATGCAATACTCTCTTACTTGAAATAATCGAATCCGATTCTATAGCATGGCCAATAGTATGGCCAAAGTTTAAAATCTTTCTCAATCCTTTTTCTTCAGGATCCTGATTGACAATACTTTGTTTGAATTCAGCCGAATGCTTAACGAGGTTTTGAAAATTCTGATCCGAAAGTGATGTTGCCTTGATAGAATTGAATAGTTCAATATCTGAAAGTAACGTATGCTTGATCACTTCGGCAAAACCGGATTTCAATTCCTGCTCAGGAAGTGTTTTGAGAAAAGCAGCTGAGAGAATTGTAAAAACAGGTTCTTTAAATAACCCGACTTGATTTTTGAAATGTTGAAAATCAATTCCAAGTTTTCCGCCTATACTGGCATCGGCTTGTGCCAACAACGTTGTAGGAATTAAAATAAAATCAATTCCACGTTTATAAGTAGCTGCGCAAAATCCTCCAAGGTCCCCAACCACTCCACCTCCCAATACCACCAACAAACTATGCCTGTCGAATTCATGGTGAGTCAATTGACTCCATACATAGGAGCAGGTTGTGAGATTTTTGTTTTCTTCCCCGGCCTCCATCACTATACACGCACAACCAGACAACGAAGCTTCAATTAACGGATAGCAGTGGACTAGTGTATTGGTATCTGTCAGTACTGCTATTTTTGAGTAATTCTTGGTTTCAAGATAATTCTTTAAAACAAGCCGCGGATCATTAGAAAAAACAATTGAGTTTGAAACCATTATTTTTTAATCTCTCCAATGGTATTTCTGATATCGGTTTGAATCCGAATCGATTCATCATGAATTCTGGTGTATAAATCCTTGATGAATTCTTCAGAGAGTGAACGCATCATGCCCCATTCAGGTCTTGTTTTCATAATCTCATTCCATCGCTCTAATTGAAAAATGGTGACGTTATTATCCTTTTTATAAAGCCCTATATTTTCAGCCAGTTTCATGCGGGCTGATATGACTTCGATTAACTCCTGATCGAGGTGATCAATTTTTTCACGAAACTGTTCCAGTTGATTTATAAACAGCACATCTGAAGATTGCTTATCCGTAATTTTCAGATTAGTAATTAATTGAAGCAGCGTATCAGGATTGATTTGCTGATCCGCATCGCTTAACGCATTTTTCGGATCGGGATGAACCTCAATCATCAAACCATCATAGCCGAGGTCCATTGCTTTTTGTGAAACTTCGGGAACCATTGATCGGTTTCCTGAAATATGACTGGGGTCACAAATAAGAGGAAGGTCAGGGTATTTTGTTTTGAGCTCAAGCGGCAACCACCAGGTGGGCAAATTTCTGAATTGAGATTTTTGATAGGAGGAAAACCCCCGGTGAACTGCTCCGAGTTTTGAAATTCCCGCTCTGTTTATTCGTTCGAGGGCCCCTATCCAAAGTGCCAGGTCGGGGTTAATTGGATTTTTTACCAGAATGGGCATGTCCACACCCCGCAGCGATTCGGCAATTTCCTGAACCAGAAAAGGATTTACAGTTGTTCGTGCCCCGAGCCACAGTATATCCATATCCGCTTCCAGCGCTTGCTCAACATGAAAAGGAGAAGCCACTTCGCAAGCCAGTCTAATATCAAACTCATTTTTAATTTTCTTTAGCCACTGAAGTGCCTCGTGCCCTTTTCCTTCAAACGTATCAGGCCTTGTTCTGGGCTTCCAAACTCCGGCACGCATAATATGAACCCCCATTTCCACCAACTGCCTGGCTACAGCCTGGAGCTGTTCCGGAGATTCAGCACTGCATGGACCTGCAATAATAAATGGTCGTTTTTTTGTTTTAATCCAGGAAAGACTGTCGGCAATATTCATGGCAAAAAGTCAAACAAAATAACTCAAATTCCAGTAGTAAAAGGAAAATAACCTCAAAAGAATTCAATGTGCTACTATATTTGTGTCGCAAAATTATGCCTATGGAGATTGAACCAAAAGTCACGTTTGAAGATACCTCGGTTGCTTTTTCATATAAAAATATCAGTGAGCTCAAAAGGGCAAATTTTGTATTCTCGATAGTCAATAATCCGTTCGGTTCTGCTGTGGCAATCGGATTGGTGAAAGTAGCTCTATTCCTTCGCCTTCCTGTGAAGGGACTGATTAAGAAAACCGTGTTCTTTCATTTTTGCGGGGGTGAAACCATTGAACAAAGTGATCAGACTATACTAAAGCTGTCCGATCATTCGGTAAACACAATCCTTGATTATTCTGTTGAAGGAGCACATACCGAAGCTGGATTCGACCAAACATTGGAAGAAATTCTCCGGACTTTCGACAAGGCAAAAAGCAATTCGCATATACCGTTTTGTGTATTTAAAATAACCGGAATGGCTTCGATCGACCTGTTGGCGAAAGTGCAACAGAATGAGAAATTAACAGATGCTGAAGAAATTGCTTTTGCGCGGGTTAAAGCGAGAGTAGATAAAATTTGTTCCAAAGCACATGCTTATTCTGTACCCGTACTTATTGATGCTGAAGACAGTTGGATTCAGCGGCCCCTGGATGAGATGGTGACGGAGATGATGCAAAAGTACAATACGGAAACCGCGATTGTTTTCAACACGTATCAAATGTACCGCGTAGAGATGTTGCGTAATCTTAAAGACGCATTTCATCATGCTACAATGCATAATTATTTTCTTGGTGCAAAACTGGTGCGCGGTGCATACATGGAAAAGGAACGTGAGCGTGCCGAAAAAATGAAATACAATGATCCGATACTTCCAACCAAAGAAGCTACGGATGAAAATTTTAATGCCGCCTTACAGTTCTGTATAGACAATAAACAGCGGGTTTCTGTAATGTGCGGTTCTCACAATGAATACAGTAACAAGTTTCTCGCGGTTTTATTGGAAAAGCACAGTATGCAGAAAAACGATAAGCGGGTTTGGTTTGCTCAATTGCTGGGCATGAGTGATAATATTTCGTTTAACCTGGCGAAGCAAGGATATAATGTGTGTAAATATGTCCCCTATGGTCCGGTTGAAGCGGTCATGCCATATTTATTCAGGAGGGCTGAAGAGAATACATCGGTAGCCGGGCAGAGCAGCCGGGAGCTGTCATTGATCAGAAAAGAACTTAAGAGACGTAAAGTGGAAAGAACTTCATGACTAATGTGTTCGGCTCGTTTTCTACCTTTGCAATCCACTACTCAAGCCATGACGCATGCAACTAAGTGAACAGGAAATAATCCGTAGAAAGAGCCTTGACGATTTGCGTCAGCTGGGAATTGAACCATATCCAGCCGATACATTTCTGGTGAATGTCTCTGCTCATGATATTCTTGAAAACTACCCTAAGCAAAAGATCGAGTATAAAGATATATCACTGGCGGGTCGCGTTATGAGCCGCAGGATCATGGGCAATGCTTCGTTTGCTGAACTTCAGGATGAAAGTGGCAGAATTCAGATTTACCTTCGAAGGGATGACATCTGTCCCGGTGAAGACAAAACGTTGTACAACACAGTTTTTAAAAAACACGTGGATATCGGTGATATCCTTGGGGTTAGGGGGTATGTGTTTACCACTAAAACGGGCGAAATTTCAATTCATGTAACCAGCTTTAAAATTCTTTCCAAAGCATTGCGACCTCTTCCGATCGTGAAGGAATCAGAAGACGAAACGGGCATAAAGCAGGTACACGATGCGTTCACCGACCCTGAACAACGATACAGAATGCGATATCTGGATATGGTGGTTAATCCGCATGTTCGAGATGTATTTATTAAGCGTACCCGTCTCGTAGATTCCATGCGTCAATATTTAAATGGCAAAGGATACCTGGAAGTTGAAACTCCGATTCTACAACCGTTATATGGCGGGGCGGCAGCAAAACCTTTTAAAACACATCATAATTCACTGGACATGACGCTTTACTTGCGCATTGCCAATGAGTTGTATCTGAAACGATTGATTGTGGGAGGTTATAATGGCGTATATGAGTTTTCTAAAGATTTTAGAAATGAAGGTATGTCGAGGTATCATAACCCGGAGTTTACACAGGTTGAGTTATATGTAGCCTATAAGGACTATAACTGGATGATGGCTCTTGTGGAGGAAATGGTAGAGAAAGTAGCCATTGATTTACACGGCAATACTGCCATTTCGGTTGGAGAGAATACAATTGATTTCAAAAGACCCTGGAAACGATTTACGATGTTTGAGGCGATTCAGCATTTCACTGGAGAAGATATTTCAGATAGGGATGAAGCGGCACTTATTGAAACCTGCAAAAAGCTTCATGTGCCATATGACTCCACAATGGGTAAGGGCAAATTAATTGACCAGATATTCGGAGAGAAGTGTGAGCCCCAACTCATCCAACCTACTTTTATAACCGATTATCCTGTTGAGATGTCGCCCCTCGCTAAGAAGCATCGAAGCAAACCCGGATTGGTTGAGCGATTTGAGGCCATTTGTAACCGAAAGGAAATTTGTAATGCGTTTTCTGAACTCAATGATCCTATTGATCAGCGGCAGCGATTTGAAGATCAGATTGCTTTGGGTTTGCGAGGCGATGAGGAGGCCATGACGTTGGATGAAGATTATTTACGTGCCCTGGAGTTTGGCATGCCGCCAACTGCAGGTTTAGGTATTGGCATTGACAGGTTATCTATGATTATGACCAATTCCAATTCGATTCAGGATGTCATCTTCTTTCCACAAATGAAACCCGAAAAACAGCAGCAGGGGTCGGGAGGTTCAGAACTTGACCAGGCAGGCATTCGAAAGGAGTTAATTCAAGTGCTCGTTAAGATCGGGATAACCACCATGGATCAGTTAAAAGAACAAAAGGCCACCAAACTTTTCAATGATGTGTGCGGCATGCGCAAGAAAATGAAATTGGAAATTCAGAATCCCACGCTAGAGGAAGTGGAGGGTTGGCTGAAGTAATCAGAAATTATCAATAAAACCCCGGTTGCGATCGAGCTTAAGGTCGCTCAACAGACTTGATTACACCAATCGAAAAGCTGTACGATTGGTAGCGGCCAAAAGGAGTCCAGTCGAGCCGGACCTGCCAGCAGTGTAAATCACGGCTTAGGCCAAGTTGAGTTTGTGTGAATTCCTTGCTTTCAAAATCGAATCCTGAATTAAAAACCAACTTCCATTTCTCGGTCAGGTTAACATCACCATTAAACCGAAGTGTCTGGGTTATGATCGATGGTTGATGGCCTGTTTTGCTGTAGTCGAGATTATAATTAATCCGCAAATTCCACGGTACTGAAAAGTCTACATACGCATCGGGATGGTTAAGAAAAAATTGTTTATCTGAATCTGATAAATTGGATTTACCAATCCGCTCACGCGCAGCGGCATCACTCTTATTTCCTTTAGGACTGAAATTGGTGCTTAAGGCCAGGTTGGCCCTGTTAAATTGTCCAAGACTAAACCCATCACGCCAGGCGTACCGATTGATTCTCGTCTCATAAATTCTGCCTGTATTTTCATCCGTACTGTCAATCCTGTATTGGTAGGGATCGATGGATGCACCGATGTTTATATTGAACTTACTGTCCAATACATTCGCATTGGCAGCCAATGCAAAGGGTGTAAGTTGAAATTCTGTAGCAGCAAAATTATAACCTGAGCTTATCGACAGAGTGTTGAGGAGGTTTACCTTACGTGCTGTGGAATCGTTCTTTCCCAGTACTTTCATTTCGAGGTTGTTATTCAGGCTAAACCCCATCGAGCTGCTCTTTCCACTACGGGATGATCCGTACACAAACCCTTCATGTCTTGATTTAGTAATTTCCTGACCGTTGGCCAGTGTAAAAGATTGGTAGTAGTTATACCTGGGCTCAGAAAAGTCGGGTAAAAAAGAATAGGAAACCGAGGGATTCAGTATATGTCGTATTGCTTTTACTTTTCCTTTTTTAAATGAGTACATTCCAAAAATCCGGGTGTTCATACCAATCGAACCCTGATAATTAAAGACTCTGTTGAATCCATCGATGGTATCAGCCACAACAACACCGGTACTATCAGGGCTCAATGACCAGTCCAGTTTTTCAAAATACCATAACTCCGCCATATCAAAAGAAGGGGTTATCGTAAAGTGTTTAAAGATTTTGGCCGATGTAGAGATGGGTATGGCATGCCGAATTCCTTTTTTAGCATCAGCTAAAAGCGTGGGTAAAGTCTCCAAATTAAAGGGAGCGATACTGTCAATCGATGGATCCGATCCGATCTTTCCCAGGTTGTTGGTAATTTTGTTTGTTCCATTCAATGTGTAGCGTGTGGAGAAGTTTTCCAGCACTTTGCTATTTGATTTTTTGAATGGATAAATATTATTCATGTTGAAGCTGACATCGGGCAGTGGAAGATCCACTTGCTGAGAAACGAGATCCTGAGATTGACGAAGGTTAATGCCGAGGCTGAGAGGAGTACCTGGAAAAGTCTTTGAATAAGCAATATTTGATGAGAGTTGGCGAGTGGTATTGTCCAATCGATTGGAAGTAGGATCCGCATTTACCCCCAGGTTGTTATTAGCATTGAATGACGAGGTGGCCATATTCACCGAACTGGAAAATCGACTACTCCCTCTTGATTGGGGTGAGTGATTCCATACAAGCCGAAAATCTTTTTGCCGCCCAAGGTCTTCGATGTCACTGGTTGATGGGTTGTTGGTATAGCTAAAGTTAAACGCGCCACCATATTGATACCTCACCTGATAACTTGAATTTATATACAGTCCGTACGATCCATTGGTAAAGATGTCGCTGGTAACGGCAAGTTTCACATAGTCATTGATATCGAAAAAATATCCACCACCACGCAAGAAAAAACCTCTTCGTCTTTCTTCACCATAGGATGGAATGAGAATTCCGGACGCACTTTCTTTTTGAGATGGAAACATGCCGAATGGAAATCCTAATGGAATTGGTACATCATTAAACTCCATGTAGAATGGGCCCGAAACAATCTTATCTTTGGGAATGGCTTTTGATCGTTTTGAAATTATGCGAAAGTGTGGATGAGGAAGGCCGCAAGTCGTGTAGGCATTGTTGACACTAAAAAGTTCATTCTTTTCATTTTTATAAACCAGGTCACCGTGCAGGAACCCATCTCCCTGTTTAGTAACCACTTCAGAAATTTTTGCACGCTTTGTTTTGAAATTGTACGTCATGTCGCGGGTTTCATAAATCTCCGATCCGTTTTTGAATATGGGATATCCGATTCTGCGGCCAAGGGAGTCGAGGCTGCCGGTAGCTGATATAGTTGACTCGTTATAATTGATGATGATTTCATCAGCTTCAAGTTCAATCACACCATATTTAATGCGGGCACCTCCATATAATCGGATTATCTTGGTATCCAGGCTGGTATTAATCGAATCTTTTGCCGAGTAGTAGATTGTGGTTTCAACATCGCCTTTTTGAGCTGTTTTCAATGAATCTGCTTTTAGGGTATCATTTTTGATCGTTGGGGCGAGTGTATCTACTTTTACAGGCAACGTTTCGGTGGGGGTTTTGACCGGAATTTCAACTTGGGCAAACAGCGGATGAATGAATAAGGAAAGCACCAGAACTAAAGCAAATCGAGGGAAGCCTGAAAAATTCCAGAAGAGCATACCGTTGATTACCAGATTTTTAGCTTTTAGTGAAAAATTCACACCTTTGCGTAAAGTTATTGCAATTACTAAAGCCACTACCACACCTGTGAAGATAATCGGATTCAAGCTTCTGTTGTTAGCAATAATCCTGCTAAACTCCTCTGCTACGCCCTCCAAATCTGACTTTAAGGTGGATACCATCGTCATTGATGCAGGGCACGGAGGTAAAGACCCGGGAACCCATGGGGTAGCTGCCAAAGAGAAAGACATTACACTAAAAATTGCCCTTAAGGTGGGGAAATATATTGAAGAGAATGTACCGGGGGTAAAAGTCCTTTATACCAGAAAAGATGACCGCTATATTGCATTGGATGAGCGTGCTGACATCGCCAACCGGGCCAAAGCTGACCTCTTTATTTCCATACATGCCAATGCTTTAAGCCGTCCTGAAGTGTATGGTACCGAGACCTATGTCATGGGATTGCATAAATCGGAGGGAAATATGGATGTGGCCAAACGTGAAAACTCGGTGATCCTTCTTGACGAAAAGTATGAAGAAAGATATGAAGGATTTGATCCTAATAGTGTAGAATCGTATATCTTGTTTTCGCTAACGCAAAGTGCCTATCAGGAAAGCAGTCTGATCTTTGCCGATAAGATTGAAAGTCAATTTAAGCAACGCGTGGGCAGGCGTAGTTTGGGAGTGAAGCAGGCTGGGTTTTGGGTTTTGTGGAGAACGGCCATGCCCAGTGTTTTAATCGAAGTAGGATTTTTAACGAATAATAAAGAGGAGAATTTCTTGAAGAGCGAAAACGGACAGGATCTCATTGCCTCAGGCATTTATCGTGCTTTTAAGGATTATAAAAGTCATATCGAATCAATAAACTAAGTGTGTGAAAAGTAAAGAATTAATTGTAGGGATTTTCGTGGCCTCCGGACTGGTCATTTTATATTTTGGTTTTAATTTCCTTAAAGGGATTGACTTCTTTTCATCCTCCAGCAAATACTATGCGGTTTACGACAATGTGGATGCGTTAACAGTATCCAATCCGGTTTTGGTCAGTGGCTTCGCAGTAGGGCGTGTAAGTCATATTAAAATTCTTCAGGAGCAAGACAACAAGGTGCTTGTGGAAATAGATATCAATGCAGAAATTGTTCTCAATGATTCTACAAAAGCAATTCTGAATAGCGATTTTCTAGGTGGTAAATCAATTTTTCTGGACATCGGTCATGGACGCAACATCGTGGAGCCGGGTGATACCATTTTAGCGGAAGCAGCAAAGGGAATCTTCGATGTATTTACTGAATCAGCCGAGCCTGTTGCCGACAATATGCAATCGACACTCAGAAGATTGAATACGATACTTGACAATCTGGCAAAAAACTCTCAACACCTGGATACACTTTTCCTGAGGTTAGGCAATACACCGGCTTATCTTAACCGGACGATTCTTAATGCGAACTCAAAAATTGATGAGTTGAGCGTGGATTTAAAATCGGTTACAGGTAGCATCAACGGGACACTCCGTGACTTGAAACCTACATTAGCCAATTTCAAAACACTTTCTGATTCACTTAAGCAAATAGAAATGAATAAGACCTTGCTGAAGACACAGGAAACCCTTGCCAGTTTGGATGAGACGCTCAAAAAATTGAAAAGCGGTGACAACACGGTTAGTCGACTGATGACCGAAGACTCACTGTATGTTAACCTGAATACCTTGCTGATTGACCTCGATAGTCTGGTCAATCATTTTGACAATAACCCAAAGCATTTCATGGCACCGCTGGGTAAAAGCCAGAAAAAATTGAGAAAGACAGAAGACGCGAAGAGGAGTCCGGAAATCAAAAAGAAAACTAGTCCAGCGCATGGATTTGGAGTTTAATAAAAATGAAGATCAGTTCAAACTCCTTTGTTCTGAGTTAAAGAAAAACGAGAAGAACACCAGAAAAGGGGGGGGAGATAAAAAAATCGAGGGGCAGCACCGCAAGGGAAAACTTACAGCACGAGAACGCATTGACCATCTTACCGACAAGGGATCAAAATTCCTTGAGGTTGGTTTGTTTGTAGCACACGGGATGTACGATGAATATGGCGGATGTCCTTCAGGGGGTGTGGTGACGGGCGTTGGTACAGTAAGCGGAAGAACCTGTGTTATCGTAGCCAACGATGCCACGGTAAAGGCCGGTGCATGGTTTCCTATCACTGCAAAAAAGAATCTGCGAGCTCAGGAAATCGCCATGGAGAACAAACTTCCCATTATCTATCTGGTGGACAGTGCCGGAGTGTTTCTACCCATGCAGGATGAAATTTTTCCAGATAAAGAACATTTTGGACGACAGTTTAGAAATAATGCCAGGATGTCCTCCATGGGAATTGTGCAGATAGCGGCCATCATGGGCAGCTGTGTGGCCGGAGGTGCTTATTTACCGATTATGTCAGATGAGGCTATGATTGTCGACAAAACGGGTTCGATATTTTTGGCTGGATCATACCTGGTAAAAGCAGCTATAGGTGAGGACATTGACAATGAGACACTGGGCGGTGCCACAACGCACTGTGAGATTTCAGGTGTAACCGATAATAAGTTTCCAAATGACCAGGCCTGCCTGGATTATATCAGGAAACTTATGGATAAAATTGGAGACAATAAGAAAGCAGGATTTAGCAGGATAAAATCCACACCACCAAAAAAAAATCCAAAAGAGATTTTTGGAATATTGCCTTCCGACCGATCAAAGCCCTATGATACTCATGAAATTATTGAGCGATTGGTCGATAATTCTGAGTTTGAGGAATACAAATCGCTGTACGGACAGACTATTTTGTGCGGCTATGCACGCATCGATGGCTGGGCGGTGGGCATCGTTGCCAATCAGCGTCAGATTGTAAAAACAAAGAAGGGTGAAATGCAGATGGGAGGTGTTATCTATTCAGATAGCGCGGATAAAGCTGCCCGGTTTATCATGAATTGCAACCAACGGAAAATTCCGTTGGTGTTCTTGCAGGATGTAAGTGGGTTTATGGTGGGCAGTCGTGCCGAGCATGGTGGTATTATTAAAGATGGCGCAAAAATGGTAAATGCGATGGCAAACTCTACTGTACCCAAATTCACGTTCATTATAGGCAATTCTTATGGTGCCGGTAATTATGCTATGTGTGGAAAGGCGTACGATCCCAGACTAATTTATGCCTGGCCTACGGCACAGATTGCCGTTATGAGTGGAAACGCTGCTGCGCAAACCTTACTTCAGATTCGCATGTCGACTTTGAAGTCAAAAGCCCAAACCATTTCTGATGAAGAGAAAAATGAGTTGTTGAAAGAGATTACTGATCGATACAATGAACAGCTTAGTCCTTACTATGCCGCTTCTAGGTTGTGGGTGGATGGAATTATCGATCCGCTTGAAACACGTTTTGTGATTTCAACAGGTATCGAAGCCGCAGATCATGCGCCCATTAAAAAATTCAATGTAGGCGTTATTCAGACCTGATGGATGAAAAGGAACTAAAGGCGTTGGTGTCGCTGCTGGATGACGATGACCAGTCTATCATCTCACATGTAGAAGGAAAAATTTTAAGCCTGGGCACTTCCGCTATTCCGTTTCTGGAAAAAGAATGGGAGAGCAATTTCAACCCGGGTGTTCAGCAGCGAATCGAGGACCTGGTGCATACGCTTCAATATCACCTTGTCAAGGAGCGGTTGGCCGATTGGTACTCAGGAAAGGATTTGGATTTGCTTACGGGATTATGGATTGTAGCTACCTATCAGTATCCTGATCTGGAGTTGGAGAAACTAAAGCAACACCTGGAACAAATTTATTATGATGTTTGGCTGGAATTCAGGGATGACCTGGTGCCTATCGATCAGGTGAAGGTCATCAATGGTGTTTTGTTTAGTAAGTTGAAGTTTGGTGCCAATACAAAGAACTTTCATTCACCTGGCAATTCACTGATCAACGTTGTACTTGAAACCAAGCGAGGAAACCCGATAACGTTATGTGCCATTTACCTTCTTGTTTGTCAACGGCTAAAAATTCCGGTGTATGGCGTTAATCTTCCAAATCTTTTTGTGGTTACGTATAAAGACCCGCTACATACTCAATTTTATATTAATGCCTTCAACCGGGGCTTGATATTTTCGAAATCGGATATTGAAAACTACATTCACGAACTTCACCTTGCTCCCCGCGATTCTTTTTTTGAACCCTGTGACAATACCGAAATCATTCGGAGAGTTTTGAGAAACCTGGTTATGTCTTTTGAAAAGATGGGAGAGCATGCTAAAGCAGATGAAGTGAAGGTTCTGCTTGTGGATATTTCAGACGGTGGTGACCTGGGGGTTTAGGCATTCGTTCAGCGGCCATCCTCCATCCATTATTAGATTAAAAATTAGTTCTTAATTTTTTGTATCCGTAATCACTAAAACAAAGTCATGAGACACCTGATACTTCAACGCAGCTTTTAGTATTGTTGTCTGATTTTTTACTTCGGCATTCAGGCTCCCTGATTCCTGCAAATTAAAAGGGGCGATC
This sequence comes from Flammeovirgaceae bacterium, assembly GCA_012032815.1. Taxonomy (GTDB): domain Bacteria; phylum Bacteroidota; class Bacteroidia; order Cytophagales; family Cyclobacteriaceae; genus ELB16-189. The sequence goes on from JAAUQD010000002.1 coordinate 16,282, forward strand.
TTCAGGTTTTCGGAAAACGAAAGCCCACGCTTGCCGTAAATTTTATACAAGGCTTCTTTAGCGCACCAATAAACACAGTGCTTTACTTCATCGGTTCCGGCATCTTCCAGTTCTATAGGATCAAGTACACGATGAGCGATGTTAAGTAATTTCTTTTTGGGTTGCTCAAGATCAATCCCAACCTCATAATTCCGGTCAATCTGGATGGCAACGTAAGGGTAAGAATGTGAAATTGAAATTTGATGAGGCAGGTTGACCAGTGCGGGCTTGCCATATTCATCTTTTCGTATTCCCACAAACTCAAAACCCAGATGTTCGACCATGGATTTCATTAACGCCCTTCCGGCCAGCCACTCCAACTTCTTATTGGCACTGATGATATCAACCGGGCAAAGAGCTGGCGAAGCCAAAACGGCCAGTTCATCCGCTGATTCAGTTATTTTCCATAACGCCCATCCACTTTCGGTGGCAGACCAATCTGATTTTATTCGGGGCATGGAGTAGGGGTTTGCTTCTTTTTTACCAAAAATATTTCAATTTCTTCTAAATGAGCCCATACCGGATACAGGGAATTCACCGTTTCCATTAATGAATACTAAACATTTTTGTAACTTGGCGCTATTTAGAAACAATTCGGACTGGTATTTTTTAAACGCAATTACTAACCACAACCCGGGAAATCATGAAAGTAACACCGCTTGAAATCAGGCAACGGAGTTTTGAAAAGCATTACGCGGATACGACAAAGATGAAGTAAACGCTTTTCTCCTTTCCATGTCGCAAGAATGGGAACGAGTGCAAGACGAAGTTAAAGAGTATAAAATAAAGCTTGAGGCTTCTGAACGCGAAGTGAGCAAACTACGCGAGGTAGAAAGTTCACTCTTTAAAACACTAAAGACAGCCGAAGACACAGGTGCCAATGTGATCGATCAGGCACACAAGACCGCTGAACTGCACCTGAAGGAAACTCAACTGAAAGTTGAAGGCATGCTGAACGAAGCAAAGGGAAAAGCCAAAAATGTAATGGAAAATGCCGAAGTCACTTCCAAAGAAATGCTGGGGGCGATGGAGGAGCGATTAAAAGAAATGGTAGAAAGTTATAAGAATCTGGAAGCACAGCGTGATAACCTGATTTCAGATCTAAACCGACTTTCCAGTGAAACTATTGAGCGTATTGAACGGCTAAAGAAAAGCGCGCGTCATTTTGATGCCGAACAACATTTGATGATGGCGAAACGCGAAAGTAAAAAAGTAATTTATCCCAACTCTGTACCTGAACCTGTCGAAGTGAAACCTCAGCCTGTTGCTGAGAAACCTTCAGTTCCGATCACTACAGAAGCACCGGTTATTCCGGCCGTACCCAAGCCAGAAGCGTACAAACCGGAAAAATCTTTCTTTGACGAAATTCAATGACCGGTAAGGTTGCCCTGCAAGGGTTGGAATTCCATGCCTATCACGGCATCTATCCGCATGAGCGATCCTCCGGAAATAAGTACGAAGTTGATATTGAAGTCGAGACGGAGTTTGAAGAATCTGCTTTCGATGATGATCTTACAGGTACGGTCAATTATGAATCACTCTACACCATCGTAAAAAACGAAATGGAGAAGCCTTCAAAGCTTCTCGAATCGGTTGGCCATGCCATTGCGCAAGAAGCTCTCATTGAATTTAAAAGTGTGGTTAATGTAGAGGTGAGAATATCCAAGTTCAATCCGCCCATTGGGGGAGTTTGCAGAAAGGCTGTAGTGACAGTCAGAAAAAGCGCGGCAGAAGTCGTTACACGGGATCGACAAACATAAATCCACGGACTTCAGCGGTATCAATAAAGTCTACTTCTTTACCGATGAGGTACAGCGTATGCTTCTTATCAATATAAACGGTAATTCCCTCGCTTATATATTCCATGTCAGCTTCCTTCTTTTTATCAAAACCGATGATCAATGAGGAGCCGCTGCCGCATCCACCGCCACTTTGCACACCCACGCGCAGTCCGTATTCAGGTGCAATTTTTTTTGTTTCCCTGATTTTGCGCACTTCCTCAGCGGCTTTGCTCGTTAGTAAGACAGGCGTTAGTGCTTCAAACATAGTAATTCACCATAATACCGGTAAAATTATCTAATTTTCAACATAATTTTGATTGAATAAATTTCTTATGGAGGCATTAATTGAGTTTGGAAAGATAGTATTACCCGCTTCGATCGTATTGTATGCGGTGTACCTGATCGTGCGATCGTTTATTCTTCGGGAAATTGAATTGAAGAAACTGGAAGTCCGTTCGCGCAGCATAGAAACCATTTTGCCCGCACGGGTAGCCGCCTATGAGCGCATGACACTGTTTATTGAACGCATTACACCTCAAAATCTTTTGGTTCGCCTCAACAATCCTGATTACAAAGCCCGCGATTTGCAAAAAGTGTTATTGGATGAAATCCGGAACGAATACAATCACAATGTTTCCCAGCAGGTGTACATGACGGAAGAAGTCTGGAACCTGATCCGCAACGCAAAAGAAGATTTAGTGATTATGATTAACGATGCGGCTCAAGATATGACTGCAGAAAACACAGGGATTGACCTGGCAAAAAAGATTTTTCAACTGACCATGGATAAAAAGGTCGACCCGCTGGCGCACGCGCTCAGCGAACTGAAAAAGGAGATTCAACAAATATTCTGATGAAGACGGCCCTGGTAGCGGGTGCAACAGGCATGATCGGCCAGCAATTGGTTAATCTCCTGGTCAATGATGGGTATTATGATGTGGTCAAAGTAATGAGTCGAAGGCCCTTCGATCTTCAGCACACCAAAATACAAAACATCATTACCGACTTAAGTGATGTGAGTGGCCTGAAAGAGCAGATAAAAGCCGATCATATTTTCTGCTGCCTGGGTACTACCATGCGAAAGGCCAAAACAAAAGAAAATTTTTATAAAGTTGATTTCACCTTTCCGGTGGAAATAGCAAAGCATACTAAATCATTGGGTGCTTCAGCCTTCATGCTGGTATCGGCTACCGGAGCCAATAAGAACTCCATGTTTTATTATAACCGGGTGAAAGGTGATGTTGAAGAAGCGCTTTCTTTGATTGGATTTAGTTCACTTCATATTTTCAGGCCATCGCTACTTCTGGGCACCAGGGAGGAAAGTCGCATCGGTGAAGATGTAGGTAAAGTAGTGTATAAAATTTTGGGATTTATGTTTCCGGCTAATGTGAAAGCAATCGATTCATTGAAGGTGGCGAAGGCTATGGTGCATTTTGCAAAGCAGGAGACAACGGGTGTATTTTTTCATGACTCTAAGCTGATGCAGTCCTTCGTATGATTGCGGTCATTCAACGTGTAAAGGAAGCTTCGGTGGAGATCAACTATACCATAAAATCAAAAATAGGACAGGGACTCTTGGTTCTGGTGGGTATAGAAAACGCTGATGCGGATGAAGACATCACATGGCTGGCTTCCAAGATTGCCAACCTGCGTATTTTCAATGATGAGGAAGGGGTTATGAATAAGAGTGTATTGGAAATCGGTGGCGATGTTTTGCTGGTGAGCCAGTTCACGCTTCATGCCAGCACCAAAAAAGGCAACAGGCCCAGCTACATTAAAGCCGCCAAACCTGATGTGGCCATTCCATTGTATGAAAAGTTAATCGCTTCTATGTGCGAGGCAATGCACAAGTATATTTTTACTGGAGAATTTGGTGCCGATATGAAAGTACACCTGATCAATGACGGCCCGGTAACCATTATGATGGATACAAAAAGGAAAGAATAGTAAGGGTTATCATTGACGTGAAGGGTAGAGAATAACTAGGGGAGTTTTACTAAAATGAATTCGAAACCGGATGTGCTTTCCTGCATTGTTATTTCTTTCTCACGATATACATGCAATATTTTGTCTTCGATTTGTATCCGGATTCTTTATCCTCGTAATTGTAAGTCAAGGTAGAATCATTTAAAATATCAAAGTCAATTCCCGAATTAGCAAACGCATCCTTTAGTATCTTTCTTTTTTGTCCTGTGTCTTGAATGCAAATACAAATCAGCCCGTTTCTGATTATCCGTTTTGCAATCTTGTCAATCAGGTTAGTTTCTCGTTTTATGTCTCGTTTCTCAAAATGAAACATTGAGTCAAGCAGTACAATATCAAAATCCTGGTAGCTATCAAATGAATAGATATCGCCAACTAGCCCTGTTACATATAGTCCTTCTTTTTTTGATGTAGTATACAATTGGTCAATGCCGACTTTTGAATTATCAATTCCTGTGATTTTGTATCCGAGTCTTGCCAGAGAAATCGAATTTCGACCTTGCCCGCAGCCTAAATCAACTAGTTTGCCCTTTGGCTCATAGTGCTTAAAAAAATCAATCAGCTCAGGATATGGTTCTCCGAATAAATCCTCTGTTTGGTAATGTGTATCGTAATCTGCCATTTAAGTCGTAAGAAATTTATTGGTTGAAGCGGTCATCAAACTTTTCTTTTTCACTTTCAATAAATTCTTTTAGTGTAGTCGGATTCTTACCTGTCAACAATTTGTAGTTTTCTGAAATTTCTAGCTCACTTTGAAATCGTGGTATGAAGTGCAGGATTGTCATTACCACGGCAAACCCGCTTTCAATTCATTCCTTTCTTTTATTAGAATAAAAACGTAGTGGATTGACACTTCTATACTGATTTTCTCTCCTGTAACTTTAGTCATTAATTCTGTGACCCGAGAAAAAGCTGCCTAAAAAGCCCAGTCTTTGGGAAAGCACCATATGCCCTATGTTTTGTACCTAATGCTGGCTAACGTTTGTTTTATTAATCCCTCGTTTCTTATATAGGTAAAAGCCTATACATATCAATGAAACAAATATCATAAAGGTGGGTATCCATGTAATGTCTTCCCATAACCATCGAACCCCTTCTTCATTGCCTCTAAATGGCAAACACAGGACTAAAAGAAACATTGCGAAATACAATAAATTACTTTTCATAATACATTTATTTAAGTTAAAATTTAAGAGCGCAATTTCTCTATTGTCATCAATTTGAACAAATAATTGGGGGTTGATAAAGGGTTGATGTTATTACATAGCATTGATTTTCAATTCTTTATTTTTGATTTTAATTCTCTCCTGCTTTTAATATCTAGTTTTCTATATATCTGGTTAATGTGTGATTTTAGCGTGCTTTGCGCAACGAATAGCTCGGTCATTATCTCTTTATTACTCTTACCTAATATAATCAAGTCATACACTTCCCTTTGTCTTTCTGTCAATCCATTGAGAAGGACATCTATTCCGTCATCCTGAAATTGGGACTGTTCTTTTATTTGACTTGAAAGATTTGAAATTTTCTTTCTATTAATATGAAAATAGATGGCAACTAAGAATAAGCTTACGGTTATCAATAAAGTTATAAGCGCTGGATAGTTATGTAAAACCAATTTAACCTCACCATTACTCCCTCTTATTGAAATTGCAATGGATGATAGTACAAGGGCAATTCCTAGAAGATACTTGTTATATTTTGATAGTATGTCTTCTAATTTCATCAAAATTACCGCTAATGTCGGGGTTAACGTAGTCATGGCATGAAGGCGAGTTTGCTAAAGACGGAAGCGATGGCATTGCGTATCGGGTCTTCAGCAAATGGAAAGCCATCAGGACACGACTATAAAGCTAAAAACAAAAAGGGTGGATTTTAAATATTTAGGAATTAACTATGCCGCGATTATTTTCGGCTAGTTGTCTTATGTTCGCCATTTATCGCTTAAATGAGTTTAAGTACTCTTCAAAGATGAGGATGCGGTTTCGTTTAATTCCAGTTTGTTCTTTCAGGATACCTAATTTTTCAAAATCCTGAATCAATGTATGCGCAGTTTGTTTTGTCACTTCCAGTTCATTCATTGCATCCGCAGCGGTCACTATGGGCTTTGTTTATAATAGGTAAGCAAAGCTTAATAATTTAAGTTGGAAAGCCATCACAAAATCCTTGTACATTTGGCATAATATAAATTTTATGAAAAATCCGGTTATCATTTTTGGGGCTAACTACCTTGCCGCCTGGCCAAAGAAATTTTTGAACAAAATGAAGTTGTCATCTATGGCTTTTTGCATGACTCCAAAAAAAACCAGCCGTCCGAACTGGATGACGTCACCGTACTGGGCCATGTTGAGGATGAATCGCTGCTAAAACATCTGGGTAAAAAATGCGAAGCGTTTATCGCCATGGATGAAGTATCCGTAAAAAAAAGCCTGGTAAAAATGCTAAACGAGACCTACAAGGTTCAGCCTGTAAATGCGGTGCATCCTGCGGCATCGCTTTCGTCCACGACAACAATCGGCCACGGCAATTTTATTGATCAGCGCGCAACGCTCGCTCCGGGATCCACTATAGGCAATCACACCATCCTGCAGGACGGTGTACTGGTCGGTGTCGATACATCAATCGGAGATTTTGTAAATATTGGAGCCGGTACCGTTATCAATCACGAAGTGACGGTGGGTGATGAAGTTTTTATTGGCTCTGGTGTTACGATTGTGTCGGGGGTTTCAATAGGCAAGGGTGCACGCCTGGGTGCAGGTTCGGTAGTTATTGAATCGGTAAAAGCCGGAGAAACTGTCTTTGGCAATCCGGCCACGAAAGTGAAACTCTAAGCCGAGGTTATGCTATCCATCTTAATGATGTGCTTGCTGGCATTGAACGGATCATCATTATAAAGCCGGAAAGAATGCGATGAGCAATTTGTTCAATGACCAGTTCATCTTCTGACTTCCCTTCTTTTCCGATCCAGAATACACGGTTAGGATGTCGCTTCATATCCGAAACATAATTTTTTGCCCGGTTGTATTGCTCATCCGTAAATGTAATTGTAAAGCAGGTTTTAACTCGTTGATCTTCCATATCCATATTGGTTTTACAAGTGCTGTGCCATCTTTAATACCTCTGCTATTTTACAAATTTTGATTGATAACAATCAATATAGATGATCGGATACGGTCATTTTCGTTCGCACTTGAACAAGCTTTGGCGTTGCATTTAACTATTTTTGTCCCACATAAATGAACATAAAATGGAATTTATTGATCCACAGCTTCAGGCTTACGCAGAAGCGCATACATCTCCCGAACCAAAAGTATTGTCCGACCTGAATCGCCACACGCAGGCAAATGTTCTCATGCCGCGAATGTTGTCCGGACACCTTCAGGGGAGATTTCTTTCCTTTATAAGCCATATGATCAGACCGAGGCGTGTGCTGGAGGTAGGAACGTATACCGGGTATTCGGCCATTTGCCTGGCAGAAGGACTAGCTAACGATGGCCTGGTAATTACAATCGACAATAATGAAGAGCTTACAAGAACCGTCACCACGGCAATTGCTTCAGCCGGACTAGAGTGTTCAATCAAATGCATGATTGGGAATGCTCAGGAAATCATTCCTTCCCTGCATGAGAAGTTTGATCTTGTATTCATAGATGCCGATAAGGAAAACTATTCTCTGTATTTTGAAATGGTCATTGACAAAGTGCACTCGGGGGGATTCATATTGGCCGACAACGTATTATGGAGCGGGAAAGTATTGCAACCCAAACCCGATAAAGATACACAGGGTATTCTTGCCTTTAATGCTAAAGTCCAGGCCGATGACCGGGTAGAAAATGTGCTTTTGCCCGTTCGTGACGGAATAATGATTATACGTAAAAAGTAGTCTTCCTTCGCTTTAATGGATGGATCAAAAAGAACGTGTATATTTGAGTTCGAAATGAGGATACTCTCAGCACTACTTTTTTCGGAGTGTTGACATCGTATAGTCAGACTCCTGAAGTGCCCCATAAGATTCCGTTTGCCGGCATGACGTTGGTTATTAAAGACGATGCCAGGCGGGAGATTCAGGAGGACGTGGACAAGCTTACGCAATCACCAAAGTATTTTAATCTTAAAGTAGAGCGGGCAAAAACCTATTTCCCCATCATTGAAAAAATATTCAAAGAAGAGCGCGTGCCCGATGATTTTAAATATCTCGTTCTACAGGAAAGCGCGTTGATCTCCGATGCGGTATCAACGTCCAATGCAGTGGGCTATTGGCAATTCAAAGACTTTACCGCACTCGAAGTGGGCATGCGTGTAGATCATGTTATAGATGAGCGTATGAATTTGATCGCCAGCACAAAAGGTGCGGCTACGTATCTCAAAAAGAGCAACTACATGTTCAACAACTGGCTGCTGGCATTGCAGTCCTATCAGATGGGAGCAGGAGGCGTTCAGCGCTCGGTAGGCGACAAATACAATGGCGAACGCACCATGAACATCACTTCAGATACGTACTGGTATATCAAAAAATATCTTGCTCATAAAGTGGCTTTCGAGTATGCCGTGTCTGGCGACCCTCTGCTAAAGGTGATTCAATATGAAACGCGCTCGCAAAAAACGCTGGATGAAATTGCTGATGAAGTTTCTGTGGATGTGCTTTCATTACGTGAACACAACAAGTGGGCAAAGAACGGTACGATTCCGGGTGATAAGTCTTATGTGGTATTGATCCCCGTGGGTGAATCGATGGACGGCTTTCATCAGCTCACCTTTGGTACTGCGGTTGCTCAGGCTAAACCGGTCGAAACCAAAGCAACACCAAAATCAATAGTGGAAGCATCTGAATTCTCAAGCATTAATTCTGTGCGAGTGATCAAAGCTCGGTCGGGAGAAAGTTTAGCGCAGCTGGCCGCACGAGGCGATATAAAACTTTCACGACTATTAAAGTACAATGACATTGAGATCGTGCACAAAATAAAAGCCGGAGATTATTATTTCTTATCGGCCAAAAAGAAAAAAAGTGAAACCGATCACCATTATGCGCTTCAGGGTGAATCGCTATGGTCAATCAGCCAGGTATACGGTGTGCAACTCAAACGGCTTAAGAAATACAACGATTTACCAAATGGGAATATCAGTGAAAATGATTTGGTTTGGCTAAACACGCCAAAGCCGGAAGAAGGCATTTATAACAACGAGAATACCATGACTGTTGAGGTAGATACCGAGAGCGATTTCGACTGGTTTGCTTCCGCAGCCAATACGCTCCACACTTCGCCTGAAATTCAAACTGCAAAAAAGGAAAATGAAGCTTCGCAGATTGAGAATATTTCTGAAAACATTCCTCCACTTGATGCTCCAAGCCAATCCGCTGAATCGACTTCTTCTCATACCGTTGAATCGGGTGAAACACTGTATTCCATTTCAAAACTATACGATGTTCCTATTACTGAATTATTATCATGGAATTCGCTACAGATCAATGACGGAATTCAAACCGGCCAGGTACTGGTGATTTCAAGGCCCGAAAATACCCTGGAGGATAAAACTGATACCGGTAAAGCGACCTATCATGAAGTTGAAGAAAGTGAAACCTTATACAGTATTGCTCGTCAGTATAATATCACCATTAAGGAATTGATGGATTGGAATAAAAAACAGGACTTTTCTGTTACCAGGGGTGAGAAACTGATCGTTTATCAAAAATAATGTTCTATTTCTGTTGTTTTCTTACGTGCCTGCCATGATGGAGATTTGCGTTTTTTCGATATTAATAAAATAATGGATTTTTGAAACGATTTTGAATTTATAGCTATTTTAGAACTGTTGAATTGTGATGGAAACTGATGTAAAAGTGGATCTTGTGATGTTGGTCGATGATAACGAAACCGATAATTTCATAAGCAAGAGAATTATTGAAATCACCAAATTTTCCGGAAGGGTAGAGGTGAAAAGTTCGGGAAAGGGCGCGCTTGAGTATTTAAAGGATAATCAGAACAATCCCGATAATCTTCCCAACATTATTTTCCTGGATATCAACATGCCCATTGTGGATGGGTTTGTGTTTTTATACGAATTTGAAAAATTCAGCGAGCTGGTGAAAAGCAAGTGTAAAGTCATCATTTTATCCAGTTCCGATAACAAGCGCGACATCGACAAAATCGTCAATAATAATCATGTCATCAAATTCATCACCAAACCGCTCACCGAAATCTCCCTGGAAGAAATCAGTGTAAATAATTTTTAAATATAGTTTGGTATTTGTGTTATTTTGACACAAAAAACCAAACACATGAAAAATCTAGTATTTCTCAGCACTGCAATTTTCCTTTTCTTTTCTGCTTCAGGCCAGGTTATTAAGGTCGATTCAACCACGCATTGGAAAAAGTACATTAAGGTTGGCCTTAATATAAATCAGGCTTCCTTTTCGTCCAATTGGACCGCGGGAGGTACAAACTCGATCGGTGCCGTGGCTGTGGTACACTGGGTTACCAAGTATAAGAAAGACAAGACCAGTTGGGATAACGATGTTGATCTTGGCTACGGATATGTAAATAACGAGGGGCAGGGTTTTCGAAAGACACTTGACCGCTTTTACCTCGACACAAAATTCGGGCATGAGCTTTCTAAAAAATGGAGTACCTATGCATCCTTAAATTTTCTCTCCCAGTTTTCAAAGGGATTTAAATACGAGGATGATGTCAATGGGGTAGAGCAGGAACTTTTAATTTCTGACATCATGGCTCCGGCCTTCATCACCGCATCGTTTGGTTTTGAATACCATCCAGTCGAATATTTTAAAGTTCGTATTTCTCCGCTTTCGCCAAGAGCTACGATTGTAAACGATGCACAGCGCTTTGTCACTACAGTGGGATCAATGCCCTACGGTGTGGATCCGAACGATAATGGCCGGTTCGAATGGTATGCGTTTCAGCTTACAGCGGATTTCAAAAAAGACATTGCTAAAAATCTTAATTTGAAATTCCGATATCTTCTTTTTGCAAACTACGAAACCTTCGAAGCTAAAACCATTGACCAGCGACTGGAGCTGAAACTGTCAGCTAAAGTGAATAATTTTATTGATGTCAATTTAGGTGGAGTGCTGTTGTATGATATAGATCAGGATAGTGGTTTGCAATACAATCAGTTTTTCACATTGGGCTTTGTATACTCCTTTCAGAATTACGAGGACAAAAAATAGGAGAAAGCTGTATTCAGTATGTTTTTTTTGGTGTTTGCGCCATCATGTATTTTTTTGGCGTCATCCCAAACTTCTTTTTAAAGGCTGCAATGAAATGACTGGGATTGGTGTATCCGATTTCAAACGCTACTTCGTTTACATGGTGCTGTCCCTTGTCGAGAAGAAAGCGGGCCTGGTCAAGTTTGTGATCCAGAATAAATCCAAATACAGTAGTTCCGTACACTTCCTTAAATCCTGATTTCAGTTGGTATTCATTTAGTCCTATTAATTTAGACAGTGCTTTAAGTGTGTGGGTGGTATTTGGATTTTTAAGGATGTAATCTTTGGCCTGTTTAATTTTTCGAACGGCTTCCTCATCGCGGAGAAATGGGCAATTACCAACATCCGGTGTCTTGGAAGAAAAATATAGACCCAGTATTTCAAAGACTTTGCCTTTATAAAATATTTTCTCTGCAGCTTCACCCAGCTGCATGGTAAACAGCTGATTCAGAACAATGGCAAGATGAGGTGGAATTTTTTGCTCATCATAAAACTTCTGTTCCGATTATCCTCATGTAAAATCGGAAGACCCTGTGGCTCATGAAAGAACAACTGATGAAGACTGGCAATGGGGATTAGTAAAATCACAATCCGGGTACCTTTCTCCATCTCCAGGTTGAATGTGAGTTCCTGATCCGGATTATAAAATAGAAAGTTGGCGGCCTCCCCAATATTTCGATTGTACCGGGGACTAAAAATAAAATTCGCACTTCCCGTTAAGCAAAAATAAAATCCTATTATTCCTTTTGGCAACGTTACTGCAACAGGGTGGTCGCTGTCATCAGGGCTTTCCAATGTTTTAAGCTCAAGGTTATCTTCCGCGTACTTGATAGCGATTGGATTTATTTGGGTATTTCCTGCACCGTTAATCATCGTCAATAAAATAAAAGTGTCAGTACGATGGTCCTTTTTAGCATTGAAATCTAGAATATATTGTAAAAATAGCCATAAATGACGTACTCCTAGTACTACTACGAATTCAGGTATTCAGGGTTTAGTAAATTATAAGGCTGGCTGAATGGTATTAAACGGTTAAACCGGGACAGTCCTGTCTAAAACTCCGGATCAAGTCCAAGGCGGTTTTTAAGTTCAAGCAGATCGGGGTATTTGCTGGCCAGTAACTCAAATCGTTCTTTATTAGTGTATGCTATTTTTTGGGTTCAACTTTTCCCAGAGTTGCTTTAATGGTAATTTCAGAATTACTAAGTCGTTCGCGAAGAAAATAAGTAAGTTCTTGTTTTAATCCATGAAGGAGCGGCTCCTCCACCGCGTTGGACAGATGTACGGTAATCACGTTTTCCTTAAAATCGAAAGGGCGGGAGAGCAATTGAAATTCAGGTACCTGCTCCTTTCTTCGTTGCGCAAATTCAAGCCAGGCAATTTGTAACTCTTCTTCTTTAATGGGTTTGCTGATAGCTGCCGCAACAGGCTTATCCGAATCTGATTTTGCAGCGTTACCGTTTCCATTTTTTAACACATGTTGGATATTAAGGGTGGCCTTTGGCCGCAAAGGGTTGCCGTTGGCTGGCTGCGCTGCGGTTATATTCTCTTGTGGAGGAGGAGAATCTTTTTCCTTTTGTTCAGGCTCTAACTGACTTTTTTTTTTACGCCCTCTGGTTTGGGAATTGATGCTGCAGAAGATTCAGATTGTAATTCCGAAAAGTCAATGACCGAATGCACATGGGCCATCTTCATCAAAGCCAATTCAACGAGCAATCGTTGGTTTTTACTGCTTTTATAATTGATGTCACATTGTGTGGCAATATTCAGCCAGGACAGGAGTAATGAGACATCGGCCACCCGGGCTTGTTCAGCATATTTTTGCTGTATGCTTTCAGGGACTTCCATGAGTTGAACTGTGCGGGCATCCTGTGCAACCAGCAGGTTGCGCAAATGCTCACTTAGTCCAACGATAAAATTTTGACCATCAAATCCCTTGCGAAGGATTTCATCAAGAATGAGAATGGGTGTGGTGACTTGTTGAGCGAGCAAACCATCCACTACCTTAAAATAATATTCGTAATCGAGAATGTGCAGATTGGTAATGACATCCTGAAAGGTCACTTTATTCCCGGAAGAGAAAGTAACCATAAGATCAAAAATGGAGAGGCCATCTCGCAAGGCGCCATCTGCCTTTTGAGCTATCAGGTGCAACGCTTCGTCTTCCGCGTCTACACCTTCTTTGGTAGCAATTTTCTTCAATTGCCTGGCGATGTCGGATACCTGGATGCGGTTAAAATCGAAAATCTGACACCGTGAAAGTATGGTTGGAATTACTTTATGCTTTTCGGTAGTGGCCAGAATGAAAATAGCATAGGAAGGGGGCTCTTCCAGTGTTTTAAGGAATGCATTAAATGCTGAATTAGATAGCATGTGCACCTCGTCAATGATGTACACCTTATATTTTCCAAATTGTGGCGGATAACGAACCTGGTCAATCAGATTCCGGATGTCTTCAACCGAATTGTTTGAAGCTGCATCAAGTTCGAAAATGTTTAATGTTTTTAATTCTGCTTTTTCTTCAAAGCCATTGATCATGCGTGCGACAATCCGGGCACATGTGGTTTTTCCAACTCCACGCGGTCCGCAGAAAAGAAGAGCCTGTGCCAGTTTGTTGCTTTCGATGGCATTTCTGAGCGTAGTCGTTATGTGCTCCTGGCCTACAACTTCATCAAATCCTAACGGTCGGTATTTACGTGCTGAAACGACAAAACTATCCACAGGCGCAAGATAGTTTTTGAGGGCCGAACTTGGAAGGTGATGGTTGGATTAAATTCCAGACTTATAATTTTTCGGCAAGAATGGCGATAAATGTCTTTACCGCGTCCACATAATTTCCAATTCTAATGTTTTCATTGGGCGCATGCTGGTTGTTATCGGCATTTACTGTAGGAACAGTTACCGCAGGAACTCCGAGTGTAGTCACAAAAGGAGATATTGGAATTGAACCTCCCGCCATCCGTATTTTAATGGGTTCCTTGCCAAAAGCACTGAACATGGCCTTACTTAACCAAATTCCTACCTCACTTTCGTAAGGCGTTTGGAATGCCTCGTACGATACACTGTATTCAAAGGCAGCGATTTTATCGTATTTCATCCGCTCCTCTTCTGTTGGTTCTTTTTCCACAAGGTAATAGCCTTGATCGGCAATGTGTTTTCGTATCAATCCTATAAGTTCTTCGGCATTACTCCCCGGCACAAGGCGGACATCAATTTCGGCAGTGGCGGTAGCAGGTACAAGGGTTCGAGCTTCTTTTCCGGTAAACAATGAATTCATACCACGGACATTAATGGAGGGATATTGTATAGACTCCTGATAGGTGTTGCCCACTTTTTCGGCCTTCGCTATTCCAATTTTTTTCTGAATTTCTGCTTCATCATCTGGAACCATAGCCAGGATTTTTTTATCCGCATCAGATAAATTAACCCCATCATAAAATCTGGGAATAATCACACGACCATCATCATCCTTCATTGAAGCCAGGATTTTCGATAGCCTGAACGCTGGGTTTGGCGCGTAGTTTCCATAATGACCGCTGTGCTGCGGAACCCGCGGACCAAACGTGGTTAATGTAATGTCAGCAATGCCGCGGGCGCCAAAGGTCAGGGTCGGTTTATTACTAATATGCCTTGGTCCGTCATAAATAATAAACATATCGGCACTCAATTCACTTTTATATTTCGTAACGGCTGCCGGAAGGTGAGGGGAGCCCATCTCCTCCTCAAAATCCAAAATTACTTTCATATTATAGTTGGGTTCTATACCTGCCGAGGCAGCGGCATCAAGGGCAGCAATGAACGCCATGGCCGGGCCTTTAGCGTCTGAGGCTGAGCGGGCAAAAATGCGCCAGTCAGGATTATAGCCTTCTAACAATCGCTCATAGGCAATGGCCGTCCACTTTCCATCCTGCCCGAGTTCTTTTAATGTTGGTTTGTAGGGCGACTCCTGAAACCATCGGGAAGGATCGACCGGTTGGCCATCAATCTGTAAATAAATCAAAACGGTCTTTGTGGCTTTTTTTACTTTTCGTTCCGCCAGCAACAAAGGCACTTCATCCTGATTAAGCCGCACAGTTGTAAAAGCTCTCTTTTGAAAAGCCTTTTCGCACCAGCTTATGTTGGCTTCAATATGTCCGGGAAAGTGCGCATCGTTTGGGATGCTCAGCATTTCAAATAATTCAGGAAATGATTTAACGGCATATTCCTGTGTTAATTGATCAAGATCTATTTTCTTTTTTTGAGAAAACCCCGGAATAGAAAAGGTGAAAAGTAAAAGTGTAAGAACGATTTTCATGTTTTTTTATTTTTCTAGTGTGCACATTAAGATGGACTGCTCAAAAACTGATCCTATGATTAATGATGTATTATGGGATATGGCTGTTGAAGATCCTGAATATTCTCCGTCATTTAAAAATACTTCTTCGACCGAATATTCTCCAACACTTTGATATTGAATTTTTATAACCTGCGATGGTGAAACGTTTTTTGGGTCCTTGGCGTGGGCAACAAATTTCAAAAGCTGGGGGTGGCAGGCAATGAATAGATTGCCTTCACGATCAATATCAATATTATCAGGTCCTGTACCAATATGAATTTCATCGATGTTGTCCAATGATCCATCATTACTGCGTTCATAGACCAGGACACTTAGCCCTGTAGTTGAGCTCACAAAAATAGTATTCCTGTCCTGAGATGCATTTATACCATTAGCGTAACCAATGTTTTCTGCAACTACCCTAAAGTGAGTGCCATCATAATAATTCACAAAAGAAATCTTTCGCTGTAGATATTCTTCCAGTTTTCGTTGAAGGCCTTTAGTATAGTAGTGATCATTGGTGACATAGAATTGCCGCTCATTAACAGCCGCAAGATCATTAGGATGTGTCATGGCGTTTGAGTCGCTGATCGATTCAAGGTGAACCAGTGAGTCATTCGTCCACTCAAATCGTTCAATTGCACTTTCTTCTGCTGAAAGGTGGTTAATTACAAACAGAAATCGTTTGCCGGAATCGTTTTTCCACATTGATATTCCGTGAGGATGAAAATCAACGATGCCCCTGGTATCCAATTCAGTTAGCCGGTGTGTGATCAGGTCATATACATAAAGCGCTCCCCTGACACTACCCGGGTTTAAAAGATTTGCTCTCCGGTCATCAGCCGAAATGAGGAGTTGATTCGAATCCCGGTCAATCAAAATGTCCTCAGGCCCCGGAACGGGTAACGTCAGTGTTGACTGTGTACCGATAAAATGAGGTTTGATCGTCTTAAATGTTCCTGCCGGATAAAGAATATAAAAAATGACAAATGCTGCGATGAGCAATAGTACAATCCCCATCACGACAATAATCTTTCTCATTTTTTCAAATACATATCAGGAAGCGCAAAGCCATTGTTTTCGCCACACCAGAATATGTTCATGATATAATACCGGTTAGTATCATAAAAAATTTGAATGCTGTTAATACCCCGGTTTGTTGCCGGTCCTCCTTTTTTTTCTGAAGTTTCGTAGGTGCTGAAGGCATGGGTAATGGTGCCATACGTTTCTGTTACCCGATGTAATTCTATTTCATAAAACCCCACTTCCCTCCGGCTGCTGGTAAAAAAATTCACATACTCTTCGGGGCTCCAATACCGGTAGTTAAAGACACCCTCAGCGTTTTTATAAGTTGGAATTAGTTTCGCATCGGGCTTGAAAAGAAACCGGAATCGATCCCAGTCGCGAGCCTCCGCAGCTTCGCCAGAAATCACCTCGTACAATGCCTTCATGATATTATCAACGGAGGATACATCGCTGGAATAATCTTTTTGAGCGGCAAGGGGTGTAGAAATACTTAAAGCCAAAACGATAATAAAAAATGAATACTTCATGGTGCTTAACATTTAGATGGTAAGGTAGGAAAGATATCGGATGGCTGAAACAGGTATTATGTGTGCCACTGGATTGATTACTTTTGGGTATATGAATTCATCATTTCGATATTCAGTGGTCGTTCCGGTATACAACAGGCCGGATGAGGTTGCGGAACTGTTGGACAGCCTGACAAAACAGACCTATGCCAATTTTGAAGTGATTCTGGTCGAAGATGGCTCTACCGAGCGGTGCGATAAGGTTTATGAAAAATTTGCCGACCTGCTTTCAATACAATATTACTTCAAGCCCAATTCAGGGCCGGGACCTAGTCGCAATTATGGTTTCACAAAAGCAAGAGGAGAATACGTGGTTGTCTTTGATTCTGATTGCTTAATTCCTACCCACTATTTTGAAGCTGTTGAAAATTTTATTTCGAAAGCTCCGGTGGATGCCTGGGGCGGTCCGGATCGGGGACATGAAAATTTCACGCCCTTGCAGCAAGCTATGGGTTATACAATGTCATCTTTTTTAACCACGGGGGGTATTCGCGGAGGGAAGAAGAGGACAGGGAGGTTTCAGCCCCGGAGTTTTAATATGGGGATGAGCAGGAAAGTTGTTGAACAAACGGGGGGATTTAATTTTAACCGACTGGCAGAAGATATAGAGTTGAGTGTGAGGATAAAGAAAGCAGGATTTGATGTTCATTTAATTCCGGATGCATTTGTCTACCACAAGCGGAGATCTACATGGAAACAATTTTTTTGGCAGGTATATAGTTTCGGTCGGGGAAGGATTCATGTAGGGCAGGTTCATCCGGGTGAAATTAAAATCACGCACTGGCTTCCCTTATTATTTATACTGGGACTTATTGCAAGTCTTTTAATATGGGTTGTAAGTTGGCAGGCAGGGTTACTGGGGATTTCGCTTTATGCAGTATACTTTATGGCAATCTTGAACGATTCGTATAAAACTACGAAGTCGATGTGGGTATCCATACTGAGTGTGCCCTCCGCATTTATTCAACTTACAGGGTATGGGTTGGGATTTGGTAAAGAGTGGCTGAAAGTCTCACTTGGCAGATAAGGATATCTGAAAAACCAGATAAATATTGAAAATTCATTCTTTTTCGCAATATTTACTCACCAAAACCCCATTTTCTTACATGAGAGTTTGTTTAGTTGTTTGTTTCTGTTTGTTTTTTTTATCACAGAACGAAGGCTTCTCTGCTTCAAATCAGACAGAAGTTGTTCAATTACCTCCCGGATACTACATCGTGGTAGGTGCTTATCGGCCGCATCAGGAGAATTATGCGTTATGGTTTTCTACAGAAATCAATAAGAAAGGACTTCATGCTAAATATGGATTAGACGCAGGCCGGAAATACATTTACGTTTACCTCGATTATTATGAAGGTTATGAGGAGTCCATCAAAGAAATGCTGAGAGTGCGAAGAGAAGGTGGATTCGATGAAGCATGGGTGCGTATTATGAAGGACCCCGTTAATTCCGATCAGGAAAAAGCCGAGGAGAAAGTATTGAATGCACCAATAAAAAAGTCTGAGCCTGTTGCTGAAAATGAGGTGGAGGTTAAGAAGATAGAGGAGAGTAAATCAGAGACAGTTGAGGCGGTCGCCAGCCCTGACAGCATCTCGTCTGGAATTGTTGAAGTGATTATCGAGGAAGGAAAGATTACTGAACCTGAGAAGAAGATTGAAGCTCCTGCTTATTCAAATACATCTGTTTTTTTCAGCTTGCTTCATGCTCAGCGTCAGGAAGAAATTGAGGGTGATGTTGAAGTTATTGATACGGATCGTCAACGATCGATTGAGTTTTTAAAAGGCAATCTGGATGTCACGCTGCCTGATCCAAAAAGTAAATCTGGTAAAATATCATTGATATGTGATCTGTTTGGGTATCGGAAAATTCAACACGATATTAATTATATTGATCCCATGTCGGATACGATCCATGACTATTTTGATTACCATGAAGGTAAATTCATTGTTCACTTCGATATGGTCCGACTACATAAGGGAGATATCGCTACTTTGTATAATGTGTATTTCTACAATGACGCGGCCGTCATGCTGCCTGAATCTCAATATCAACTGACCAGTTTACTCGGCATGCTGAATGAAAATCCTAAATACAAAATCAAACTTCATGGTCATACTAATGGAAATGCCTCAGGAAAAATCATTCGAATGGGTGAAAGTCAAAATTTTTTCGCACTCACTGAAGATGTAAAAGAAGGCTATGGCTCGGCCAAGCAACTATCAGAAGCTCGCGCGGAGATAATCAAGGCGTATCTGGTAGCCAATAACATTAAAGAAGATAGAATCGAGATCAAAGCGTGGGGCGGAGCGAGAATGATTCATGACAAAAACAGTCCAAACGCCCGAAAAAATGTTCGTGTGGACGTGGAAGTGATTGAAGACTAATTACACCAACGATTTTACTATATAATCTGCCATCACCAGGTCTTGAATAGCATTTCCTACCGACTTAAAAATGGTAATTTGATCGTTACTTTCTCTTCCCACTTTATTTCCTGAAAGTATTTCGCCTAGTTCTGCGTGGATATGATGTTGCTCAATTGCATTTTGCGCTATGGCTTTAAGGATATCACCGGCTTCCGATAAGGCCGATTCCCGATGGTCAACAACCAGAGTCGATGCCTTAATAACTTCCGCGCTGATTTCATTCATGGATGGCTTAAATGATCCTATTCCATTAATGTGTACATGATCATTGATGTGACTGCGTTCAACAACCGGATGATCGGATGTTGTTGCGGTGCATATTATATCAGCCACTTGTAATTCCGTTTTACGTTCAGGCAGCCTGATTTCACCGCCAAAAATAGTTTTGAGTTTATTTTTTAACTCATGAAGGTTTTTTTCTGAACGTCCGAACAGCATAATTTTTTTGATGGGACGAACTTCAAGAACACCTAAAACCTGGAAATAGGATTGAGTGCCTGCGCCAATAATACCTAAAACCTGACTATTCTTTTATGGCCAGACAATCGCTGGCCAGACCACTTGCCGCACCCGTGCGCAATGCTGTTAAGTACTCAGCATCCAGCATGGCGGTTGGTGTTCCGGTTTGACCATCCAGCACCAGTAATTTTCCCTGTATAACCGGTAGCCCTTTTTTGTCGTTCTCCGGAAAAACCGAAACCACTTTTACTCCAAAGGCAGAAAGCTGAGGGGAATAAGAAGGCATAAATAACGTTCTGCCTTTTCCGTCAGATGTACTGATCCCTGTTCGCACAGGTATGGTTACTGTACGTGCACTGATCTGGATAAAAGCTTCTTTCATCAGTTCAATCGCTTTTTTCATATCCAGGCATGATCGGATTTGTTCATCCGGTAGGTATCGTAATTGACGTTCAGTCATCGAAGAAAAAATCCATGCTTAAACGGATCATCGGGGTCAAGAAGGAATGTATGCTTACCGGTAACGTAGGCAGTACCCTCAATTTCCGGAATAATTGCCGGGTACTGTTCAAAGCTTGTAAGATTTTTAATGGAGCATTTAAATGAGCTGCCGACAATACTTTCTATGACAATCGATTCACCGGGTTTCAACTCATCTTTGGCATGATGCAAAGCCAACCTGGCGCTAACTCCCGTTCCTGTCGGACTCCGATCAACTTCACCATCAGCAAAAACACACACATTGCGGCTGTGGACACCCGGATTTTCGCTTTCATCAATGAATATAACGCCATAAAGAAAACTCAGATCAGACTCAATCGGATGTTGAATGCCATGCGAATTCATGATGGCCTTTTTTATACGAATGCCTTTTTCAATGAGTTCACGGTACGACTCTGACAAAAGTGTCACTCCACATTCGCGAGCTGAAACGAAAGCATAAAAAGCACCGCCATATGCAATATCAAAGTGAATTTCTCCAACACCGTCAATGGTGATTGTATTATCCATTGATAATACGAATGATGGGACGTTTTGGAATCGGACAGATTTTACTAAACTATTTTTAACTTCGGCAAAAGCAGTGATTATTCCAGCAGGGGAATCAATTTTTAAAGTAGTGTTTGGTTCCTGCATCATGATCATACCGCAGGTCAGCACCACTTTTGTAACGGCAATTATTCCATGTCCGCACATCGTGCTGTACCCTTCATTGTGAAGGAATAGAACGCCAAATCAGATCCTTCATTAACAGGAGGAGTAATGATGCATCCGTACATGTCGGCATGACCGCGAGGCTCCCATATTAAACTTGTTCTTATCCAATCATGATGCTCTTGAATGAACTGTCTTTTCTGAAGGATCGTTTTTCCCTGAATTTCAGGCAGGCCACCTACCATTACGCGAAGCGGTTCACCACCGGTATGCGCATCAATAACTTGTATCCTCTTCCAGTTATGAGGAGGATTCCAGCTGCTAAATGCGTTATGCGCGTTGATTGAAGCTTTCATGAAAACTGATTTAAATCAGGTTATGCTCATGCCATAATAATCCCTAAAAGTTTGCTTTTATCCTATCTTTTTCGGCATATTCAGGATTAAATAACCCCCCGTATGAAACGAATGATCAGAAGCTTTTCGATGATTATTAATTACAAGACTTTCATTGTTACCGCCATGGCCGTCATCAGTGCTTATGTCTGCTTTCACAATGGTCTCATTGCCAAGTTCCCTGATATGCTGGTAGGTGTTGCTATTGTTTTTCCGGTAGTATTCTCAATAGGTTCTGCGTACAACCGCAGAGAGACAGCATTGCAGCGCCTGGCAGATTTTAAAGGTCATGCTATTGCGCTTTACTACGCCACAAAAGACTGGACGGCTTCAAAAGAAAATGATTTACCGAGCAGGAGCCGTGAGCTCATCATTCAAATGTATACCACGATGAAGCAGACATTTAATTCACATAACAAGGCGGAATACAATAAGAATGAAGAGGACATGTATGCCCTGTTCAATAAACTATCTTCCGTAACGATGGATATGCGCAATGCGGGTGTACAAAGTGGAGAGATCTCCAGGGTGAGTCAATACGTAAGTAAGATGATGATTGCCTTTGACAATATGAAAATTATTCATCAGTACCGTACTCCGGTAACCTTAAGAACGTATAGCAAAGTCTTCATTTATATTTTTCCGGTAATTTACGGACCCTACTTCGCCAGTACATTTCATGATTTTTCGGCCGGTTGGAGTACGTAATGCCGGTATTATACAGTTTTATTCTGGTCAGCCTCGACAATATTCAGGATCATTTGGAAAATCCTTTTGACGAAATCGGAGAAGATGACATCGTTATCGATGTGGAAGAAACCAGAAGACTGATTTCACAATGATTATTTCGAGTTTGACACGAGTATTTTTTTAACAAATTCATCCATTTTGTTCCGCTCAATCCATCTGGCTACAACAACCAGATCATTGTCTGGATCCACATAGATCATGTTGGTTCCGTTTCCGATGTGAACAAAAGACTTTTCAGGAGCGCTGGGAAGATATTCCTTATTCGTATTCAAAAACCAATTCATAAAACCATAGGTGGGTTGAGCTGGAGTTGGTGTAAGAGCCCAGGTAACCCATTTATCCGATAGCAGTTGTTTGCCTTCCCATTTTCCCCTTCGCAATGTGAGGTAACCAAAGCGAGCCATGTCGTAGGCACCTATAAACATTCCGCCTCCCCAATGACCTCCGCCACTAACTGATTGAACTATCTGACCATCCAGGACAATCCACGAATTATCATATCCATACCACCGCCAAGTGTTGGATGCTCCAATGGGATCCATTATTTTTTCTTTCAGTACTTCTGGAAGTGGTTTTCGCCAGACACTCAATGCGGCTAACGCCAGCGCATTCACGCGCACATCGTTATATTCATAGACAGTACCAGATTTTGCTCGCGCACGAGTAAGCCATTCGTCCCGATTATTACTTGGACGATCTGCCCAATCCGGTTTTCCCCAAAGGGTACCTTCCCAGTCACTGGTTTGTCTCAACATGTCATTCCAGGTAACCGTACGATTGTGCGGAGTTTCAAATGGTGTGATCATTTGTGGTTGTCCAAATTGGTTTGCTTTATTGTCGGCATTTTTATGTTCGTAAACATAAACAGGTGGAACGTATTGGTAAACCGGATCAAGAATGTCTGAAATCAAACCCTGATCATAGGCAAGACCCACAACGGTAGACAGAAAACTTTTTGTCACGCTAAATGTCATATCCGTTCTATGCAAATCGCCCCACTCTCCAATGATGTATCCGTTTTTCACAATGATTCCACTCGCTGCACCACGTTCCATAAAAGGACCAACACCATCCCCAAACGGTTCACGGCCAAAAGATTGATAGTGTGCTTCTTCCAGGTTTTTTGGTGTTTTGGACTCAGCCTGAATGGCAAATTCAATCGCCTGTTTTAGTGTCGCTGCGTTCATTCCAACTTCCTCTGGACTTTTCTTTTCCCACTCTTTCTGCGGATAGTAAATAGGTGTCGACTTCGTCTTTGATTGAGCAATGCCGGTGTAAGGCAGGATCAGAGCAATAATGATCAGTGAAATGTTACGCATGTTTATTTTTTCTTTACAGAAATTTTCAATTCATCCAATTGCTCTTGTGAGATGGCAGAAGGTGTGTCGATCATCACATCGCGTCCCGCGTTATTTTTTGGAAAGGCAATAAAATCGCGTATGGATTCTGATCCTCCAAACAAAGAACACAAGCGATCAAACCCGAAAGCGATACCCCCATGTGGCGGTGCGCCAAACTCGAACGCATCCAGTAAAAAGCCAAATTGTTGCTTCGCTTCTTCTTCGCTGAATCCAAGATGTCTGAACATCAGTTGTTGGGTGGCCCGGTCATGAATACGAATTGAACCTCCGCCAACTTCTGTCCCGTTGATGACCATATCGTATGCATTCGCTCTTACTTTAGCAGGATCGGAATCCAATAATTTTATATCCTCTTTTTTTGGTGAGGTAAACGGATGATGCATGGCATGAAAACGTTTTGTATCATCACTCCATTCCAGCAACGGAAAGTCGATTACCCACAATGCGTTGAAGGTGTTATGATCTCTCAGGCCAAGCTTATCTCCCATCAATAAACGTAATTCATTCAAAGCGTTTCGGGTTTGCCTGGTTTCTCCAGCTAAAACCAAGATAAGATCTCCGGGTTTAGCATCTGCGGTTTCCATCCAGCTTTTCAGATCATCATTGGTGTAGAATTTATCTACAGATGATTTGATCGATCCATCTGTTTCGTACTTTATGTATACCAATCCTTTGGCTCCAATTTGCGGCTTCCGTACAAAATCCGTCAGTTCATCAAGCTGCTTTCTGGTATACGAGGCGCAGCCGGTTGCATTTATTCCAATGATGATTTCTGCCTGATCAAAGACCTGAAAATTTTTTCCTTTGGAAAGTTGTGTAAAATCGCAAAACTCCATACCAAACCGGGTGTCCGGTTTATCTGAGCCATACTTTTCCATAGCTTCCTGAAAACTCATTCGTGGTAAAGGAGGAATTTCAATGTTTTTTACTTTTTTAAATAAATGGCGAATCAGGCCCTCAAACGTATTGAGCACATCTTCCTGTGTAACAAATGCCATCTCGCAGTCTATCTGCGTGAACTCAGGTTGGCGATCAGCACGAAGATCCTCATCTCTGAAGCAACGGACGATCTGATAATACCTGTCAAATCCTGAGACCATCAGCAACTGTTTGAACGTTTGTGGCGATTGCGGAAGCGCATAGAACTCGCCTTCATTCATTCTTGATGGAACAACAAAATCCCGTGCGCCTTCCGGAGTGGATTTTATAAGTACTGGTGTCTCCACTTCAATAAAGTTTTGACTATCAAGATAGGAGCGAGTTTGCTGCGCCATCTTATGTCGTAAATGCAGATTGTCAGCCACCATTTTTCTGCGCAAGTCTATATACCGGTACTTCATTCGAAGATCATCCCCGCCATCGGTATTGTCTTCAATGGTAAAAGGTGGAACCTTTGAGGTATTGAGTATTTCAATGGCAGATGGAACAACCTCTATTTCTCCTGTGGGGATTTTATCATTTTTTGAAGATCGTTCTGTTACCGTACCTGTAATCTGAATAACATATTCACGACCTAATTCCCGAACTTTTGCAACGAGCAGTTTGTCTGACTTGCCATCCTCAAGAAATAATTGAGTAATTCCGTATCTGTCTCGCAAGTCAATCCAAAGCAAACTGCCTTTGTCGCGTATTCGTTGTACCCAACCAGCGAGTGTTACTTCATGTCCAACATCCGATTTCCGCAATTCACCGCATGTGTGCGTTCTGAGCATTATTTTATTTTAAATTTGAACAGCAAATTTAGGATAAGTTAAATCCGAAACACGGCCGGGCATAGCTTTTGTTTGTGATATAGTAAATTTACAACTATGAAGAAGATTCTGATTATTGTGGCAGCTGTTAGTATGGCCTTTACGGTTAATAAGATGATAAAGACCAAGGTAGCCGATGGGATTACCGTTACCTTACCGGATACGCTGGCACCCATGCAGCCCGAAGATATCCTTCAGCGGTTTCCCTCGGTGCGCAATCCTCTGGGAGCCTATACCAACATCGATCGGGATGTGGACTTTAGTGTCAATATTTCGGCTACTCAATGGCCCGATGGTGACATCAATCTGGCACAAAAATTTTTTAAAACCGGAATTAATAATTTATACGATCAAATTGAAATGATCGATGAAGGTATTCATGAAATTAACAAACGGCAATACATTTATTTTATTTTCGAATCCCGGCAAAATGCGGATCAGCGATCACTAGGTGTCACCGAGTCGAAGAGAAAGTACACGTACATTCAATATCTGGTTGAGCCAAGGCGCACACTTGTGTTTACGTTCAGCTGCCCAATTCGGACAAGAGATGATTGGGAAGAAATGGCGCACACCATCATGAACAGTCTGCGGGTAAAATAAATGGAGTTGTACACCGCGGATTTTTTTATGACGGAAGCTCTTAAAGAGGCTCGAAAAGCTTTTGACTTGGGGGAGATTCCGGTGGGGGCGGTTGTTGTGAGTCATAATAAAATCATTGCCCGGGCTCACAATCAAACAGAAAAACTTACTGACGCTACTGCACATGCTGAGATGCTGGCTTGCACGTCCGCAGCCAATTACCTCGGCTCAAAATACCTTGATGAATGCACTCTTTATGTTACGCTCGAGCCGTGTATAATGTGTGGAGGTGCCTTGCATTGGGTACAACTTCAAAAACTGGTATATGGTGCTGATGATGTGCAGCGAGGCTATAGCCTTTCTAAAAGTCCGGTGTTGCATCCGAAAACTGAAATCGAGAAGGGAGTGAAAAAGGAATTGTGCAAAAAATTGATCGATGATTTTTTCAAACGTATCAGAGAGAAGGGCAGTTAGGAGTTCTCTCGAATCATATCAGACATAATTCCAAACGTTTTCACCTTCAGACTTTGAATGTCTGAATTAGTAAGTCCGGTGGTTTCAGTCACTTTTCCAACAAAGATCTTTATTCGTCCTGGCTTTAGATCCACGGTGCCCGGAGGCATTAATCTCCCGGCTCCAATAATGACCATGGGTAAAATGGGTTGTTGAGTATCAATAGCCATCCGAAAAGCTCCGTCCTTAAATGGCTGCAGGATTTCCTTCGTTCGGTTTTGAGTGCCTTCGGCAAAAATCAGAATTGAAATTCCCTTTTTTAGGAAATCTTTAAGGAGCTCCATGCTTTTTCTCTTGCTTTCGGCACTTGACCGATCAACAATGACTGTTGCTGCCTGGGCTATCCATCCGAATACCGGAATTTTTTTCAATTCCTTTTTGGCCAACGGCCGGAATTGTCCGGGCAATAACATCGCCAGACCGGGCAAATCCAGAAATGAAGTGTGGTTGGAAACATAGATGTACGATGTACCGGGTTTGAAATTTTCCTTACCATAGAAGTCGTACCGGATGAACGTAAGCATACTGAAAACCCACGACCAGATGGCTAAAAAAGTGTATCCAAGCCGACTTACGCGCGTACCAAATAAGAAGGGGAGCAATAAACCCGGAAGAAACAGGATCATGAAAACCGAGAAAACGATTAACACCCAAATAAGATATACTTTTTGGAAGAGCCAGATCATAAAATAAAAATTGCGCAGAAAATAATCTGCGCAATATGCTAAACTTTGCCGGAAGCAAGTAGTTAAATGCTACTTGAAATTATGCTTTTTCGTTTTTTACCGCACACGTTCTTAAACCGAAAATTGAGTAGATCGGACAAAAGCTAACCAGACTGGTAAGGACAAAAACTCCAGCCAGTACAAGTAATACGATTCCTACTGTTCCACTTACAATATCTCCATAGTACAGACCACCAATTACAAGTGCAACGAGTATTCTAAATACCCGATCAAAAGTTCCCATGTTCGTTTTCATTTCTTTAGTTTTTTAGTTTGAAAAATATTGAATGATCAGAACAATTCCTGTTATCAGCGCTACGCAGGTTACACAAACCAGTATAAACTTGATAACATTAATCTTCATATCACGCAGCTAAAGTAGGTGGCTGATTATTTAAAAACAGTGACATTTGTCACTCCTTGAAAATATTTCTTTAATATTTTTTTGGGGACATTGATGACTACAATTCAGCAAGCAATCCTTCGAGGTCGAGCCGTTCTGTGCCCATTTTTAAATTATTGTGAGTATCAAGGGGCCATTGATCCTTGGGCCGATCCCAATATAATTCAACGCCATTGCCATCCGGATCATCGAGGTAAAGGGCCTCGGAGACACCGTGATCGGCAGCCCCTGTCAAGGGATAGTGATTTTCCCGAAGGCGCTTGAAAATCTGAGCCAGATCTTTTCGGGTAGGATAAAGGATAGCGGTGTGAAATAGACCGACACCGTTGGAAGAAGCAGGAGGCGCATTTTTGCTGTGCCAAGTGTTTAGCCCGATGTGATGATGGTAGCCTCCGGCCGAAATAAAAGCGGCCTGATCTCCATATTTTTGCATTAGTTGAAATCCCAGCAATTCGCAGTAAAACTTCAAGGATCGTTCCAGGTCGGCCACTTTTAAATGAACATGACCGATGCGAGTTTGATCGGGTATTTGGTAGGTAGTGTTGACCATCTTCGTAGATTTATAAAAGTAATTGTGAATATATAAACCAAAATGACATACTGATAATTCAATGAAGGAACACGAATTACTTATCGAAAATTTTATACCGCATTTCAATCGCTGGATGTGGAGGGAATGAAATCGTGCTATCATCCGAATATCCATTTTTCAGATCCGGTATTTCCTGATTTAAATGGGCAAGAGGTCGGGAGGATGTGGGGGATGCTGATTGATGCCTTAAAGAAAAGCGAAGGCGGGTGGAAATTGACATTCAGTGGAATCACAACATCGGGTGACAGGGGAAAATGCAGATGGGAAGCGCACTATGTTTTTTCAGGTACAGGGAGAAAAATTCACAACCTTATTGATGCGGAGTTTACATTTAAAGACGGCAAGATCATCGGTCACACTGACCGGTTTGATTTTTATAGGTGGGCGCGTATGGCTTTTGGTGTGAAAGGCTTGGCGCTGGGATGGACTCCGTTTTTTAAAAAGAAAGTACAGGCTACTGTAGCG
Organism: Flammeovirgaceae bacterium; assembly: GCA_012032815.1. GTDB lineage: Bacteria > Bacteroidota > Bacteroidia > Cytophagales > Cyclobacteriaceae > ELB16-189. The sequence goes on from JAAUQD010000002.1 coordinate 44,794, forward strand.
AGAAGGCTTGAGAAAATCGGTAGCAAATAAACACTTATACACAAAACTAGCATCGAGGTTGATGGTAACATCAACCCATTCTGGAGACGAGTTGAAGAGAAGAAAATCAAAACCAGATGGAAGTTGTTAAATAAGATATCCCGGCTTTTTCACTCCCTTCTTCAAAACCGGATCAGCAATTACTTTTCCTTTTACGGTCTCCAGCGGAAGCACGCCTGCCCAGATATTCAGATCATAATCTTCTTCATCATCCTTGGGAGGGCCAGTACGGATTTTGCGGAAGCTTCTTCCAATTCAAATGCTAATACCATTGTTTTTTCCACTCACTGGCGTTGGGCTGTCGGATGTCATTCCACCGGCCAGGACACATTTTTTCGGTAAATACTTCCCATCGCAGTGTATAATTCTTTTTCATCCATCACCTTCGTTGGTTTTCCAAAAATGATAACTGAGCGGTAGTTCACACTGTGATGAAATGCAGAGCGTGCCAGAACAATCCCATCCATGAGCGTAACGGAAATACAAACCGGCATCTGCTGCTCCGCAATCAGGCGCATGTAATGACTGCCCACCGAACCGTGGATGTATAAGGTGTTATCAATTCTGCAAAACCCTGTTGGAATTTGGAAGGCCTGATTGTTCAGCGAATACGCCACCGTGCAATACAAGGCTTCGTCCAGTATTTTATAAATCGTGTCCTTATCATAAGAACCCCGATTGGGCAGACGAGTGATCTTCGTTTTATTTGTCTTTTTAAATTCGCTCATAGAAATAATAATTCCTGATTAGCTAAGTGTAATGATGTCGTTCCATCCGTGCACATCGGGTTCGTGCCCTCTGCGGATGGCAATTAGTTTTTTCTTCACTTTTTGCTGAAAAGAATTCACATCCGGAACCGGGAGTGAATAATCCATTCCATGAATGCCAAATTCAGTGATTGGCGCCACTACTGCTGCGGTACCTACACCAAACGCTTCAGTCAATGTTTTTTCTTTCAGTCCTTCTTCCATTTCATCAACACTCACTTTCCTTTCTTCAACTTCATAACCCATGTCTTTTGCAAGTGTGAGAATGGAGCCGCGGGTAACCCCGGCAAGCAGCGCGGTATTCAATGCTGGAGTTACAATCTTTCCGTTCATGACAAACAGCACGTTCATCATACCTGCTTCATCAATGTACTTGTGTTCTTTGTGATCGGTCCACAACACCTGGTCATACCCTTGTTGTCGCGCGAGCATGGTGGGATAAAAAGCACCTCCATAATTTCCTGCACATTTGGTAAATCCTGTTCCACCTTCAGCAGTACGTACAAATTCATCTTCTACTTTTACACGGAAGGGTTTGTTAAAATATGGTCCCACCGGCCCCGTCATGATTACGAACTTATATTGCTCTGAAATTTTTAGTCCCAGTTTTGATTCCGAAGCAAAGGCATGAGGACGTATATAAAGTGAAGCGCCTTCAACATCGGATACCCAGGCCTGGTCTACTTCGATCAAAGACTTTAAGCCATTTATGAACATCTCTTCCGGAACGATAGGCATACACATCCGCTCCAGTGATTTGGTAAATCGTTCATAATGTTTCTGAATCCGAAAGACAGAAATATTGCCATCTTTATTTCTAAAAGCTTTCATTCCTTCAAACACGGCCTGACCGTAATGAAGGGCCAATGTTGCGGGTGACATTTTCAGTTCACCATAGGGAATTATTTCTGCTGTTCCCCAGGCTCCGTTTTTATACTCAGCCAGTACCATGTGGTCGGCAATGTGTTTCCCGAATTCAAGTTTGGTGAAATCAACTTCCCCAATCCTAGATTTAGAAATTTTAGTGATTGGAAAAGTATCTGTTACATCGGCCATAAAAGAGCTGTTTATTGATTATCCAATATACTATAATCGAATGGGAAGTCTAAAACTGTGAAATAATTTGTGAAATTTTAACCAAATGATGATCATCATGCTCTGCATCAAACCATGCTAAATCGACAGGTGTCATTTGTACGTTAAGCCGGGGATGGCGTGATGATTTTGTCAATATCTTTTGATCCAATGACTTTATTGCCTTGATCATTCGAACTCTGGAATCATCAAAAAATGCACAGACCTCCTGAATCGATTGCGCATTGAAATCATGTTTTGGTTCAAAAACGGCTGATGAAAGTGTATCGACTTGTTCAGAAATTTCCTTAAGACGGAGAATGGTTATATCATCCACTTCTCCCAAATGTCCGATGTGCTGTTTTACAGACCATTTACCTTCAGGTTGAAGAGTGAGAACATCATTTGGAATCGCTTTTACTTTAGCTGCAATCCGTAGTGATGTACCTTCCAGCCGATCCAAAAAGAAAGGAAGCATTTCAACTGGAAATCCAAATTTCATGTTTCGTTCAAACCACGGAAGAATTGTCATAGATGGACGAATTTAAACTTTTTATCGCCTAATGAAGTTGTTATATTTGACATCCAATTAATTTAAAACCTTAAACAAGATAACTATGGCTTTTACATTACCTGCACTTCCCTACGCTTTCAATGCATTGGAACCACATATTGATGCTCGAACGATGGAGATACACCATGGCAAACACCACAATGGTTATGTAACTAATTTGAACAATGCAGTAGCTGGTACGGATGCAGAAAAACTTTCGGTAGAAGAGATTTGTAAAAATATCTCTAAGTATCCGGTGGCTGTACGCAACAATGGAGGCGGACATTATAATCATACTCAATTTTGGACGGCCATGGCCCCTAATGCCGGAGGAGCACCTTCAGGCAAAGTTGCCGATGCTATAAATTCTGCATTTGGAAGTTTTGACGAATTCAAAACAAAATTCGGTGCAGCCGCTGGTAGTCGTTTTGGCTCAGGTTGGGCATGGCTCATTAAAGACAGTAGTGGAAAATTGGCTATCACCTCTACACCCAATCAGGATAATCCATTAATGGATGTTGCTGAAGTAAAAGGGACACCAATTGTTGGCCTTGATGTGTGGGAACATGCCTACTATCTGAACTATCAAAACCGCAGACCAGATTATGTAACTGCGTGGTGGAACGTAGTGAATTGGAATGAGATTGCGAAGCGGATGGGTTGATGTAAAGCACGCGCTAGAAATGCTAAATAAAAAATCCCGGCTTGCCGGGATTTTTTATTTCATAGGGTTCATTATCTTATTTGAATAACTCCTGCATGATCTCGCCTTTACCTTTTGGCATTTTAAAATTCAATAGTTCTGCAATCGTGGCAGGTATATCGATTTGCTCGCGAGGGATATCTATAATTTGACCTTCCTTAAAGTCGGGACCGAATGCATATAAATTTATATGTCGGCATCCATCACAACTATCTCCATGCGAAACAAACCCGTCAGCAACACCGTCCAAATGCCTTCCATGATCATTTGTAACAAATAGTGTAGTTGAGCCTTTATAAAACGAATCATTTTCAATGAATTGCCAAAGTTGAAATGCATATTGATCTGTATCCTGTATGCCTTGTGTGTAGCCGGGCCAGTTATTTCCATGTCCTGAAGAATCAGGTTCTCTAAAATTAATGAGGACTAGCTGAGGGTGATGGGTCGATAAAATATCAATGATTGTATCGTATGTGATGCTATCATTTCTATATCCAGTACCGTTGCCATTCACCCCGCAATTTGTTGAGGGACCATGTTTTCCATTCCATTCAACATCAAGGCAATCTGATAAAATCTCCAGTTTGTCTTTACTAGCAATTACCCAAGCGGCCAAGGTGTCTTTTGAAAATGTTTGGATCCAGTGTTGAAATATGGAAGGATTTTGTGGTAGCTCGTTTCCGGAATTATTGATTTCTTGATAGTTGCCGGTTGTGATAGCCGTATGACCTGCATTGGTGTATGTTGGTCCGTTGTTATAGAAATTGGAATAGATATTCCCTACAGGTAACAGTTGATTAGCTAATCTTGGGATGTATTGGTGAGTAGGATCCCCCCAGGTTTCAGAGTACCGGGGGCCATCAATGACAACAACAATTATATTTTTTGTTTTATATCCAGATGGAATTAATTCATTCTTACAGGAAGAAAGAACCAGAATGGTGAAAATGAAATAAATCGTATTATGATGGAAATTTATTCTCATAAGTATCTTTTATTAACAAAGATACTATTTCCAAATTCATATGTCATGACTTGTTCAATCTCCATTAATATGTAACTTCATTTTTTAAAGTAAACGGGATAAAAATTGATTTGAATATGAAGACGGCTCTATTTTGCCTGGTGATAATAATTGCTGATATAACCAGTGTAACCGCTCAAGGTTATGACGACCGATATATTGATGAATGGATAAGATTTTACCCATCGCGGGCATTGGCGCAGGGTATGCATAATTCGATTTTTTATATTGAGGATTTGTCTTCTCAGCGAATTAATCAATGGCTGATATACAACAAGAAAATGCTATCACAAACAGATTCTGCTTTGGAGCATAAGCAAGGTGACAGAATAAATTTGCGGTTGTTGCGAACCCAGATACGAACTGAAATTGACAAGTGGGAGTTGGATGCTCCTCACCAAAGATCGCTCTCCTTGTATTCTTCGTTGATCGTTAATGGTGGTAAACGGGTGATGGATGCCAGTTTCCTGACACCCAATGAAAAAGTACAACTTATCTGTGAACGGTTTGGGCAAATTCAAAAATTATGTAATTCAGCCAAATCCTCAATTCAATCTGTGGATCAGGGTGATCTTGAACGAAGTTTGAGGCAACTGGAGGCTGCCGAAAAATTTTATAAAGATGAGCTGCTAAATCTGGTTGGAAACCAGAAGCTGTCTGTTTGCAGCGATTTTAAAACTCAATCTTCTCAAACTGCGGACAACATTCGATCACTTATCACCTTTATTAACAGTGAAATTCTTCCTCGCACGAAAGAAACTGAACCAATTTTAGGTCGTGATGAATATACCAGGAAACTTTCGTTGTATGTTGATGCATCGCTTACCCCTGAAAAACTTGCGGACATGGCCCTTCAGGAAATTGAGATGGTTAGAAAGTTGATGGGTGAAGTAGCGCAATCGTATTTTGTTTCAAACTATCCAAAGCAAAAACTGCCCTCGGATTATAATGAGTTGATGCGGCTGACGCTTGCTGATATGGAAAAGGATGCGCCTAAAAGTGGCCCTGAATATTTGGAATTTTGGAAGGGGTTGTCCCAATCTTCCATAAAATTCATTGAGGAAAAAAAGATTGCCACTCTTCCTAAAAATGAAACGTTACAAATTCTGACGGCTCCCGAAAGTGCCGGTCCCGCAGCCCGAATAGGTTGGGTTAGCAGTGCCCCACCTTTTTCGCCAAATCCGCTGACTACCTTGTACGTTCCTTCCATACCCGAATCTTTTCCTGATAAGGAGAGAACGGAGTTTTGGGCGTCATTCAACAGGCCATTTAATCGGATCATCGTCATCCATGAATTATATCCCGGACATTATATGCAAAACAAGATCGCCCGGGAAAGCCCCCATTCAATTCGCCTGCTTTTTCCTTTCGGAATTTATTCTGAGGGATGGGCTACCTTTTGTGAACGCGTAGCCCTTGATGCAGGATGGGAAGCTCAAAACAAGCTGACGCTCCTTGCCCATTTGCGCAAGCGACTTGAGAATGCAAATCGAGCTTATACTTCTGTTATGGTGCATTGCAATGGATGGGATAAGGATAAAACTATTTCATTTTCTATTGAGAAGTCATTACTGGCACCGCAGTTTGCTAAGAGTCTTTGGGGCAGACTTGTGGATTCACCCATGCAAATGACTTCCTACTTTTTGGGAGGCACTCAATTCAATGAATTGCTTGCCCATGAGCAGAAACGATTGGGTACTCAGTTTAATCTTACAGAATTCATGGATACTATTTTACGTGCAGGGCCAATACCGATCGATGAGTTTTATGAAATGTTTAACCCTTCGTTAGCAGGCAAGTGAGTATCGACCGGATTGAAATACAACCCGGTTATTCAATTTCACGAATAATCAAAGGCGGATGGCATCTGGCCGGTGGTCATGGTGCAATTGATGAACAACAGGCCATTGGTGATATGCGTGCTTTTGTTGAGGCCGGAATTACCACGTTTGATTGCGCTGATATCTATACGGGCGTTGAAGTGTTGATCGGTAAATTCCTAAAAAAATATAAGTCTGACTTTAATTCGGGAGATTTGCCTTCCGTACAAATTCATACCAAGTACGTTCCGGATTATGATGCGTTACCTTCTTTATCGAAAGAAGATACAATACGAGTCATTGATCGGTCGCTTCAGCGGTTACAGGTTGATCGGCTTGATCTTGTGCAATTTGCCTGGTGGGACTTCAATATTCCGGGTTACATTGAGACCGGACAACACCTTACTGAATTACAAAAGCAAGGGAAGATCCGGTACATCGGTGTTACGAATTTCAATGGAAAGAATTTAGGGGAAATGTTAGATGCCGGAATCCCTGTCATAACTACTCAGGTCCAATACTCTTTGCTTGATCATCGACCGGAAGGGGACTTGCGTGAATTGGTTGAAGCCAAAAACATATTTCTGTTATGTTACGGAGTTGTTGCGGGAGGTTTTCTAAGCGAGCGGTACGTAGACATTTCTGAATCAAAGGAACCCCTGGAAAACCGATCGCTGGTGAAATACAGGTTAATCATTGACGAGTTTGGTGGATATGACTTATTTCAGCAAGTACTTCGTGTGCTTAAAATCATAAGTGATAAACACAACGTGGGTATCTCTGAAGTTGCAGCTCGCTACATTTTACAAAAACCATCGGTAGCCGGTGTCATAATTGGTGCACGCAATCAAGATCATCTTTTCCGGTTGATGAAGATTAGCAACCTCCACCTTGATGGCGAAGATCTTAAAATGATTCATACAGTGATCTCCATGTCTCAAGGTCCGAAAGGTGCAGTATATGGACTTGAAAGCGATAAAAAGGGAAAGCATGGGGCCATTATGCGCTACAACCTAAATAAGCAACGGGATGCAAGTTGATCTTCAGGAATCAGAAACAAAACAACCGATTGAATTTTATGCGGGTATGTTTGGCGCGATTCTTCCTTTCATCGTTTTTGTAATTGGCGTGGTGACCATAGCCCTTTCAGGTGCACCCGATGAACGTGGCTTTTGGCCTGTATTAATTCTTGCGCTTGCAGTTGGTCTTTTATTAGCCAAGGATAAAAGTACTTTCTGCGTTACAGTCATTGAGGGTATGTCTCAACGGATCGTAATGATTATGATTACCGCCTGGATGCTCGCATCAATCATCGGGGTATTGATGAGCATCACGGGGTTTGTGGAAGCTTTGATCTGGCTGTCGGTTAAGATTGAATTGGGAGAAATTGGCTTTGTAGTAGCGGCTTTTTTAATCTGCTGCGTGGTATCGCTGTCCACCGGCTCAAGCTTTGCCACTATATTGATATGTGGTCCTATTCTTTTCCCGGCAGGAGGTTTCTTGGGTGCTCACCTCCCTACATTGGCCGGTGCTATCATTGGAGGAGCCACGGTAGGTGATTTTATCGCTCCTATATCTGATACAACAATTGCCAGTGCGTTGAGTCAAAAAGTTCAGATTGGTCCCACTGTTCAAAGTCGGATTAAATACATTGTTCCTGCGGTCACAATTGCCCTGATCGGTTACGTTGTAAGTGCAGGTTTATCAGAGGGGTCAACGTTGTCAAGCCACTCTGAGCTGACAGGCAGTCCGCGAGGTCTCCCTATGCTTCTGGTTCCGGGTCTGATTATACTGTTGTTCTTACGGGGTAAACATCTCTTACACGGATTGCTCATGGGTCTCACCTTCGGAGTTGTGTTGGGGCTTGTGCTGGGTTTACTTCCGGTAGGTAAATTGATTTCTCTGGACCTGGATAATTTTACAGCTCAAAGTTTTGTCATTGATGGTATTAACCGAGCTGTCGGAATCAGCTTTTTCACTATTCTATTAATGGGCCTTGTAGCTACACTAAAAGCAAGTGGTTTAATAATGCGCTTGGTTATGTTTGCGGAGAAACGGAGTAAAACAAGACAACATGCTGAGTATTGGATTTCAGGTGCGGTAGGAGGGGCTGTACTGCTTACCACCCACAGCATTGTGGCTATTTTAATGGTTGCGGAGTTTGTTAATAGGACCGGTGAACGAATGGGAATTCATGGTCAAAGAAGAGCTAATTTGTTAAGTCTTGTGGTTTGTGTTTTTCCTTTTCTTCTTCCGTACTTTATTCCGGTGATCCTGATGGCCAATACTACTCAATCTGGTAAGGAATTTGGTATTGAAGCTGTTGCACCGCTGCAGGTAGGGTTGTACAATTTTGTTTCATGGGCTTTATTGATAATGGTTATTCTTGTTTTGTTTGGATATGGACGTAATGAGGAAATAAAGGCCGGTAAGACAATTACAAATGATCAGATTTAGATACCTTGAGATATGACGGATATCAAGAAGTTACGCCCCGATCAGTTTGAACTATATGATCTCACTGTAATGGTAGAGAAAATTGATGGCCATTGTACGTGTGACATGAAAATTGGTGATTGTTTTCATCTCAGGGGAGGAAAGATTTCACTTCCTGAAGGATCAAACTTTTGTTTGTATGCGCTTCAATCGGCTATTCCTTTATTGCCAGCCAAACAGCGCAAGAATCATCCGGCAGACTGGATGGAAACGGATTCACGGGTGGTATGTCCTGACCCGGCCTGCGCGTTAGTGATGCGCATTGACCGGAAAGCACTTCGCGTACTCAATCATGATGATGTAAGCGCAACTCCGCTTACCCCTGATAAAAAAATTGATTGATCACTTAGTTTCAATAAGCTTCTGAAGAGCCAGATATTCATCCCGCAACCGGGCTGCCTCCATAAACTCAAGTTCCTTAGCTGCTTTTTCCATGGCTTTCTTTGTTCGTTCTGCCATTTTCAACAACTCTTCTTTACCTAAATAGGCTACCACCGGGTCGGCAGCCAACGATTTCTCCTCATCTTCAATGTAATAGCGCTTGGTCAATTTTTTAGAGTCGGCCACTTTTGTCTGTCCAAGTATGGCTTCTTTTGACTTGACAATTGTTTGAGGTGTAATGTTGTTTTTCAAATTATAATCAATCTGCACTTTTCTTCTTCGGTTCGTTTCATCAATTGCCATCTGCATCGATTCTGTCACTTTATCAGCATACATAATCACGCGTCCATTTACATTTCGCGCTGCACGACCTATAGTTTGTACCAGAGAACGTTGGTTGCGTAAAAATCCTTCCTTATCCGCATCCAGAATTACAACCAGAGAAACTTCAGGTAAGTCTAATCCTTCGCGCAAGAGATTGACGCCTACCAATACATCAAATATTCCCAATCTCAGTTCCCTCAAAATTTCAACACGATCCAGCGTTTTTACTTCAGAGTGGATGTACCTGCATTTAATGGAAGCCCTATCAAGGTATTTTGTCAATTCCTCAGCCATTCTTTTGGTAAGTGTGGTTACAAGCACTCTTTCTTTTTTCTTGACCCGGTCATCGATTTCGTCCATCAGGTCATCAATCTGGTGAAGACTTGGCCGCACATCAATTTCAGGGTCTAAAAGACCGGTAGGTCGAATCAGTTGTTCAGCGACAACACCTTCTGATTTTACCAGTTCATATTCTGCCGGAGTTGCACTGACATAAACAACCTGATTTAGAATAGATTCAAATTCATTAAACGTAAGGGGCCGATTGTCCAGCGCTGCCGGAAGTCGGAAGCCAAAATCCACAAGGTTCACCTTGCGTGAGCGATCCCCGCCCCACATAGCCCGCACCTGAGGAATGGTAACATGACTTTCATCAATTATCATTAAAAAATCATCTGGAAAATAATCGATCAGACAAAATGGTCGAGCTCCAACCGATCTTCGGTCAAAATATCTCGAGTAGTTTTCGATGCCATTGCAATACCCTAACTCCCGCATCATCTCCAGATCAAATTCAGTTCGTTCTTTCAAGCGCTTCGCTTCAAGATGCCGCTTTTCATTTTCAAACATTTGCAGTTGTAATACCAAATCGTCTTGAATTTCGTGCATGGCTTGCGTCATGAGGTGTTTGCCAGTTACAAAGAGATTGGCGGGAAAGATGACGGCTGTTTTCTCATCAGATATTCTTTTGCCAGATTTTGGATCAATAAGCTGAATAGCCTCAATGTCATCGCCAAAAAAAACTACACGAACAGCATAATCCGTATAGGCCAGAAACACATCAACCGTATCTCCCTTTACACGAAACGTACCCCGTTTGAATTCAACTTCAGTTCGCTGATACAGAATGTCAACCAACCCAAAGAGAAGTTTATTTCGCGCTATCGTCTCACCAACACCCAGTTGGATTCTGTTTTTCCCAAACTCTTCTGGATTACCGATACCGTAAATGCAGGAAACGGAAGCCACGACAATGATATCTGAGCGCCCACTCAACAAGGCAGAAGTTGCACTCAGTCTTAACTTTTCAATCTCTTCATTAATAGAGAGGTCTTTTTCGATGTACAAATTGGATGAAGGGATGTAAGCTTCCGGTTGATAGTAATCGTAGTAAGAAATGAAATACTCAACGGCATTTTCGGGAAAGAACTGTTTGAACTCTCCATACAATTGGGCAGCCAGTGTTTTATTGTGACTTAAAATTAAAGTAGGTTTTTCAGTTTGAGCAATAACGTTAGCCATTGTAAACGTTTTGCCTGATCCGGTTACGCCAAGTAGTGTTTGATGAGCTTCACCATTATTAATACCCGCTACAAGCTGTTTGATTGCTACAGGTTGATCACCTGTGGGTTCGTAATCGCTGGTGAGTTTGAAGTTCATGAGTACAAATCAACAGTAGTGGGATGATAAAAAAAAATCGCTCTGAATCTCAGAGCGATTTTGAGTGCAGATAAAAGAATTCTATTCGACTCCTCTTGACCGAATGCCTGTGCCATAATGAACACTTATAATTCGGTTCACACCTGGTCGCAGCACAATGATGGTACGGTTGTCTTCAAGATCTCCACCATCATTTTCCGTAGTAAACAAAAACGATTCAGCAGATGACGGGAAATTGGCAGTGGATGTAGTCGAGTATGCACTTCCTCCAGTGATAACAACAAAGTTATCTACCGTACCAGCTGTACTCGTACTTGCGTGAATTTGTGCACCAGTACCTCCGGGGGTACGAAGGTCGCGCACAGTTACTACTGGGGGTATACCAGGGTTGTAGCCAGCTCCTCCTGAATTAAGGAAGACTCCAGTGAGAACTCCATTGTTATTTATATTATAGAAACTCACTGTAGAAGTTGCCGGGTTAACGGGTTGTATAATCGGGGGACCTGAAAGGAAAGCAAACGTGGTTCCTGGAGAAGTAAAATTGACAAGTGCTCCGCCACTCACAAGTTCACCTGTAGCTGATCCTTCAACGGCCTGACCATTAAAGTCAAAACCTCTAAACAGCACATTTGGTGCTATGAAATATCCACTGCCTCCTGCTGTAATCGTTGTTCCTGAGGTGGTACCACTTCCAAAAGGACTTGCAACCGAACTACTGTAATTAACCCGGACAATGGCGCCTGTACCACCACCACCGATCGTTAAAGTAGCCTGACTTCTGTATCCAAAACCGAGGGTACCACCAATACTCGTGATTTGGCCAGCCGCATTGGAATTTGCTGTTAACACAGCTGCGGCTGCGCCTGGTACACCAGAATCAAAATCTCCACCGTTAACAGTTACAGGAATGCTGGTTGAACTGACTGGATATCCACCTCCAGGTGCAAGGACTGTAAATGAGCCACCTACGCTTTGCGGTAGAAGTGTAGCCGATATGGTGGCTCCGGCACCGGGAGCCGGTGGGGGCGCAACATCAAATTGAACTGGATCCAAGCCGGGAATATCAATCCTCGTACCACCTCCAAATGATTCATTAGTGGACTGAGCAAATAGGGTGTTAATGGTCTGAACGTCTCTACGCATACCAAAAATCTCATTCTCAAAATTATTAATTGCAATGCTCTGGTTTGCTGAAAATCTGAAAATTCAACTTCATAGGTAAGTCCCTCGGGGCTTGTCGGCAAATTGATTGTGAAATTACCACCCGTTGTAGTGGTATTAAACCCACCCTCATATGTTAATGAAGTTACGTCTGCGTTTTGAATACCAATGCTTGAAACATCAGTTAAAAACTGTGCAAGAAAAGCCAGAATATCCTCCTCGCTGGAAATCTGAGCAGCCGATATGGTAAATCCTATATTGGTACCATCTGGTACATTCTCTCTTGTATCATTCAATAGATTAAGTTCTGCTGTGACTGTTCCGGATACAGTAGCGGTATTTGGTCCAACGGTTTCAAAAACTGGAATAACGACACCAGCACTGGTAAATGGATCATCCGGACTTGTGTTTCTAATGGCAACCACAAAATTGGCTGTTGTGAAGTCTGTGCCTGAAACTGTACCGGCAATGGTACCGGGTTCCAGATTTCTAAAAATGGCTATCCCGTTTGTATCCGTGATCTTGCTTATCAACTGTCCACTGGCATTAGGTAATGTAACCGTCATACCGGCCAGGCCATTGGTTTCTTCGTTTCTTCCACCATTACTACCGGATGGCCTTCCGCTGTTAAGAATAGAGGTTGTGCTGGCATTTACCACAACAACACTTAATTGAACTGAATCCTGACCCAGTTGATTGATAAGATCTTGCTCAGTGAATTCATCTGAACATGAGAAAATAATTCCAGATGTTATCACGATGGATAACAACCCGTTAAGAATGAGGTTCCTTTTTTTCATAAACTACTGTATTTAAAATTTAATTGATTATTAATCCAAAAGTCATTATTAGAGAGTTCGAATATATATCAGATGGACTACCGGTTCCGTAAACAGATAACCCGCTGGTAAGCGCGTTTATATTTCTCCTATAGCGGATGTCGAATATAACTGCTGAAAACGACCCCTCATCAAGAAGAAATTCAAATTGCAAACCGGCTTGTGCGGCATACAGGAAATTTTCGAATGAGCTGGTCACTTCATCGCTACTGGAGGCTGATATCTGATAGCCACCGATAGTAGTGACTTTATTGTTTAGAGTGTAGAAATTATAGGCGACCGATCCGCCACCCATTATTTTAGGTGAGGCGGTTCCTAAAAATGGAAGTGGTAAGCGGTATGCAAACAAGGCTGAAAGTTCTGCTGTGTTAAGGGTCAATGTATTGGTACGAACTAAGACATTTGATCCGGCCAACGTATATGACTGAAGATTACCACGCAACTGGTGGTAGTCCAAATTGCCTACCAATTGCATGGCTGAATTAATGTTATAGTTGGCCATCCCACCGGCAACTAATCCAATGTTTCCCGACAATGAACTGTAATCATAAGAAAATGAAGAAAACGATGCGCCAATGCGACCACCATACTCAAATGTGGTTTGAGAAAAACCAAAAAACGGTACGAGAGTTAATGCAAAGAGGGCGATTTTGGATTTCATATTCTTAAATGGAAATTATTGCCAAAAGGTAATCAATTCAATATGAAATTTTGCACATTTATGTCGAAAAAATTTATTAGTGAGAATTAACATTGAATTTTTTATTCTTCTAATCTGGGACAATAAGGAGGCAAGTATAATTAATACAAACCATGACGGCACTCCAATTTTTATCTACTCCAGATTTCCCAAGCTTTTTCAGCCTGAACGTGTAGCATTTCTAAACCGTTTTTAAACACTGATCCATGAATCTCAGCTTTTTGTAAAAAAATTGTACGGGCCGGATTGTAGATTAAATCATAAACGTAATGCTGGTTCGTCAGTTGATTATAGTCGATAGGAGGAAATTCAGTTGTATTGGGCACCATTCCCAATGGGGTTGTATTGACAATCAGATTGGCTTCTTTAATATGTGATGGATTATTGTTCAATTGATCGAAAGTGATTTCACCTTTCTTCTTACTTCTTGAAACTACAGTAAATGGAATATTCAAATTTCTGAATGCCTGCTGAACGGCTTTGGATGAACCTCCGCTTCCGAGAATCAGCGCCTTTGACCCTGGCTGGTTGGGAAACCAGCGGCTCACGGTTTCTAAGAAGGCATCGCTATCGGTATTATATCCTTTCAATTTTCCATCCTTTATTTTGATCACATTAACAGCACCGATCTTTTTTGCATCTTCACTAAGCTCGTCTAAGTAAGCCATCACTTTTTCCTTGTATGGAACGGTTACATTAAGCCCGCATAAGTCAGGTGTATCAGCGATGAGTTTTTTTATTTCCGAGATGTCTTTGAGCTCAATTAAATCATAGTGATAGTCTCGCAATCCGTCTCTGAAGAATTTTTCGTCAAAATATGTTTTTGAAAATGAATGACTAACGGTAAGGCCGATAAGGCCAAATCTCTTTTCCATTTTTCAGAATTTTGATTTAGAGCGCTTTGCTATTTTTTCAATGCTAACAATTAACAAAATGCCCAACGCGGCAAATAAAATTGCTAAAAAAAGTTGTGGGTCTTCCCCTGTTTTTGTGAGATAATTCCAAGGCATAATGCTACGCTCCCAGGCTGGTATTTGATGACCATTTTCGTCCAAACGAAAAGACAGTACTTCTTTCCATGGCCAGATTTTGTTTAGTGAGCCAATCATAAAGCCAGCGAGTAAAGCTAAAGCGGTAAACCGATAATTAACCAATAACCAACTTAAAAATCTGGAAAAACTCAAAATACCCACTATACAACCTGCCAGAAAAACTGAAATTACTGTAAGATTTACGTTAACCAGCGCATTAATGACATACTCATACTTTCCCAAAAGCAAAAGAATAAATGCTCCCGAGATGCCTGGCAGGATCATGGCGCATATAGCAAGGCCTCCACACAGAAATATGAAAAGGAGATGATTCGAGGTCTGAGCAGGGGAGAGCAATGTAATCGTAAAAGCTATAATGCTTCCAATAATCAGGCTGATTATAATTCCTGCATTCCACTTTCTGATTTCACGCAAAATCAATGGTGCAGAAATAAGAATCAAACCGAAGAAAAATGACCACACCAACACAGGATACTGCTGAAGTAGGTAAATCATTATTTTCGCTAACGAGATTAAGCTGGTGCCTACTCCGGCAAACACAGCCAGAAGGAATGACCCATTCACTTTTTGCCAAAGCAGTTTGAGATCGAATGAACGCAATAATTTTATAGCGTCTGCATCTATTGATTTAATTGAATTGATAAGCTCTTCATAAATTCCAGTTATAAAGGCTATCGTTCCACCGGATACGCCTGGAATTACATCAGCCCCGCCCATGCCTAATCCTTTAAGGTAAAGCATGAAATAGTCTTTCGGATTTCTCAAAATGGAAATTAGTCAGCGTAAAAAGGAGGTGCTTGATTTTCTTTCTTGCGCTCCAGCCCGAGAAAATGCAGGAACGTATCACCTCGGAGTCCAAGACGAATCGTCTCAAGTGGGATTATCTCATGGGGTGAAATATTTCCAAGGTTTACATTGCATCCTAACAGTTTGATAAACCAGACCTGTTGTGCCTTTTGAGGAGCTTCCCAGATTATTTTTTCAAAAGGAATGCGGGTGAGAATCTCCTGCACCAAACCAGAACGAACTTCTCCCGTTGCACGAAACAGTCCAACGTTTCCACTTTCGCGTGCTTCTCCAATTACTTTCCATGCGCCTGCATCTAATTCCTTTTGCATCAACTCAATCCACAGGTAAGGAGGGATGATTTTCTCTGCATCTTTTGAACCTACTTCGGAAAGAACAGTTACTTGTTCGGACAATTTTGAAATGTAATCGCATTTTTTATCGTGGTCCAGATCAATTGATCCATCCGATACTTCAGCAAATTGCATATCATATTTGTCCAGGATTTTACGATAGTCATCAAACTGATCCCGGATTATAAATGCTTCGAACAACGTGCCTCCAAAATAACAGGGTATCCCTGCATCTTTATACACCTTAAGCTTATCTTTCAGATTAGGAGTAACATAGGAAGTACCCCAACCCAGCTTAACAATATCTGTATGGTCAGATGACATGTTCACGAAATCTTCAGCTTCGCGTACACTCATACCCTTATCCATAGCCATAGTAAATCCCACCTGCCGGGGTTTAACTGAACGGTCGGGCAGATTCTTTAAAGTATAATTCATTCGAGGTTGTCCTTTCTAAATTGATCAATAATTTTGTAAAGTGCCTTTTGAGTTTCCGGTTTTGGAAAAAAATCAAACAATGCCTTATGGGCATCAAAATCCAAAATTAGAGCATTTTCCAGATAATTAAAGGCTTCTTTGAATTTGCCATCTTCAATCAAATACACTGAGATTCTGTAAAACAAATCAGCATCATCAATTATCTCAGCCATACCCTGTAAAATGGTATCAATGGCCTTACCGTATTCACCCTGTTCGAAATAAATAAACGACCAGTTCAGCCATATCTCTTTGTCTTGCGGGGAAAGATGACTTGCTTCCTCATAAGCGCTAATACTTGAAATCGTATTTCCGATTTTAAATTCGGCATGAGCGGCAGCTTTCCAATAATCTGCATTATTGCTGTCAATTTTTACAGCTTTGTTAAAAAAGTGAAGAGACTGATACCACTTCTCCTGTTTCTCCAAACAACTACCGGCACCATACCAGGCTTCAGCATACCGGGTGTCAAGCTTGGTGGATTTTTGAAAGTACTTTAAACCCAGGTCGTACTGGGCCAGATTTTCATAGGCGGCACCCATACTGCAATATACCTCAGGACTTGGTCCTTCAATCTCAATTGTTTTTCTAAATGCATCCAGCGCTTTGGTATAATTTCCATTATTCAGGTGGGCGTTACCCATGTTATAATACGCTGAGGCAAAATTTTCATCAATTGCTAACGCGTACTCATAGGCTTCTACGGCTTCCTGATATTTCTCAAGCTTATTGCAAACAATCCCCAGATTGTACCAGGCTGCCGCTGAGTACGGATCTTCATCAATAAATTTTTTGTAATAAATTAAACTGTTTTCGAGTTCGCCAATTACCTCAAGGCAATAGGCTAATTCGTAAAGTGCGCCTTCGTGCCCAAGATTAATTTCAATAGATTTTTTGTAGGCGTCTATTGCTGCGTTGAAATTGTCAAGGCTTTGATACGCTAATCCGATGTTGTAATAAATATCATCTTTACCATCTTCAGAAAATTGAAGAATTTCATGATATAGCTTTATAGACTCTTCATGTTTTCCCTGAAGAGATAAGATGGACCCGATTGACAAATGAATTTCTACATCGTTTGGGTAAAGATTTTTTCCATACTCCAATAATGCAAGTGCCTCACCATATTCTTCAAGGTTAGTCAGTATCTGTGCCTTTAGTGTTAGCAGTTCGGTTGAAAATGGATATTGATCAATCGCCTGATTAACGGCTGAAAGAGCTTTTTTATATTTTGTTCGTTCAGAATAATAATCGATAATTATTTCATATTCTTCCAAATCAAAAAAACCTTGTGCATTCTTTTTTTGATTTTCTTCAAAGCGTTTGATTATTTCCTCTTCTTCTTCGCGTTTCCTGTACTCTGCCATAGGTCTTAGGGTTTGCCTAAAATAGACAAAAAAATATTTCTAAAAATGATGGGTGGATTTTGAATTTTGCGACTGCAAAGATCGTTGAAATCAAGCTTACAAACAAAAATGTGTGAGCTTACTTATTTTCAAGTTATAGAAATGGCAACACCAATCGAGCGACTCCTGTAATGATCTGAACTGAATACCAAGTTCACTTTTAGCTTTGGTGCTATCATACGTATACGTTTCGCTCGCTGTCCTGGCATTTTGTCGTGTGAACAATGGATCGGACCCTGTAACCTTTGACCGCAACCATTCAAAAGAAGAAGCAATCAAAACAATGGTCGGGTTTACTTTGATGTAGGGGGGCTTTTTATTGAATCGTTTGGCTATTTCATCAATAAAATTCTTAATGGATGCATTACCGGCACTCGCGATGAATTTTCCATTTTTACCTTCTTTGAATATTTTATAAATCATTTCCGAGACATCACGGGCGTCAACATAATTCAACAACCCATCAACATAGAAAGGTTTTTCACTCCAAACATATTTAAAGATCTGGGCACTGCTGTTGTTCCAATTTGCTGGAGCCAAAATAACCGAAGGATTAACCATAGCGACAGACATCCCTTCCTCCTGCCCGCGAAAGACTTCTAATTCAGCAAGGTATTTAGAAATGCTGTATTCAGAATTCTTTGAATCATCAACCCACTTTGTGGATTCATTTATGACGGGTTTATCATGGGGTTTTCCAAAGGCGGCAATTGAGCTGACATAAATAAGTCTTCGTATTCCTATTTTCAAACATGTATTCACTATGTTTTGCGTACCCGAAACATTGGTATGGTGGATACGTGATGCATCACCAGGGCGAAACGAAACACATGCCGCTGCATGAATCACTGTAGTCACTCCCTGAAGTGCATCTGATAATGATACGAGATCCGTTATATCCGCGTTTCTCCATTCCTGGATAGGAATTTGGAAGTCTTGGATATTACTGTTTTCCCTTTTAATCCCGATTACACTTTCACCTGCATCGATAAATCTTTCTACTATATATTTCCCCAATAAACCATTGGCTCCGGTTACCGCAATCATAACTACAAGGTATAGTTTAGGAGAGGAAGTTCGATTGCTCTTCGATAAAATTTGTTTTCCTGAATGCCAGCTAAGTGGCTTGCCTGAATTGGATTATGAAAATCACTGCCCAGAAAATTTACCCAACCTAATCCAATAAGTTTTTGCGCCAGGAGTTGTGTTGGTTTGCCATAAAATCCCACCAACGAGAGCATATTAAGTTGGAAAAGAACACCGCGGTGCCACAAATCTTCAATTTTTTTGAAATCATCAAGTAAATATTGATAACGCTCCGGATGTGCAAGGATGGGTTTGTAACCTTTGGTAAGTAACTGAAATATGAAATCTTTGAGCTGAAAGGGTTCGCTTAAATAATTTGTTTCAAACAAGAGATAGTTGTTCCCAAAGGTCAGTAGAGTCTGGTTTGAGTGCAATTGTTGAATAAGTGTTTCATCCAGATAATATTCGGCAGCCGCGTCAACTTGTAACGAAATTCTTTCCTCAGTCATCACTTTTCTTAGCTCTTCTAATTTATTGGAAATTGTTTCAGCATTATTTCTGTATGTGTCGCTCATGATATGAGGCGTAGTAATAAGCTTTTTGTAACCTTTCTCTTTAAAGATCCTAATAATAGTTAGCGCTTCCTGGAAATCCCGAACACCATCGTCAAGACCGGGCAGAAGATGGGAGTGAATGTCCGCAGTAAGCGTTTTTAATGGAAGATGCTTTTTTGATCTAAAAAAAGAAAGCACTAGACGCGTAGTATTTTTCTCCAGAGACTTTTTTGCATCTCTTTATCCTCGTAGTAGCCATAACCGTATGCTTTGCTTGACGCGGGTATTGCGTTAAGCACAATGGCTATATTTTTGAGTTTATTAATTTCGATTAGTCGTTGTAAACTGTTCAAATAATCCCGCTGTGAATAGTTGGCCCTGAAAATATAAATTGACAAGTCTGCCAAACGCACAGCCATAAGTCCATCCGCCACCAGGCCTATGGGTGGTGTGTCAATAACAACAAAATCATAATTTGATTTCAGATCATTTAACAGTTGCTCAAACTCCGGTGACATTAATAATTCTGCCGGATTGGGAGGCGTTGGACCGGAAGAAATGAAATCAAAATTGGCCAACCCCGTTGGGGATACACATTCGGTCCACTTATTTTTTCTAATTAGTATGGTGCTTATCCCTTTGCTTCGATCATTGTTTTTAAAATTTGAAATGTCTTTTGCTTTACGCATATCCAGATCAATAAGCATCACCTTTTTATTGGAAAGTGAAAGGACTCCGCCAAGATTCATGGCTAAAAATGATTTACCTTCTCCAGATACGGTTGAAGAAACTACGATTACTTTTCGATCCATTCCAGAAGTAAAAAAATCAAGATTGGTACGAAGTGATCGTATGGATTCGCTAACCATAGATCGCGGGTGATCTACGATATGAAATAAAGTTCGAGACTCAACTCCGGATGATGGAATACTTCCTAATACAGGAATGCTGATTGCACGTTCAATTTCAGTAAGACTGATTATTTTATCATTGACGAGATATAGAAGGCCAATCAGAAAAACATTAAGTATGACACCAAAAACAAAACCAATACCCACAATCATAAATTTTTTGGAGAAATAGGTGATTGCGGAAATGATGCCGGTGATAATATCTTAAAGTCAGGAGTGCTTCCTGCTTGTGTAATTTCGAATTGAGCTTTTGACTGCATCATGGTCAGATAGAACTCCTCGTAGAGTTTGTAGAAGCGTTGTTTTTTGGCATAGTCCGTACTTTTATCGGGCATGGTAGTAAACTCCCTTTCAAGTTCAGTTCTCTTTTTTGTTTGCTCAGCGAGTTGCTCAAGCCAAACTTTTTTAAGTTCCAGAAGCTGCACATAAACCTGATCACGCAAATCGTTTACCTCCCTTTCTTTTTGCTGGTAAGTAAAAGTGTTGGATTGATAAGCCATACCAATTCGCGCTAAATCCTGGCTCATTTTTAATAATTCGTGAAGTTGCTGGTTTAATGAAGCTGGAAGAAATGAGTAGGCTGGTATGATTTGGCCGGACTTATTTTGAGAAAAATTATCGATAAGTGAATTAATTTCTTTGATCCTGGATGATAGCAAATAATGTTGCGTGTCCAGTTGGTTGATGAGTTGAATCGTCTTTTTCAGATCTTCCCGCATATCACTGCTCTTATTTTGAATAGTGAACCGTTCAAAATAATTCTCGAAATCTTCCATCATCTTCTCGATGTTCACTAGTTCATTGTCCAGCCATTCAATTTTTTGACGGTTAGTCAGACTCTTTATATCGTGACTATAGGATATATAAATTGAGTCAAGTTTATTGACAATGGTTTGGGCTTTTAGTGCATTGAAATCCCGAAAGGATATTCGAACGGTATTTGCACCCAACACGAGCGGTTCTACCTGAAGACCATTTGCAATGTAGTTGACAAGACTCGTGCGGCTATTAAGAATAAAAAACAGAACATTTTCATCATCTGAGCCTTTCTTGCTTATCGTTAGGGTTAGCCCATCCAGTTTAAGTGGTTTTAGAAATTCTCCATCAAAACGGCTTCCCTCTTTACCAATACGAATCGAATACTGTGTATCGTTTTTCAGTTCGATATAAATAGGTTTATCAAAATAGTAGCTGTCGGAAATTTCGTATGTAACCTCATAAGGAGATCGTCTGTACATTTCATCAATAAGCACTTGCCCTTCGCTGAAGTAGCTGATATCGATATCCAGGTGATCAATAAGATGATTGATGAAAACTTTAGACCTGATCTGTTCTATTTCTCCGGTGATCTGGTTAAGGCTATTGTCTTCAACGTAACTAATAATACCAAGCTCGCTGGCATCTTCCTTAATGTCTAACTTCATCTCGCTTTCCGCCTCATAGACATCTTTCGTATATCTGATGTACAAATAGGCGGCAAGATTGCTACCTATGAAAAGTATTGCAAACCATAAAATATTCTTCCTGAAAATGACAGACAGTTTTTCAAGATCAAGCCCTTCAAAGGTATTAGTCGCGAATCGGGTGGGTTTATGTTGTTCCATTAATTTACAATGAACTGAGTATCACAATTAATGATGTTAAACTAACAATCAGACTTACTACACCCGCAAAGTCTTGAAGTCCTTCACTGAACGGCCTGCGTATAGGCTCAAGGTAAATGATATCTCCATGCTCCACGAGCATATTTCCGCTTCTATAGCCGTCAATGGTGCTGAAGTCAATAAAAAAAACTTGATCATTTCTTAATAAACGAATATTATCTGCTTTAGAATCATTGGGAACCCCTTTGGCCAGTGCCAGCACTTCAGCCACTTTCACGTTTTCATTCATCAGGGGAATTACCTGCCCGCCTGTAGCCCCTAAAACAACTACCCGCTTATTGACAAAAGAAAAACTTACATAGGGTTCAATAAAGAAACGAGCATATTCTTTTTGGGTAATTTCTTCGGCTTGCCTCAAAGTAAGGCCATCTATTTTTAGTTCACCAATCATCGGCAATTTTGTAATTCCGTTGACATCAACTAAAATGGTTATGGCTTTATCCTTAGAATCCTGGGAAAAATTTTGCTTGGCTAATTCCAGATTTGGATCGAGCAAGCGTTCTCCTTTATTAGAGTAAACATCTAATGAGAGGTAATCATTTTTTTGAATCACATAGTTACGTTCAGCCTTTAATGCTTCTTGGCGAATAGGAGCTGGGGTAAAATCATCTCCTGATTTGAACATGATATGTTGCTTATAACTTTTGCACGATGCCAGACCAACAAGGAGCACGGTAATGATGATTTGTATTTGCTTCACAAAAAAAAGATCAGTATTTCCGTGAAATTACGGATTTTCTTAAAAACTCATCCAGAGATTGTAATTGGCTATCCTTTTCTGATAATATGGGATTTGATGCTCCCCATTGAATATTGAGCTTTGGGTCATTCCAGATAATGCCTGTTTCATGGGTTGGGTGATAGTAGTTGGTGCATTTATAGAAGAAGTGAGAATCTTCCAATGCCAGAAAACCATGAGCAAATCCTTCCGGGATTAAAAGGGCTGAAGGTTGCTCACTCACCAATTCACAAGAAAAAGTTTGGAGGAAAGTGCTTGAATTCTCCCTAAGGTCAACAACCACATCCTGGATTTTACCCGTTATTGCCATTACCATTTTAGCCTGGCTATGTGGGGGTTTTTGAAAATGTAATCCTCTAAGAACGTTCTTTTTTGAGAAGGAAAGATTGTCCTGAACAAAAGGAAGGCTAGAATTAATTTCAGAATGTAAA
>JAAUQD010000107.1 GCA_012032815.1 Flammeovirgaceae bacterium
AACCAGCATGTATCGCCTGTCGTATTGCAATCCTTTTTCAGTTACCCGTGCTGAGGTCAGCGGTATTCCGCCCAATGATTTGATCGGGTAAATCCATATTTCGCGCAATACAAGGCTCATATTTTCATTTTTTAAAAAAGCAACTTATAAAAATTATGCTACAAGTTTTTCTGAATTGCCATTCAATTCACGAATCAAAATTTGAATCGTCATTTTCTGAACTTTTTCAGGATAGATTTTGGCAAATCCGCGTCAACATCAACATCACTGAGTACATGAAGTTTTTTATATGAAATATCCAACCGTTCGAAATCCTTAACAGTATTATTAAAAACCTGGTCTGTACTCCAAGTTTTGTTTTCAAATAGTTCGGGTATCATTCTTTTCATACCCAGAAGGTAGTATCCTCCATCCCTCGATGGTCCAATTGCCACATCGCAATCTTTCAATGCTTCAAAAGCGGAAAGTACGTGAGCCTGTTCAAGCTCAAGACAATCCGTTCCAATAATACAAACTTCATCAGCTCCTCCATTAAAAGCTGCCTGAAAAGCATAGTGCATGCGCTCACCCAAATTCTTACCCTGCTGTAAAATTTTAGTGTACATATTATTGTCCCACTGATCTTCCCTATCTACGTAGTCGCTATACCAGAGGGATCGTTTCATTAAAAGTTCATCCGTAACCTGACGGGTGTAGGTGGCCAATACATAATAAATTGCCAGCGCAGCTTCATCGCCCATCGTAGCTGCCAGCCGGGTTTTTACTTTTCCCAACTCAGGATTTTTGTAAAAAATGATAAGCTCCTTTTTCAATTTTCTGATAGATAAATTTTTCGTGATTCATTTCGCCAAATCTCATACACTAAAAATCCCGTCACTACAACATATTCAAACGCAACAATCCAAAGATTCTCGTGGAATCCAGATTCGGAATAGCCTGTGTAAGTCAGGAAAATTAAATAACTCCACAATAGTATGAAGCGGTACGAAGTAAAAACACATAGCGCGACCATAGGTATGATATACCATGGATGAACCGTAGTGGCAAACAAAAAATAAATACCATACACCCATAGCATGGTTTGAAGCCAACCAATCAACGTATTAGAATCATTCCTTTTTTTCCAAAACGAAACAACAAGAATTAATAATCCGCCTGCTAATCCAAGTTTCCACCCCGTGGTTTGTATAATGTTGAATCCTTTGGTATAAAAACCATATTCCCTCACGAGGTAATAGACGCTGGCGTTGAATTCAAATTTTTGAAAATACAATTGAATACTTGAAGTTATTCCTTCCACCAATTCTCCATATAACATTCCTACTAAAAGAGTCGCTACCGTTATAGAAACTGTTACATAAAAACGGATAGCACCCTTCCATCCCAAAGGCTGCAATAGGGATGGTAATAAAATGAGCGGTAGCAGTTTCGCTGCTACGGCAACTCCAAAGCTGACAGCGGCTGTTGTCAACTTCATTCGGTTGATAAAATAAATACTGAGCAACAAAAAGAAGATAACAAACACTTCAAAATGGAGATTACCGACAAGCTCCAGCACGACCAACGGATTTAAAGCATAAATAAAGATGTTTGATTTCTTAATGTTAAAAGACTGTAACAAGCTTTGGATTAAAAAAAGTGAACCCACTTCAGCTAACAATACTAACCCGCGTATAATCACCACACTTCCCAATAGTGAATCGGGAGAAATTATTGCCGCCAGCCAAAAAACAGATTGTGCCAGTATGGGGTACACGGTAATGTAATCTTTACTGTTCAACGAACTGAACAAATCCTGATCAAGTCCGGGAATGCCCATTGTGACCACTTCAGATGGAATCTTTGAAAATGCATTGAGTCCATTCGCCCACATCCTGCCATCCCAGATGTATCTGAAGTAATCATCGGAAAGTTGCGGTTCTGAAAATAAAAAGCAAAACCGAAAGGCAAAAGCTGCAATAATCCAAAAAAGGTAATCGGAATTCTTTTTGGATTCCTTTAGCGACACGATATAAAAAAGGAAAAGAACTGTATAGGAAAGTATTAGTACAACACTTTCGGATCGCTGAACGAAGTAGCCAATAAAAATATACAGACCAACGGACAATCCAGCAATCCAATACTTTTTATGACTTGGCATTCAACACAGGCTTTACAGAATAATAAAACACCGCGCCAAATCCAGCGGCAAGCAGGATATGAAAAATACCAGTCCAAAATCCTGCAGCATAACTCCCGCTGCAATACCGAAAACAAAGTACACGCAAAGAACACCTTCCAGAATTGTTTTTCCATCTAGTCTCAGGTTCAGATAGGAATCCTTAAACCAGGCATCCCCTTTTTTTAAAATATTAAATTTTGGTGTGCGTATGAACGATGTCTTTCTTCCAACGAGACCCTCCATCACTGCGATGCCATTGTGCAGTGACAGCCCCATGGACACAATGAGAAATCCTGGAAAAAGGAAGAAAAATGATTTAGCGGAATGTGTTTCGGACGTACGATTTCCAATCCAGTAAAAAAATGCGATGGAGAAAAACCCAAGCAGAAAGATCAACCCCAAATCAAAAATCCATCGTATTTCCGGGTGCGTATTTTTAATGTACAACATTGGAATGCTGAGTACAGCGGCTATGAGAAGACTTACAAATACGGAACTGTTAAATAAATGAAAGAAAGCATGTACTTTATTAGAAAATGGAAGGTCAGACGTTGAAACATTGATAAAATGTTTTCTTGCGGTTTCTGCCGCTCCCTTGTTCCATCGGAACTGTTGCGTCTTGATAGATGGCATCACCACCGGAAGTTCGCCCGGAGTGGCAACATCCTCAAGATATTTAAACTTCCATCCTTTCAATTGAGCCCGATAGCTCAGGTCCAGATCCTCGGTAAGCGTATCGTGGCTCCATCCACCCGCTTCCTCGATGCACGATTTGCGCCAAACGCCACATGTACCATTAAAATTGATAAAACTTTTGTGCACATTTCGTGCTACCTGTTCCACCGAAAAATGTGCATCCAATCCAAAAGCCTGTAGTTGGGTAAGAGTTGAATAATCACGGTTGATGTGTCCCCACCTTGTTTGCACCATACCAACTTCAGGATTTGTAAAATGAGGAATCGTTTGAAATAGAAAATCTCTTTCTGGTAAAAAATCAGCATCAAATATGGCGATGAACTCACCCGTTGCTGTTCTCAATCCATGCTCCAGTGCACCTGCTTTAAATCCAGTCCTACTTTCGCGATGAATCAGTTTGATATCCAGGCCCAGCGGCCGAAAGTGTTCCAGTTGTTGTACGATCAATGCAGTTGTTTCATCGGTTGAGTCATCCAGAATCTGGATCTCAAGTTTACTGGCCGGGTAGTCAAGTTTTACAATCGTCTGAAGTAACCGTTCAACCACATATTTCTCATTGTAAAGCGGAAGCTGAATAGTAACCTGTGGCCAATTTGATGGAGAATTAGGAGGCTCTTCCTTTTTCCGACTTTTCAAATAAATCCACGTGAGGTGTAATTGCCCCAGGCTGAACAAAAAAATGTAAAGCAGCGACAGGCTAAACAAGATGACTACCACCCAAACCATCACCAATACTTAAATATTGTATACAAGATTTTATACCCCGCTTTAAAGGTACCTGATATCGTTCCTGAAATCTTCGACTTTCCGATTCTTTTTCTGTACCGGACCGGAATTTCAGTAAAGGAATATTTTTTCTTTGCGGCTTTCAGCTGCATTTCTACGGTCCATCCATAGGTTTTATCTTTCATTTCCAGTTCCAACAGCTTTTGAAATTTTATCGCGCGAAACGGACCGAGGTCGGAAAACTTAGCGCCATATATCCAACGCAACAACGTTGTCGCCAGCCAATTTCCAAAAATCTGTTGGGGAGTAAGTGAACCTTTTTCTCGTGCGCCCAGCGTCCTTGATCCAATGACCAGGTCGATATCCTTTTCAATGATTGGCGCAATGAGCATGGAAATCTCCTCCGGATAATCGGAGTAATCGGCATCCATAAACACAACAATATCGGGTGGATTGGTTTTTAAATGATCGATACCCGTAAGACAGGCATTCCCATACCCCCGGTTTGGTTCGTCAATAACTATTGCCCCCGCATCGCGAGCCCGCTCAGAAGTATGATCGGTTGACCCGTTGTTTACGACAACTATTTCAGAAACAATCTCCCTTGGAATATCCTGAATAACTTTTCCGATGGAAGCCTCTTCATTGAAAGCAGGGATAATGATGGAAATACTTTTGTGACTCAACTTCCCGGTTAGTTAGTATTTCCAATCAACTCCTCTTTTCCAAGCCTCCCTTTTTCGTTTTTCACTTCAAGATTCAGTACTCCTCTTGGGCATACGGACGAACAAATGCCACAGCCTACGCACGAAGACCGAACAATGTTTTGTCCGCGTTGCGCATACCACCGCACATCAATGCCCATTTCACAATACGTAGAACAATTGCCGCACGAAATACACTGGCCTCCGTTGGTGGTGATGCGAAAGCGTGATTTGAATCGCTGGATCAATCCCAGGTAAGCGGCCAGCGGACAACCAAACCGGCACCATACCCGGTTCCCCATCACCGGATAAAAGCCCGTGCCCACAACGCCCGCAAAACCTGCTCCGATCCACGCCCCATACACCTCACGAAGTTTATAACTGTCCACAAAAAAGAACCATGATGCACCCGTCCAGTAGGTGTAAAGGACAGCTGCGGTCATCACTACTGAAAATACCAGCACGCTATGAATCATCCATCGCTCAATTTTCCAGGCTTTCAATGACTTATTGGAAAGCTGACGGTATGGATCACCCAGGGTTTCGGCCAATCCGCCACATCCGCATACCCATGAACAATACCATCGCTTG
Source organism: Flammeovirgaceae bacterium (assembly GCA_012032815.1). GTDB lineage: Bacteria > Bacteroidota > Bacteroidia > Cytophagales > Cyclobacteriaceae > ELB16-189. Next base: position 4,879 of record JAAUQD010000107.1, read on the forward strand.
CCAAAAAAATAAACCAGTACCGGAACACCCAGAATAATAAGTGCAATTCCCCATCCCAGCATAAACAGCCCCAGCGTTCCGTTGGCTAACAATTCGTTGATCCGCGAATCGAAAAAGAAGCTGTAGTCAAGCGGCCAGATGTTTTTAAAATCAAAATAGGGTTTATTTAATCGAACAAGGATTTCAGGAATCAGAAACGCAAAGCACGTTTGAAAAAACATGACTGAAAAGTTCTGAGAATTTGGTACTTGCTGTGACGATACTGAATGAGCATCCGCACACCCATCACCAGAATACACAGTGTGTATAAGAAGCCGTAGAGAAAAAACCGTCCCGCCTCTCCACCATTTAATAATTTACTTACCGGATCGACCATGATCACCCAGTTAGTCATGTACTCCGGATAAAAGTAGAGCAGAACATAAAACGCAATGAGCCATGCCCCCGTGAGGATACCAAGCCATCCCGTATTTTTCATCACATTAAAAAAGATACCGTCATTCTTAATGCCAGGCAAAAGCCGGATTTTAGGAATGATATACATGAAAGCTCCCACCACACAAAGCCCGATGGTGAGGAATAAAAATAACAGCGGATTTTCTTTGACAGGACTAACTGACGATGATTTCGCCAATGAATACGTTAAGTCCTTTGTTTCATATCGGCTAAATCCGAATTGATTGATGATTCCAAAATCCCGGATATTGTTCGCCACATTTCCAAGTTGCTCCCTTGCTTCTTCGTTGGAAGAAAATGTTTTTCCATCAAGCCAGCTTCCGTAATCTCTGAAGGCTTTGGATTTAAATCGGGATATCGGATCATCGCCACGAAATACGGAATCAACATTTGGATGCAACAAATCCCGTGGCCGACAGGGCGGCTAGCTGATCAAGTTCTTCAGGTGTGATTGTATAAAGGGAAAGAACGTGTTGATTGATTCGGTCAACCGCGGTGTTCAGTGAGCGAACCAATTGAAAGTTGGACAGGTCATCTGGCAATTGACGTACCTCTTTCATCAACAATTCCTGCCGGGTGCTATCCTGTACTCTGTTTTTAACATCGGATTCAGACAGGTTATAATGCGCCAGAAAGAAAATCCAGTTAAACAGGAAAACCCCAAAACAAATACGCCCAACCCGATGGATTTAATTATTCGCATCATGCATTCCTCCTTTCAGGTACCATTTCTGAATTTGTCTTATAAAATGATTCTAGAATTTCCGGTTCGTACCGGTCAAAAAATTCAGGATCAAAATTCGCTTCAGCCAAATGATCCATCACATAGTGAATGTTCTTGTCCGATTGGAGCCAGGCGTCAAAACATGCATGCCGCATGCGAATACCAAACGTATTGATACCAACAAACCGATAAGAATCTTTTTCCCACACCACATGAACGGCTTTCAGCCCATCCGCATGTTCCCAATAAAATCCATTCAGATTATTCTCTGTCTGATTAGGAACATTTCCATAGGTCTGGTATTCGATATCAAAAAACTTTGCGCTGTTAAACCACGGACCCGGCTCGTAAGGCATTGGGTTTCCACAAATAGTTTGAGCAACTACTTCGCCCATCATACGGCCGGTGTACCACACCTGCTCAATTGTTTTCCGGCCGGGCAATTCATACTTGCGCTCCACACAATCCCCAATGGCAAAAATATGATCGATGTTTGTTTTCAGAAACTGGTCTACCAGAATGCCCCGGTTTGTTTCTATTGCAGAACCGGTAAGCCAATCGATGTTGGGACTGACACCAACACACAGCGCCACAAACTGGCAGTCGATCGAATCTCCGGATGAAGTGACTACTTTTTTTACATGTCCTTCCGTGTTGGAAATAATTTCTTTTAACTCTGTACTCAATCTCAAATCGATATGATGCGACCGGATATGATGGCCGATCATTCTGGCCTCTTCTTCCGGCAATACATTTGACCAGAATTCTTTTTCCCGAACCAGCATGGTAACTCCAATGTCACGCGACCGCAACATTTCAGCGACTTCAATTCCAATCAGACCGCCACCAACAACCACAGCATGACGAATATTTTTTGTGTTTTCTTCCATGTTTTGCAAATCGGGATAGCTGTAAAGGCCCTGCACACCTTTCAAATCTTTTCCGGGCCAGTCATAGGTGTTGGATTTTGATCCCGTTGCAATGATCAGGTCATCATACGCCATCAATTCGCCTGACTTGAGGCTGACCTTTTTTTCGATTGTATCAATACGCTCCACATGATCAAACACCAGATCAATTTTGTTCTTTTTCCAAAACCAATCTTCGTACGGTTTGGTATGTTCAAACTTCATATGCCCCATGTAGATGTACATGAGGGCCGTGCGGCTGAAGAAGTGCCTGGTCTCTGAAGATATTACGGTGATCGAATGATCACTCAATTTACGAATATGGCGGGCAGCGGTGATGCCTGCTATGCCGTTTCCTATAATGACGATGTGTTTCTTCATGCCGATTGGCAAACTTCATAAAAAAATCTTTCCCAAGATGTCAAAGTTTTGACAATACTCAGGAAAGACCGGAATATCAGAAGAAACTTAATAAAATAGTTACATATATCTGAGATTTACAACCTCTGTCTTTTTAGTGCCCATAAAAGAAATCTTTGCTTTGTCGAATGAAGGAGGACCAAACGTACCCATCGCATCGTTTCCAAACCCAAAACCTTCTTTTGGTATTCCAAACAAATTGGAATCAATCTCACCGTTTTCATCTTCATCGTGAATGATGCTGATGGCGTAGTCGCCCTTAGGCAGGTTTCTAAACGTGACGATAACTTCAGATCCGGAAGCTTTTACTTTCTCTGACCGAAAATCTTCCTTCATAAATGAATCTTTGGAAGTGAACAGGCCAACTAAAATTGAACCCTTATTGTTTTGGATATTTTTTATCACCACCTCAAGGTCCTGACTTTGAGCGCCAAGTCCGCAAGCGATTAGAGATAGAATTACACTGAGTTTTTTCATGGCTTTTTTCTTTCAAACATGCGACTCAAACGAAATGTTTTAAAAATAAATCCACCTGAATTGTTGGGAGAACAGGATCAACCGTCAAATGGACCGGATAAATTTTGTCTGAAAATGTACCAATAAGCATTATTAAACACCATCCAGTGCCAAATTAATGATATGAACAGTGCCAATTTCGTAACTTGAATGTTCTATGGATTGCAAAAAACCATCGTGGTATTTGGCATCATGCTGCTAAGCTATTC
>JAAUQD010000108.1 GCA_012032815.1 Flammeovirgaceae bacterium
TCGTCATCCTTACCACTCAGGCGTGGGGTCAGGGTTGCAGTGACGCTGGTTTCTGCACAATGGGCGCTATGAAACCTGATCAGCCATTCAATAAAAAGATACCTGTCAAACTTCGATCGATGGAATTGAGTTTTTATCGTGGAACGACAACCCTAACCCCAGTTGTTTATGTAGCTACGGCCGATATGAGTTTCAGTATTTTTGGAGACAAGAATGCTGTTCAAATTAAAATACCTTTTCAGGCCACGGATGGAAACTTTGGAGGCGCCTCATCTTTAAGTGATATTTCGCTTTGCTTTACGCGCAATTTGTTCACCTCTGAAAAATTCGATGTCAATTTCTCGGTGGGAGGAAAAATCCCCTCTAATGACTCAAATTTAAAGGAAGATGGGAGGCCATTGCCCATGTACTACCAAACCAGTCTCGGCACTTACGACTTCATTACCGGCATATCCTTCATTAGCAGAAAGTGGCTTTTCGCCACGGGAATTCAGCATCCCTTCAATCAAAATAACAATCAGTTCGTATGGAGTGAATGGAATCCCCCGGTTTACCCGTCACCAGAATATGTAAGTGAATATGATAAGGCCTACAAGCTAAAACGGGGAACCGATGTCATGCTCCGGGTAGAGAGAAATTTCAGGCTGTCCAGGTTTAATTTCACACTCGGGCTTTTGCCAATATATCGAATCACTAAGGATGAAATTGAAGACCCTGCAGGATCTGGAATCCGTGTAAAACAAGATGGAACTACCGGGCTGGCCTTATCGGCAATTACTTCGTTCGGATATAGTTTTAATGTGCGGTCCGGTGTAAGACTATTGCTGGGCCGTAAACTTAAACAGCGGGATGTAAACCCGGATGGTCTTACCCGTGAGCAAGTTACATCAATAACCTATTATTACAGATTCTGAGATGAGGAGCATATTTTTTTTATTGATTTTCGCTTCATTCTCATTTGTAAAGGCTCAGCCCAAAGCTGGCACTTCGATTGACCAAATTGATCATTTGATTTCCAACAATCAATTTCTTGAAGCACTAACTATTATTGAACAATCTCTTGCATCGAACCCTGATAAAAATAATTTTCAACTCCTCAACAAGAAATCAGAAGTTCTTATTGGATTGGGTCACGTGGCTCTGGCGGATGAAGTTTTAAATGAGCTGGAAGCGCAAAACATGCCTGATCTTGATCGCGCGATTACACTGACTAGCCAGGGATATCTTTATATGAACAAAGGACGAAACGACCTGGCCATTGAATATCTTCAACGTGCGAACAACGAGTTCATCAGAATCAATGAACAAGAAAGTAAAGAGTCGGCACGAAATCTTGGTCTTCTGGGATTAACCTACCTCTATTCAGGAAAATACAAACAAGCCGAGAGCTTTGAACTACGCTCCCTTCAAATCCGGGAAAACATATTCGGCAACAAGAGTGAAACTGTGGCCGCTGCATACAACGACATGGGCCTGGTATATAGCCAAACCAACGTGGATATGGCACTTGAATATTACGACATGGCCATGGCTTCGTACGAGGAAATCTATGGTAAGGAGCATCCTAAAATAGCCATAGTCAATACAAATATTGGAATTCTTTACCAGGGTTTAGAATTATATGGCGATGCTATAAACAGTTTTGAGACTTCATTGGAGATTTGGAAGAAAACTTATCCGGAAGGACACCCCAACCAGGCTTTTGTTCAGCGCAATCTTGGCCAGACCTATAATCTGATGGGAGACCAAAAAACCGCCATGGAATTTTTTGAAATCGCACTCTTAGGATATAAACATGCCTATGGCAATAAACATCCTGATATTGCATCCACCCTGAATCAGATGGGGTATCTCCGTCTCAATCAGGGAAACTTTGATGAGTCGATCAGGTTTCTCCAAGAGTCACTTATTGCCAATGTCCCTTCCTTTTCCAAACAGGAGCAATCAGTCAATCCATCGATAGATGAGTTTTATAATGGCAATGTGCTTTTATATTCACTTCATCTTAAAGCAAAAGCTTTTGAAGCTAAATACTATGAAGAAACGATAAAGCTCAGTGACTTGCTGCTGTCGCTAAACACATTGCTCCTGGCTGACTCATTAATTGATAAGCTACGACAATCCAGTGTTGACGAAAGTGACAAGATTTCATTGGGTGCCATAGCCAATGAAGTTTATGAAGATGGAGTTCATGTTGCAGTATCGGTTGGCGAGAATGTTCTAAAACCTAAACGGTTTAGAGAGTACGCATTTTACTTTGCTGAAAAAAGTAAAGCGGCTGTTCTACAGGCATCAATAGCAGATGCTGATGCAAAATCATTTGCCGGCATCCCCGATGATCTCCTGCAGGAAGAAAAAAACCTAAAAGCGGATATCGCATTTCATATTCAAAAACTGGCTCAAAACTCCTGAAGAGGAGGAACAGCAATTGCGTAAAAAGCTTTTCGATCTCAATGCAAATTATGTTCTTTTCACAGGAAGGCTGGAAAAAGACTTTCCCAATTATTTTAATCTGAAGTACAGTCGGCAGATTACCACCAGTTCGGATATACAAAATCTGATTGATAATGAAACGGCTGTCATCAGTTACTTCCTGGGTGAAAATATTGACCGTATTTACCGCTTTGTCATCACAAAAAAACGAATGAAAATCTTTCATTCAATACTGAATGAAGACTATGAGAAATATATTAAGGGATTCAATAATGCTTTGTTTTTCAATCATTTAGAGATATTTGATACATCAGCAGATCAACTCTCCGACCTACTGATTCCTAAAATTCCCGGAAATATTGAAAGTCTGATCATAATCCCTTCTGGTCGGCTAGGTACCATTCCTTTTGAAGCTTTGAAAGCAACTACAAAAAAAGGAGCATCCGGAGAAACTCAATACATGGTGAAATCATACGCCATTAGCTATGAATTTTCAGCGGCACTTTTAAAGCAAAAAGGTCTGTCAGAGTCGTCTATAAGTCTACCCAAAGCATTTCTTTGTGCTCCTGTAAAATTTCCTGGTCATGAGCAGCTTCCTGAACTTCCCGGTACCGAGCGTGAAGTATCCGTTATAGGTGACCTTTTTACTGCCGAAAATAAGTCGGTGGTCGTGTTTGATGCAGCTAATGAAACTATCATAAAATCCGGAAGTCTCTCCTCCTATGATTACATTCACTTTGCCACCCATGGTATAGTGGATGAAATGGAACCGGAACTTTCTTGTATTTTCTTAAATGCAGATGATCAGGAGGATGGGAACCTGTATACCGGAGAATTATTCAACCTGGAATTGGACGCTGAAATGGTGGTCTTATCGGCTTGCCAAACCGGCCTTGGTAAACTATCCAAGGGTGAAGGTGTTATTGGTTTATCGAGAGCACTTACCTATGCCGGAGCGCAAAACATTGTGGTTTCTTTCTGGACCGTTGCCGACCAATCAACTGCTGAATTGATGACAGATTTTTATGCCATCAAACTAAAAAATCCTGACTTGTCATTTAGTGAAGCCCTTCGACAATCGAAACTCAAAATGATAAACGGATCCAAGTACTCTTCCCCATATTTCTGGGCCCCATTTGTATTAATTGGAAGGTGATATCGCTTTGCTCGAGAAATGAGACAAAATTCTATCGGTTAATTGAAAGATTTAAAAAAGGAAGGGGTCGTAATCCCTGCCCTTGCAGTAGCGGGTGGTTTTGGCCACTCCTACTGTCAGGGTCAGGTAAACACAGCTCAACGCTATGGCAAAAAGCTAATTTAACTGTGCTATTTGAGAACTGTAAAATAGGGGCATAGGTTTCAATTTTCCTAAGAAATTGCCAAAACTTTGTAAAACGCTAAAAAATGCCCTTTTTTGCCACAAAATCGCATGATTGAGGATAACTATCGCCAACGGGGACTTCGTAACAAGCTGGTTAAAATAATACGTCAAAAAGGCATTTCTGATGAGCGGGTTCTGGCCGCAATCGCTAAGATGCCCAGGCACGTTTTTTTTGACGATGCGCTGCTGACCCATGCTTACGAGGACAAGGCCTTCCCTATTGGTGAAGGACAGACAATTTCCCAACCTTATACAGTCGCTTTTCAAACTCAGTTGCTGACTGTGAAGCAGGGTGACAAAGTATTGGAAGTAGGAACCGGTTCAGGATATCAGGCTTGCATTCTCATGGAACTGGGTGCCAAAGTGTATACCATTGAATACAATAAGAAACTGTTCGAACAAACAAAATCATTTCTTCCCCGCATAGGCTATTCACCTTTCTTTTTCTACGGAGATGGTTCAAAAGGTTTACCGTCCAAAGCACCGTTCGACAAAATTCTTGTCACGGCCGGGGCACCTGTCATACCTGACGCACTCACCGAACAGCTAAAGGATAATGGAGTTCTTGTAATTCCGGTTGGGGGACGTGACCGTCAATCAATGATACGAATTACGAAGTCAACCGGTAAATTGGTCAAGGAAGAATTCGATTATTTTGCTTTTGTACCCCTTCTCGGCAAGGTGGTTGGAAAAAAAATCCATCGAGTAACCACATAAATTCACACCTTTGCACAATGAGTAAACGTAAGAAGAAACACCCACGCGAATCAGCAGTTAATATGACTGAATTCGTATTGCCCAACGATACCAATACATTGAATAATCTTATGGGTGGGCGGCTAATGCACTGGATGGACATTGTTTCAGCGATTGCTGCTCAGCGACATTCCAATCATTTAGTCGTCACCGCTTCAGTGGATAATATATCCTTCAAAAATTCCATTCAATTGGGTAATGTAGTCACTCTTAAAGCAAAAGTCACCCGGGCTTTCAACTCTTCCATGGAAGTTCGAATAGACGTTGAAGCTGAAGATGTGCCTTCGGGTAAAAAATTTGAAAGCAACTCCGCCTTCTTTACGTTTGTTGCTCTGGATGATAAAGAAAATCCTGTGGCTGTACCTGTAATTGAGCCTGAAACAGAAGAGGAAATTGCTTTGTACGATGGTGCCCTTCGAAGGAGACAACTAAGACTCATTCTGGCCGGACGCATGAAGCCAAACGATGCAAAAGAACTAAAGTCATTTTTTGATCTCAAACCTTAGCATGCCATCTAAAGAATTATTGGAAGAGCTATACACAGAAGAAATATATGGTATTCCAGAGAAAGTTGTTGTATTCGTCAGTAAGGCCTGGGGAGAAGTTTTGGAAAGTGAGCAGGTTCAACTCGAAAAAATACTCAAAGCCATTAAACTCAGTCTGAGTGCAATACAAATAAAGACACAAAGTACGATTGATACCCGTGAAATGTCGAGACTTCGGGCATCGGCTGTTATTTCGTTTGGCTGCAAATGGAATCCTGATTTGACACTTTATAAAATTCATAAACTGGATGAAACTCAAATCATTTGTTGTGATCCATTGAATGAACTCTCCCCGACTTCGAAAGAGACCTTATGGAAAGCTTTGCAAGAGATGTTCTTGCATAAAAAAGTTTAAAAACCTTCAATTTTGCGTGATTTGATTGTTCTTCTATCTTGCGGAACTTTTTAAACGGCTGATCAGACATTAGCCTGAATCAAATACTGAAAACCTAAACTTAACATGGAAAAATTGTACTACTACCTGCCTCTATTTGGTGCCCTCGGAATACTGTTCGTTTTCTGGAAAAGCGCATGGGTATCAAAACAGGACGAAGGCACGGATAAGATGAAAAAAATTGCCGGCCATATTGCAGAGGGCGCAATGGCATTCTTAAAAGCACAATATAAAGTGCTTGCCATATTTGTAATATCCATTGCCATACTGTTAGCGCTTTCAGCGAATAGCGAAACCTCCTCACCTCTCGTTGCGCTTTCTTTTATTATCGGTGCATTTTGTTCTGGTTTAGCAGGATTCATTGGAATGCGTGTAGCCACAAAGGCCAATGTGAGAACAACACAGGCCGCTCGTACCAGTTTAGGAAAAGCCCTTGAAGTTGCGTTTGCCGGTGGATCGGTAATGGGTATGGGCGTAGTTGGCTTAGGTGTTCTTGGATTGAGTTCGCTGTTTATCATCTACTCCAACATGTTTGAGAGTATAGATCAGGTTCTAAGCGTACTTACCGGATTCTCTTTTGGTGCATCTTCCATCGCATTGTTTGCTCGCGTGGGTGGCGGAATTTATACCAAGGCAGCCGATGTAGGCGCAGACTTAGTGGGTAAAGTTGAAGCAGGAATTCCGGAAGACCATCCGTTGAATCCAGCTACCATTGCCGATAACGTAGGCGATAATGTTGGTGATGTTGCCGGGATGGGTGCAGATCTTTTCGAATCGTATGTAGGTTCTATTGTTGGAACCATGGTACTAGGGGCAGCCTTTATGACTACCACGTTCATGGATGAATTCAATGGTCTGTCTGCCGTATTGCTTCCTTTGGTTCTTGCCGGTGTGGGTATTATCATGTCGTTCCTGGGTACGTTTTTCGTTCGCGTGAGAGAGGGTGGAAATCCTCAGGCTGCTTTGAATAAAGGGGAATTTATTTCTTCGTTTTTGATGATTGTAGCTTCCTGGTTCATCATCAAATGGATGCTGCCAGCTGAGTGGTGGTTTCAGGATCCATTGTATTCATGGGAGAATCCCGAGTTAGGAAATCATTACACATCAACAGGTATTTTTATTGCCACTGTAATTGGATTAGTTGCCGGCTTACTGGTTGGATTAGTTACCGAATATTACACGGGTACTCACAAGAAACCCGTCATGACCATTGCTCGCCAATCGGCAACGGGTAGTGCTACCAATATTATTGCAGGTTTGGGTGTGGGTATGATGTCTACCGCAATTCCTGTTATTTTAATTGCGATCTCTATCATTGGAGCTTTCCATTTTGGAGGATTATATGGAATCGCCATTGCTGCTGTGGGCATGTTATCCAATCTGGGAATTCAGTTAGCAGTTGATGCGTACGGTCCTATTTCAGATAACGCTGGAGGTATTGCTGAAATGTCGGAACTCCCAAAAGATGTTCGTTCAAGAACGGATAAACTGGATGCGGTGGGCAATACAACGGCCGCTATTGGAAAAGGGTTTGCTATTGCGTCTGCTGCACTTACCGCACTGGCACTTTTCGGAGCATTTATGACAACCGCAAACCTTAAGACAATCGATGTATCGAAAGCGAATGTAATGGCTGGTCTATTTTTGGGAGGCATGCTTCCTTTTGTATTCTCAGCATTGGCCATGAACGCTGTTGGAAAGGCCGCCATGTTTATGATTGAGGAGGTCCGTAGGCAATTCGCCAACATTCCTGAATTGAAAGCAGCCCTGGAGGTAATGCGCAAGAATGGAGAAAAACCAATGGAAGAATGGACGGAAAGTGATCGCAAGACATTTCAGGATGCTGATGGTAAAGCCGAGTACGGCAAATGTGTTGAAATCTCAACTCAAGGTGCTATTCGTCAAATGGTATTACCTGGTTTAATGGCAGTGATCGCTCCTCTTATTGTTGCATTCACGCCTGGATTAGGCGTTGAATCGTTAGGGGGAATGCTAGCAGGTGTAACAGTTTCTGGCGTATTGATGGCGATCTTCCAATCAAATGCCGGAGGTGCATGGGACAATGCCAAGAAAATGTTCGAAGAAGGTGTTGAAATAAATGGCAAGAAATTCTTCAAGGGATCTGAACCTCATAAAGCAGCTGTTGTCGGAGATACCGTTGGTGATCCATTTAAAGACACCTCAGGGCCATCCTTAAATATTCTGCTCAAACTCATGTCGGTCATCGCTTTGGTTATTGCACCGATGGTCATGATAGAAGATAAAGAATCATCCAAGGTTGAAGAAATCAAAACAAAAACTGAGGTTATAGAAAAGGTGGAAACAACACGTGTAGAAAAACCCTGATTTATAACAGTAATACATACTATACCTCACCGAAATGCTTAAAATCGGTGAGGAGTTATTTTGTCCTCGTGTTGCCTAAGTTTTGTATACTTGTTAACCCTCAGACCCTTAAAACCAATGAAA
>JAAUQD010000023.1 GCA_012032815.1 Flammeovirgaceae bacterium
AATAAAAATTGCCTTTCATTACATGCAACAGCCAGGCTTACTGTTACAAATTTGGTTAAACAACCTACTGATTAACTCAATAGTCCCTCGTTTGAGGGCTGCAAATGTAGAAAATTTTGATGTATTTGAGAATTCCCGGTGAGGTTTCAACTAAGGAATATCCTCGAATTTAAGGGTTCCAATGCTGTAATCAAGCATTAACCGTTGAAAAGTAGCCGGTACCGAGCCTGGGCCATATCCGTTTGAGACTGAATATAGGTGCGGTTGGCATTGGCAAACTCTACAAAACTGGTAATTCCAAGGTCAAACCGATCCGTTTCCAGATTAAACGCCATTTGTGCGGCTTCAAGCTGGGCCTGCGTGGAGACATACGCCAATTGTATGCTATGAAAATTACGGTACGCCCGAATGACATCATTCTTCACCGTTATCTCCATGTTTTTCGTGTTAATCTGATTATTCTGATAAGCCACTTTTGCACCTACATAAGAAGACCTGTTCTGAAAAGCTCTAAAAATGGGAATAGTAAATCCTAACCCAAACTGCTGCGAGGTGTTGTCACTAAAAAATTGTTGGCTGAAGTCACGAGAAAGCGAATCAGGAGTTCCATGTATATCGTTATAAGCTGATCCATAGTTGAAGAAAGCATTAATGGAAGGAAAGTAATTTCCTTTTTGCGCATTCATCCCGTACCGGGAAGCGGTTTCATTAAACTGTGCCATCCGCAAGTCACTCCGATTGGCCAGGGCGATCGGAATCAATTCATCCATAGAGGAATTATCAATTGATACTTCATTAACATCCCAATCGGGTTCAAGCACACGATATTCAATGGCCGGATCAATTTGCAAAGTCAGCGATAAAGTCGCCTTGTCATTTTGAAGATTAAACTCAGCTTGTAGTACCTGCAGGTCAGCATTCTTCAATTGAGCCTGTTGATTATACTCATCTACCGGTGAACGACTGCCCAGCTCAACTTGCGCCTTCACCTGCTCAAATTGTTTTTCCTGAAGTTGCTTGTTCTCCTGCGCTATTAACAGCAACTGCTGATCCAGTAAAACCTGCAAGAACTGCATAGAAACTATATTGATAACATCCTGAGATGTTCGTCTTACAAATTCGGTTTGCGCATCGCGTTGATTGGAGGCTTGCCGGGCTGTATTCATTCCGCTTAACCCGTTAAATACGGGCATCACGGCCCTTATCTGACCCTGAAAGACATCGATAACTCCATTCACTACCTCACCACGCTGCGCATTAAAGGAATTACCATCATTGCGAAATGTATTGCCGGTAATTGACACCTGCGGCCCAAGCTGAGCAATACTAGTTGTTTTATTTGCTTCAGCCTGAAATAGAAAATTTTGTTGTTGATTAAGGTTTACATTATTGCGCAATGCAATTTTGACGGCCTCTTTGAATGTCAATTCACCAGGGGCCTGTGCAAATACAGGCAGGGTAAAAAGGATTACAACTGCGAGAACAGAAAAACGCTTCATCATTAACTGGCTACTTTTACTTTTTCATCACTTACTACAGCACCATCGGCTAAACGCACAACACGTTTACCTCGCAATGCATTTTCTTCTGAATGGGTTACCTGAATAATAGTCATGCCCTCATCATTTAGATCTGAAAATATATCCATGATCTGCCGGCCCTGTTCAGAATGTAAATTGCCGGTAGGCTCATCGGCCAATAATAATTTAGGCTCACCTACAATAGCCCGCGCAACACCAACCAACTGTTGCTGCCCACCGGAGAGCTGCTCCGGAAACAGATCTTTCTTTGCAACCATATTGAAACGATCGAGCATATCGGCAACCATGCTCTTACGCTTCGAACTGCTCACGCCCTTATACAAAAGAGGTGTTTCAATATTTTCGTATACCGTTAATTCATCTATTAAATGATAGGCTTGAAAAATGAAACCGATATAATTTTTGTGCATCTCTGATTTGTGCTTTTCCCTCATTTTATGAACAGGTTCATCAAAGAAAAAGTACTCGCCCTGAGAGGGCTCATCAAGCATCCCGATAATATTCATCAATGTTGATTTGCCGGCACCGCTCGGACCCATAATGGTCAGGAACTCGCCTTGCTCAACATCAAGGTCAACGCCCTTAACAATGAACGTACGCTGAAATCTGGAATCAACGAATTTGTCAATATCACGAAGTTTAATCATCATATTCGGCTGCTAATTGGCCATTTTAGCCAATAATGGTGCCAATGGCCCAATTCCAATTATTCCTTTGGTTTTGATTTAATTTAGAATGAAAACCGTCCGGCAATGAAAATTGCTGTCCTAAATCGGACATAGTATTTGTTCTAAAAACGATGGGATGCAGCAGCACATCTACTCTGCGGTTCATCATTCTCCCCCGATACGACTGATTGGAGTATACTGCATTTTCAAGGCCCCAGTCTTTTATATGAACGATACTTTCTGGAATATCTTTGGCCAGTATGATATCATAAACAGCCTGACTTCTCATTTTAGATAGCCAGTCATTGTATTCCTTTCCTCCAATAGGATCGGTGTGACTAATCAATTGAATTTGATACTTCTCCGTAAGGTTAGGAATTGAATCTAACCAGTCGGCTAGTTCTGATATTTGCAAATCATCGATATAATAACTTCCTCCTCCAAAGTAAATGCTTTTGCGAAGTTCTTCAGATTGCTGGGCAGCAGTGAAAAACGGAAATAATGCCAGAAGCAAAAAAATTCTATTTGCGCGCATAAGTAAATTTAACGAATAAATAGAAAAAATGATTCTGAATGTAAGGAATACTAAAAAGCCGGGGCAGTTGGTTTATTTTCCATTATACTTTCAACCTGATCCAAAACATCATCAGTAAGTTTCGGTAAAGCTTCCAATGCCGCCAGGTTTTCTGTCAGCTGACTTGATTTAGATGCACCTAATATCACAGTACTTACATTAGGGTTTTTAAGGCACCAGGCAATGGCAAATACAGGAAGTGATACACCCACTTCTTTGGAAAGCACGAGGAGCTTTTCAACTTTCTTAAGCTTCGGTTCTTTTAAAACATCTTCCTTCAGCCAATCCATTCCTAAAATATCAAGACGCGTTTCACCGGCTTTTCCTGAATTGTGTTTGCCGGTAAGCAATCCACTGGCCAGGGGCGACCAAATGGTAGTTCCTAAACCTACGGAATTGTAAATCTGGGAATATTCAACTTCTACCTTTGTCCTTTCAAACAGGTTGTATTGAGGTTGCTCCATAGTTGGGCCAATGAGATTATATTGTTGAGCAACCCGGTGTGCTTCCATGATTTCCTGAGCGCTCCATTCACTGGTTCCCCAATACAAAATTTTTCCCTGCTGAATTAGATTGTGCATGGTCCACACTGTTTCTTCAATGGGAGTCTGCTTGTCGGGTCGATGACAGAAATACAAATCAAGATAGTCGAGTTGCAATCGCTTCAGTGCCTGTTCGCAGGCTTCCACAACATGCTTCCTGCTTAGACCTCTTTGTGTGGGTTTAGCCTCTTTACCCTTATATCCAAAAAAAACTTTGCTCGATACAATATAACTGTCTCGATCCCATTTTTTCTTTTTGAGAATTTCACCCATTACCAGTTCAGATCTTCCGCGTGCGTAAATCTCAGCGTTGTCAAAGAAATTGATTCCGTTGTTATAGGCAATGGACATTAACTCCTCAGCAACTGTATTGTCAATTTGTTTTCCGAATGTAAGCCATGACCCAAATGAGAGGGCACTGATTTGTAATCCTGATTTTCCTAATCTGCGATACTCCATTTTATTTTGGCGATCCAAAGTTTAACCAAATGACACTGGCGGTTCCCTTTTCCAAAACAGAGATAAGGAGAAGATTGTTATAATCGGAATCCACAAAATCTGAAAACCGCTTTTCACCCAAAAGGTAATTGGCTGTCCAGGGAATGCTGTTGGAGTGGCCAACAAGAACCACCGTTTCTCCCCTGTGCTTGACGAGCATGGAATCAATAACCGATTCTTTAAAGGCTTCATAAGTTAGTACTGATAAAGCTTTGACTTCGGCAATCGGTGCTGCCGTATTCTTTGTTCGTTTAAATGCAGTACTATAGACCGCATCAATTTTAGTTTCATTAAGAACAGCCACCAACGCATCTGCCCGCTTTTTCCATCCATGGTTAAATCAGGATCTTTGGTTCCGTCCGATTCCTTTTCCGCATGGCGGACTAAAACAAATGTGGTAAACTCTTTTGAAGCAGGTTGGGGCTGCGAGCACGCCTGAACCGAAAAAAGACAAAAAAGTGCTACGGCTAAAAGTCTCATGCTACTTGAATCTATTTTTCACCTCTTCCGGGATATCACAATTCTCGCGTTGACGGGTATCGGCCAGATGAAATATTTTCCAACCGTTTGGAGTATTTGCCAATTGAAACGCATCCACGCCACAGTGGCTAAATTTTTGCCAATATAAAAAGCGTACTTAACCCAAACCTGGGCCAAGACATTATCACTTTCAATCTTTACATCCCATATGGGTTCCTGCCATGCTTCATCATGAGGCGTTCCTATTGCTTTCAGAAAAGGTTCAATGGATTGCCTCCTCACCGCAAAATTTCCATTGCGGTCTTTCCCCACACTGACCATAGTCGCATCTTCGGTAAAGGCGGTATGCACCAACGCACTATCGCCTTTCATCATCCCGGCAAACAAATCGTGAATAGGCTTCATTATCTGATCTTGCAGATCCTGATTTGTTTGGCCATGAGTGTGGGTCACGAAAAATATTAAGATAACAAGTGATAATAGCTTTTTCATATTCCTATTTAAGTCCTTAATCTAAGGCAGCGATAACTAATTACCGAATTAATATCTTATTTTTATGATCACAAAAAAACATTCATGATCAAGCTTTTAGTAACGGTGTGGTTTTGCATTACCACAATTATATGCTTGGGCCAATTGGATAGCCTATTCCAAGTAATGGAAAATGCTGAAGGTGAAGCAAAAGTTAAAGCCTATAATGAGTTATTCCGGGCTACCCTCAATGCAAATCCTGTTAACGCAATAAGTTTTGCTAAAAAAGCGCTGGACCTGGCCAATGAGATTAGTGATCTGAAAGGAATCGCAGCTGCTTATAATAATATGGGTGTAGCCTATCGGAATTACGGAGCACTAGATCGCGCACTTGAATACTACCTGCTTTCACTCAATATTTATGACAGCCTGGAGAACAAGGAAGGAATTGCTGCAATAAAGAGCAACATCGGTACTATCTATTCAATGAAAAGAGATTTTGGACAAGCGATGAATAACTTTGAAGAATCGTATGCTTTGTTCACAGAGATGGGTGACGCTAATCGATTAGTGGGTTCGATGAATAATCTGGGCAACCTGCACAGTGAATTACAGCTTTATGAGCAGGCTCTTAAATACTATTCACAATCTTACCAACTCAGCGAACAACTGGGAGATCCTTTTGTCGATCCGCTCAATAATATTGGTAATTTATTTTTTAAACAGGGAAACTATCAACGCGCTGTGGAGTACTACAACCGCGCATTGAATCTGGCAACTACCACAAATAATCAGCTGGCCGTTTTAAACATTACGTCTAACCTGGGTGAAGTGTATACGAAAGCCAACCGACCACAAGAAGCGCAGGTCTATTTAAATCAGGCACTGGAACTTGGCACACAATTGCAATCGTTCTACTATGAACCACAGGTGCTGAAAGCCATGGCTACTAATTTTGCCCGATTGAGCAAATGGAAAGAGGCGTACGAAACAATGAATCGATATGATGATGTGAAAGAAAGAATTTATGGTGAGGAAAGCACCCGGAAAATTGCTCAAATGGAAATAGCTCTTGAAATGCAGGAACGCGAGAAAGAACTCGATGCCCTTAAAATAGATGATGCCATAAAAACCCTGGAACTTCGCAACACCCGCATCGGAATTACCGCTGTAGTACTTGGACTTATTGTCCTGATTGCCGGAGGCAATATACTCGTCACCAAACGGAAATTTACCTAAACTTTAATGGACAGAACAGAAGCTAGAACACTGCTGGCGTCAATGACAAAAAACCCCAGCCTCCTTCGACATATGCGTACCCTTGAACTTGTGATGGAGGCTTACGCCAAAAAATTAGGTCAGGATGAAAATCAGTGGGCAATAACCGGCCTGTTGCACGATGCCGACTATGAGGCCTACCCGGATAAGCACCCTTCGATCATAGTTCAAAAATTAAAGGACTTGAAGGAGGATAAAATCGCCCATGCAATATCAGCGCACTATACTAAATGGAATGTTCCATATACGGATATTATGGACAAAGCCTTACTGGCTTGCGATGAACTCACCGGTCTTATTGTAGCCTGTTGCCAGGTACGTCCAGATGGTATCGAAAGCCTGACACACAAGTCAGTAGTAAAGAAACTAAAGGACAAGGGCTTTGCCGCCAAAGTGGAGCGCGATGAAATCCAAAAAGGGGTAGAGCTTTTCGGTGTCAATCTCAATGACCATATTTCCTTTATTATTGATGTTTTGAGAAATAACCGCGAAGAATTGAACCTTTAAGTAAATAGTACTTTAGTAATTCAAATTTCATTGTATTTTTGTTTCAACTAACACTAAAAAGCCATGTTTGAACAAGTAGTAGGTGACGGAGCAAATTATTTCATCAGCATTATTGCTGTGTTGGTCGCATTCATTTCTGGGTTAGCGTATGTCGACTACCAGAAAACGAAGAAAGAAGAGGAAGGTCATTAAATAATGTATTACCTCATATAAAAAAAGCCTTCATATCGGGGCTTTTTTATTCTTTATCCTATTCAGAATTACTCATCATCTCCATACGGAGATTTATAAATGGATTGAAAGTCATCCCACTTCATGGTCTTGTAGTGATCATCACCAATAAACTTGATGATGCGGTGAAATTCTTCTGCTTTCTGATAACCTTGTAGTGGCTGAATCATGGCAAACTCCTCATTTAAAAAAACAACGGTTGGATATGCCAGTTGATTATTCAACAAGGCTGCAGCAAGCTGGTGGGTACCTTTATTGCCATAAGGAACAAACTTGAAGGTAGTGCCATTAAATACAACATCCTCGGTTTGTTCGGCATCGAATTTTACAGGGTAAAACTTCTCATTCAGGATTTGGGCAACATTGGGTTCGCTGAATGTATTCTTGTCCATCACTTTACACCACCCGCACCAATCGGTATAGACGTCAATGAAAATCTTGCGTTTTTCAACCTTCGATTTCTCAATGGCTTCTTCAAAAGTCAGCCAGTGCACAGGACTCTTTACTTCCTCTTCCTTCTGTGCTACTGCCACAGTGGTTATCAGAAGTAAGGTAGCCAGTACAGACGATAATTTATTTTTCATTACGAAGCGTTGTTGTGTTAACAAAATTACTAAAAACAAGTTCACGGCTTAATATGAGTTTCACACTTCTTTAATCAAGATTCAGGCCACAATGTAACTTTCACCCCAATATCCGGTATTCCGCGGTGTCCGGGAAAATGGTAAAATTGTTCAGGAATGAACAATGAATTGAAGAGTAATTAATGAAACCAGTTCAAATTTGATGTTTTTTCTGATGGCACTGAACTTGTGTTTAAAGTGCCCGTGAATCTATTTATGAAAGGACCGTCCAAAATATTGCTTCTTTTGTTAGGTATCATAGTTGCGTTGGTGATTACCCTCACTACATGGGTCTATATGGATAAGCCGGAAGCTGTAAGTCCATCACCGGATACTCCCAGTTCGATGAGCAAACCAACTACGGCTTTTCAAAAGATCATTGGGATTGTTCCATTCCTGGTAAAACTAAAAAACTAATTCACAGTCGTATTTTTCGTACGTGTTGCCGTTATACAGCTTTCTCCTTATTCTTTTCTTCTAAATGGGGATGCCTGTTGATGAATTCTTATGGCCTTACGAGCTAAAAAGAAGGCAAGACCAAAAGCTACTACAGCGCCTACCCATAAACCGGGGATAAATGATATGAAAAGAAAATAATCGTAGGTGCCGTGAAAAAGTGTAGCAACAAAAAGCGCTATAAAACTATAGTACCCTATTTGGCTTTCTTGAAATTTAGCTTTACCCAAAAAATATCCCATCAGAATGGCAAACAAGCCATGTGCTGGTACTGCTGTGAACATTCGGATAATGGCCGCACTACCACCATTCTCAACAACATATAAAATGTTTTCGGCAGTAGCGAATCCCATTCCAATCATTACCGTGTAAACGATACCATCAAAAGGTTCATCAAAGTTTGAATTGTAAAATAAAACGCCACGCGCAAAAAGAAATTTACTTACTTCTTCAATAATAGCTACAATCAAAAATGCGTGTACGGCCTGATCTTCCCAATCCGATTCGTCAATGGAAATATACTGCTCAACAACAGTGGTCAATCCCCAGGCAATGAACATACTTACTATACCTAACAAAAAACTTAGAACAAGCAGTCGGACTGGCTCAGGCTCATATTTATCTCTGAAGTGTATATAAAGGGCAATGGATAAACCGGGTACTACTGCAAGGATGATCTGGAAAACAAAATTCATTAAACCGAATTAAAAAACGGGTGACTTCAAAAATGAAGCTTTTTATGAGAAAAAGAAAAGGGAGTGATCACACTCCCTTTTTAATGCTTTTCGCGGTTATTGACTTATTTAACCTGAGCCGCTTCTTCAAGTTTATCAAAATGTTGCTTTTTAAGCATCTCAACAAATGATGGGTTGTTCATAAGTTTTACAAATGATGGATTTTGAACTACCTCCAGATACTTTGGATTAGATACGAACCTTGAAAACTCCTCCGACTTCATGAATTCTTTGAATTCAGTGGTATTCAACAAAACCTTAAAGTTCTCATCGTATATAAACGAGTTAGCATCTTCCTTAGGGTCTGCTATTGCTGTTTCCGTTTTGCCTTTAGTTCCGTTTATAGAACCCTCCGCGTCATGCATCGAAGGTTTTACATATCCGCCTGTCCAAAAATAACCAACCACTCCAATCAGAGCGATTATACTCATAAACCAGAAACTCTTAATGGCTGTCTTCTTCGCTTTACTTTGCATACAGGTTGGGTTTGATATTTGGTGAATTTCGAATTGTCGGTAAAAGTAACTGTTTATAACAAAATTTATATGTCGGACTCTAAAAATTATAAAAAATTGAAGGTCAATGAATTACAAATTACAGGGTCATAACAATGTCTTTAGACTCGTATGGAATACAATAGTTTAATCTGAGCCAGGTTCTTGCTTAGAACTCAAACCGTTACTTTTCAAATCCCACCCAATGCAAGCTCCAAAAACAAGAAGAACAAGCCAGCCTGAAGCCATTGTAATCACATTTCCAATGGTATATGGTTTCGGTTCAAAATAAAATTCTATAACATGGTTTCCTGCCTTAACAGACAGACCTCTGAGCACATAATTGACCCTGAGAATATTCACATCCCCTCCGTCTATCTGGGCGCGCCATCCTTTAGGATAATAAATTTCGGAAAAGACAATAAGACCATCAGCCCCTGAAGTAGATTCATATTTAAGGTAAGAGGGCTTCTTTTCCACCAGTCGTACTGTTGCTGATGAGTCAGATTGAAATGCCGGAATAACGAATTTTGAAATATCAACCACCGCTGTATTTTGAGATGCATGGTCAACTGTTTCAGAAATCTCTTCACTTGGAGAGCTCACCTCAATTGCTTCCTCAACAAACCAGGCGCTTCCAAAGCTAGCCGTGTTTTTAATTACATTATTTCGTGATGGGCCATAAACAATATATTTCGTATTCAGCATATTCAGGACATTGTATTTAGTAAAGTCCAATGTGCCTCGTTGGGCATCCTGAATTAATTCATTTTGATCGCGTAAAATCCCTGAATCATAAAGATCCTGGTACCTGCGCATTTTAGCCCCATGGTATCCTCCCAGCGATTGATGATGATACGATGTGCGGGTTTCCTGAAACGGACTTTGAAGATTATAAACCCTGTAGTCGCTTTTATCCTTGCTGATTTCTTCATCGGCTTCGTTAGCCTGAAAAAGCTGGTATCTCGTTTTCGTGAATAGTTGTCTTCCGATAAATACCTACGATCAATCAAACTTAAATCAAGTGCCATCAACCCTGCCAAAAGCCACAATGCCACGGTGAGCTTTAACCATTTCTTAAGTCCGATAAAAATCAACCCTGCTGAAATTAAAATGAACCAAAAGGATCTCCATGCATCGCTTTGAAGTAGCGCAGATCGGTCGTTCGCCAGCGCATTGGTAAACCAGGTAGGGAGTTGCGATTCTTCAGGCCTTAAAAAATTTCCAAATCCTCCCGTTAATCCTATCAAAAGAAGGAAGCCCATCACGACTGAAACGGGAATAAGAATTTTCTTTTGTACTTCTTTACTCCATCCCTTTTGCAATAGTGACTCCAGTCCAAGCATCCCCAGCAGAGGCATTGAAAACAGGATTATGATCAAGGCAAATGTTACTGACCGGAATTTGCTGTAGGCCGGAAAATAATCGAACATAAAATAGTTGAAGGATTGGAAGTTATCGCCCCAGCTCAAGGCAACGGACAGAATGCTCAATGGAACTAACCACCAAATATATTTTTTGTCGGCCAGTACCAGTCCCACTAGAAATAAAAAAACGGTAATGGCTCCGGCATAGTAAGGCGCTGCCAGTATTTGTGGGCCCCAGTATGCTCTGCTGAATTGTGCCAGCTGATTTGCCTGCTCATTATTTGCCGATTGCGACAATACCCTGAAGGTTTCACTTTGATCATCTTGTACGAAGTAGTAACTGCTGCTGCCGCCTAAGTAATTAGGGATTATTAATGTGAGCGGCTCGGAAATACCATTGCTGTATTGAAATGCATAATCTTTACTCAATCCTTCTGTTCCATTGGTTACACCGGGCTGTGCAATTTCTGACGGTCCCCGGATAGAATATTTACTATATTCTGTTATTGCCCAAAGCGGACCTGCAAATGTCGCGGCAGCCAGCAGTGCGCCCGGAATCAGTAGCATTATATTGGTAAAGAAAACGCGGAGCTTTTTACTTTGATAGTGAAGTATCAATTGCATCAGTCCATATCCCAACACGATTAAGATCAGATAATATGTAATCTGAACGTGGTTTTCACGAAGATGTAAAGAAAGGCCTGCTGTAACTACACCAAACCCAAGCACCCGTCTGTTTGTAAAAACAAGGTGAATGCCGGCAATCACCAGTGGCATAAAGGCAATCGCACCGATGCGTGCATTATGGCCCGCGCTCAATCCTATAATTTGAAAAGAAGAAAGGCCAAAGGCCAGGGCGCCTACGATTGCCAATATGGGACGTACTCCAAATCCAAGCAATAAAATGTAGTAACAAATGAAAGCGAGAAAAATATTATTCACGGGATGAGGCAGCGCAACAGAAATGACTTTCTTCATACCTACCATTATGCCATCGCTCCAATCAAGATTGACAAGATAGGCGGGCATCCCGCTAAACATAGAATTCACCCAAAGCCCTTCATCTCCGGTAGCTTCCCTGTATTGCATCAATTCATGTGCAGCACCCCGGAATTGCTGAATATCATGTTGTTCCAACACTTTATTGTCAAAGAAGATCGGGTTAAAGAAAGAAATCGTTATAAAAAGGAAAACGATCACTGCCAACATGTGAGGCAGAACATTGGAAGTAAAATTGATTTTTTTCATGATTATCTTGGACGCAAAATAGAAAGGAATCACAAATAACTAAGGATATGGCATACGGAATCGTTGATCACTTAAAGTATAACGTTTGGGCAAACGAGTATATGGCTAAATTCATTGAACCCCTCGATGAAAATCTGCTGGTCAAAACGGTGCAGAGCAGTTTTGATAGTTTGAACAAAACCCTGCTGCACATTTGGGATGCCGAAGTCGTGTGGTACAAGCGAATTCAGGGAGAACGGGTTAAAGAAGTGCCTTCTACATTCTTCAACGGAGATAAGACGGACTTAATTTCTGGTCTTCTAAAGTCATCCCGAGGGTTAGTCTCTTTTATTGAAGAGAAAGACTCCCCTTTCATTCATCAAAAAATAGATTATTCGAATTTGAAAGGTGATGCTTTCGGTAATACCGTTGAAGAAATCTTATTCCATGTTGTTAATCACAGTACCTATCACCGAGGTCAGGTCGTAACTATCCTACGGCATTTAGGGATTGATAAACTACCTGCTACAGATTTAATCCGCTACGCTCGAACGAATTAATTTCTGCCTGCCTTCTGGTGGTACCTCTTTCTTTTTGAATTCCGAAAATCGTTTTTTCGTCCGGCATTCCTTGTGGAACTTGGCCTTTGCTTTTCCTTTGGAAGTACTGAATGATTTACAAGTGGATAGGCATGGTTTTCAACAACAGGGATTGTTTTACCAATCAGTTTATGAATATCCTTTACATATGCTTTCTCCTCAGCATCACAAAACGAAATTGAAATACCACTTGCTCCTGCCCTGCCTGTACGACCGATCCGATGAACATACGTTTCAGGTACATTAGGTAATTCAAAATTGATGACATGCGACAATTCATCGATATCAATACCCCGTGCAGCAATATCCGTTGCAACCAAAACGCGGGTCTTTTGCAATTTGAAATTCTTCAACGCGCGTTGTCTGGCGTTTTGCGATTTATTGCCATGAATTGCTTCAGCAGAAATACCTGCCTTGTTTAAATCTTTGGCTACCCGGTCAGCACCATGTTTGGTACGGGTGAACACCAGTGCCGTATTAATGGATGTGTCCGTTAACAGATCCAGCAGTAACTTCTTTTTATTTCCTTTATCTACATAATACAATTCCTGCCGAACCGTATTTGCTGTAGATGATGCAGGTGTAACTTCCACCCTCACCGGGTTTGACAAAATGGTGTTGGCCAGGCTGGCAATTTCCGTAGGCATCGTAGCACTAAAGAAAATAGTCTGCCGCTTCGTTGGTACTTTGGCAATGATCTTTTTTACATCATGGATAAATCCCATATCCAACATTCGGTCGGCTTCATCCAACACCAGCATTCTTATATGCTCAAGACGAACATACCGTTGGTTAATCAGATCCAGCAGTCTTCCCGGTGTTGCAATTAGAATATCCACTCCTGCACGAAGTGCATCGGTTTGTGACCGTTGGGGTACTCCTCCAAAAATTACGGTGTGACGAATGCGCATGTACTTACCGTAAGCTTTAAAGCTGTCGCCAATTTGTATAGCCAATTCCCGTGTTGGCGTTAAAATTAAAGTTTTGATACCAGCGGGTCCTTTCCTATACAATTCATCATTATGCAGCAGCTGCAAAATAGGAATGGCAAAGGCTGCTGTTTTGCCTGTACCCGTCTGGGCACAGCCCAATAAGTCTTTACGTTGTAATAAAACAGGAATTGACCGCTCCTGAATGGGCGTAGGTTTTACATAACCTTCTTCTTCCAGAGCACGTAATACGGGCTCAATAATTTCTAAATTTTTAAATGACATGTTTGATTTTTAACTGCACGGAATGCCGTGCTAACAATTTAATTTGACGCCTCTTGGCTCCAATCCCAATCTTTAGGGACGTAGAAAACGTGTTTCTAACAGGAATTTGCCCGCCTGAACTGCTGTTTTGGCAGGGCAGGGAGGAGTGATGGTGCAAAGATAGAGGTTTTGATTGACTTGGATCGAAATTCTTTTGAATGTGAATGCTTTCGATGATCTTAGATTATCAATATCCATTCTATGAAAAAAAATATCATCATCACTGTTCTGGTAATAACCACAATACTCTCTCTCGTTTTCGCAGTGTATCAACGCACCCTTGCAGCTGAACAAAGACTAATGGCTTTAGAAAATGAAGTACGGGCGAGACAAGCAGAAATGATCGCAACCGCCAACCAGAAGGCAGCCGAAGAACAACGGTCAATCGCTGAAATGAATATTGAAATAGCTCGGATTGCTCAGGCTGAGGCAGAAGAGCAAAGAATGAATTGCGAAAAGAGATTAAAAGCGAAAAAGTAATCAGGTTGGGGTTGATTGAGTCAATTCCTTACCGCAGTTGCTGCAATAGCTTGAGTCTTTAGGGTTTTTCTCATACTTACAATAAGGGCAGCTTTTCTTTTGTTTCTTTTTTTCGCCAAGGGCAAACTCCGCGGTTACAATACCAGTGGGCACCGCAATGATCGCATAGCCCATGATCATAATTATTGCGGAGATAAATTGCCCAAGCGTGGTTTGAGGATAGATGTCTCCGTAACCCACCGTAGTCAAGGTAACGATGGCCCAATAAATACTCCGTGGGATGCTGTCGAAACCATGGGCCTTCCCCCTCCACCATATACATGATGGTACCCATGATAGTAACGGCTCCCAATACACCTACCAGAAAAACGGTTATTTTATATCGACTGGCTTTTAGTGCTTCACCTATTTCCTGGGCTTCGCGTAAAAACTTTACAAGCTTAAGAATTCGGAAAATCCGCAATAACCTGAGCAGGCGAATAGTCATAATAGCATGACCTGCCGGAAAAATTAACGTGAAGTATGTAGGTATTGTGGAGAGTAAATCAATAAGGCCAAAAAAACTAAACGCATACTTCAATGGCCGCATTGCAATCCACAATCTCAAAATATACTCAATGGTAAAGAAGATGGTAAACGTCCATTCGGCAATAAGTAAAACATTGTGATATTTTCTGTTAATGGCCGGAACACTATCCAGCATTACCGCAATTACACTTAGAACTATGGCCCATAGGAGAAGAAAATCAAAGAGTCTTCCAGCCTTTGTATTACTTCCAAAAACAATTCTGAAAAGTTGTTCTTTTACTGTACCCACACAGCATAATTAATGTGGTGAGCCGAGAATTCAAAATTTATGGTTAATACGATCTAATGTTGACCCTAAATTATATCGTACAGAATTTTAGAGCCTGCTACAAAAATCAATACCGCAGTAATTTTTTTTATTGTGCGAGGATTAAATCTTCGGGCACCCAGCCGCGACCCAATCTGCCCTCCGGCCAGTACAGCAAGCGCCAGTGGCAGTATAAACATCCAACTTTCCTGATTCATCAGATAACCGGATTGGCCGGCCAGGCCGGCTACAGAATTTACAAGGATAAAGAAACTAGCCAGGGCCGATATCCGTTTTGCATCATCCCACTTCATTAAGTGAAGTAATGGTGACAAAAATATTCCTCCTCCAATTCCTACCAACCCCGAAAGTAAACCAATGCTTCCACCAATTGTAAAAAGTGAAATTAGGCTATGGCTCCCTTGTGTAGCTTGTTTTGTGTTGGTCTTATTTTGTTGAAACCAAAGCAAAACCGCAGCGACAATTAAGGTGAACCCTAAAATGAGATAGAAACTTCCCCGGCTAATTGGATAACTCGCACCTAAATATGCCAAGGGAACACTGCTTACCATTAAGGGCCAGGCTGATTTTAAATCAAGCTTACCCTCTTTATAAAAAATGTAAGTACCGCTGGTAACCACAATAATGTTACAGACAAGCGCGGTAGACCGGATCAAAAAAAATTCAACCGCCAGAAGTGCCAGTAAAGCGAGGTAACTGGATCCTCCACCAAAGCCGACCGAAGAGTAAATTAAAGCAATGACAAAAAAACCAAAGGCCAGGTAAGCGATGTCCATAGGTTATTTATCCCCCGATCGTAGACATCGATTCAAGAAATCCATTTTTCTTTCGATCCCTTTCCGCTTCAAACCCATCCACGAAGCGATGTCCTACTGCATACTTTACCTTTTCTTCAATGAACTGATCACTTTTACCAGACCGGATAAGTTCTTTAAGATTGAGAACCCCATCATCATAAAGACATGTTTTTAAATCGCCCTTGGCCGTAATGCGCAGCCGGTTGCATGTTCCACAGAATGTTCGGCTGAATGCAGGAATAATTCCTACTTCGCCAATATGTCCTTGAATAACATACTGTAAAGCAGTAGCCTCCGCGGGTGATGAACTCTTTCTGATTTCAGGAAAGGATTGCTTAAGATGGTCAACTATTTTTTTATGGGTCCAGTTTAGCTTTTTGTAATGAGCGCCCTCTCCATTAAACGGCATCTCCTCAATAAACCTGACTGAAACGGGGTAGTCTTTGGTTAGGTTTGCAATGGGAATGATATCCTCTATGTTTTTATCCTCCATTACCACAGTATTTATCTTTACACGAAAGTCCTGATCTAATAGATCATAGAATGTACTCATTACTTCAGCAAACCCTTTACTCCTGGTAATGGAGTTAAAACGGTCACGATCTAATGAATCAAGGCTTAGGTTAACTGCCGTGACACCAAGTTTTTCAGTTCGGGCAGATAAGGCGCAGTAAGTATTCCATTTGTGGTAATGTGAACATCACGAATACCGGGGATTCTGACAATCCGGGTTATCAGCTTCATCAGGTCACGCCTTACAAAAGGCTCACCACCGGTCAGTCTCACTTTGGTAATCCCCATTCGGGCCAATAAAGTTATGAGGCGTTCAATTTCTTCATAGGTTAACAGTTCCTGTTTTGGCAAATAGGTGATACCGGTTTCGGGCATACAGTAAAAACAGCGGATGTTGCATCTGTCCGTTACCGCCAGGCGCAGATAGTTAATTTCTCGTCCGTGATTATCGATTAACATATCTTGAATCTGTTCGAAAGATATGAAAACAACATGCGATTCAATAATTTCGCTTTTATAACATACATCCATCCATGAAATTGAAGATTAAAACATTTGGCATAACGCGTGACATTCTTGGAGGAAGACTGGTGGAAATCGAAATATCCCAACCAACCGTCTCATTATTGCGATCAGAGCTCACCAGGCGATATCCTGATCTGGAAAACCTCAATTCGTTGTTTGTAGCCGTGAATAACAAATACGCAGATGAATCCGAGGAGCTTTCTTCAACAGACGAGATTGCGCTCATTCCACCGGTGAGTGGCGGCTAATAATGAATTTGCTCAGATTTTTGTTGACTTGATTAATGAAAGGTATTAAATTACTCTCGTCCTTATGTTTCACACCAACCTTTAGCCCATCATGATCAAAATAACAGAAAAGCCCATCGATGTTCAAAAAGTTATCGATACGGCCTCTAGCTTAAACGCAGGGGCCGTAAATGTTTTTATAGGTACGGTTCGCAGCAAGGCTCACGGCAAAAATGTAGTATGGCTTGAGTATGAATCGTACGAATCTATGACCGTTGCTGAAATTCGAAAGATTATTGACGAAGCATCTCATCGATGGCCTCTGTTAGGTTGGGCAGTAAGCCATCGAATTGGTACACTAAAACCCGGGGAAGTATCTGTCGTTGTAGCTGTTTCGTCACCACATCGCAAGGAGTCATTTGAAGCATGTCAATACATCATTGACGAAGTAAAGACAAAAGCACAAATCTGGAAAAAGAAGTATTTGAAGACGGGGAGGAATGGGTTTCAGCAAGCCCACAAGTAAATACTTCTCCGAACTGATACATCAAGGAAGTCTAAATTTTTTAAACCCTCGAATTTCGGGGGTTTTTCTTTTAGAACTGGCCCATGACCACAATTCCCAGTGTTACCAGGGTAACTGCAACAAACAATCCGGTGCTGACAACCAGCAATAGATCGCGGACAATAGGATTTACATGTACATGTACACCCGAAAAGTCTTTCACGAAAATCTTCATAAACAAAGAAGTTAAAACCAATACATAAAGTTAAAATCTGAATGGTTTTGTTCCATTTGAGATTTTACTCTTCCTTATCAATGTGCGTTTTTAGTAAGAGATGCCTATTCATCTGGATTTCAATTGCATGAATTGAATAACATTTAAAGGCACATCGGGAGAAGCGGATTATTGATTCATAGCCACTTACATCAACGCTCTAAAAGTATTTTTCTAATATGACCTTTAAATGAATACTTTAAATCCGAAGGAGCATTCTAACATGTAAGGTTTAAACGAAAGTCAAACCTTTATCAGTCATTTTGTTGATTTCTCTTTAAAATCTCAAAATCCTCCATGGTATTAAATCCCAGTAAGTCTGATGGATTAGGAACTTTAAGAAGGTGTGCATTGTGATGGATCAAAAATTCACGCGGGCTCCTGCCGCCCCCGTTGTAGTATGTTGTTAATTTAGAATAGGCAGATGTTTCCCAAATTGAAATCAGGGGTTCGGGAAGCTTACCCTGCGTATCATAAAAACAAGTGGCTGTGGCTGAGGGGTTGCGATTTGAAATTAAAAAATTCAATAATCGTTTATTGATGAAGGGAAGATCCACCGCAACCACAAGCCACGCCACATCCGGATAACTTCGGAATGCCGATAAAACGCCATTCAAAGGACCTTTGTCACTAAACTTATCAACAATAGAATCGTAGGCGGAGTTAATTTGCTGGTTTGATCGACAGGAAATAAAAACCCGGTCACAAAAGCTCAACAGCAGTTGTCGCAGATATTCCTCCTGAGGAATAGAATGAAATTTTGCTAACCGCTTTTCACTTCCGAATCTTTTGCTTTCTCCACCAACCAGCAGGAGTCCAAATAAATCAAGTCCTTTTGTAGTCACTCTTTCCTCCAGTCTTTTCAATTAACCGCACCTCCTGTATGATGATATCGTGTGAAAGTGCCTTGCACATATCATAAATAGTTAACGCAGCAACGGAGGCTGCTGTTAAGGCCTCCATTTCAACACCTGTCTTTCCAGTAACTAAAACAGTGGCATCAATAACAGCCATTTCTTTTGTGGCTGAAATACGAATCTTACAATCTTCTATAGCCAGCGGATGACAAAACGGGATCAGTTTGTGAGTAGTCTTGGCAGCCATGACTCCGGAAATGATGGCCGTTTGAAATACAGGCCCTTTTTTGGTAATTAATTCATTGTTATTAATCTCCGATAAAATTTCTGCCCCAAGAAAAACCCGAGCCTGAGCCCTGGCCATTCGCCTTGTAATTTTTTTTCAGAAACATCGACCATTGTTGGATTACCTCCTCCATCGATGTGTGTGAATTTCTTAGCTTTTCCCATTATATTTTTGAACATTCGCCATCCAGATCAAAGTTAGTCAATTCATGATAAGCGTTTCTGAAGCAGAAAAAATTATTCGACAGCATCCATTCAAGCCGAAGACAGAGAAAGTAAAACTTGTTGATTCGGTGGGCTCTGTGCTTGCCGAATCCGTACACAGTGATCGTGATTTTCCTCCTTTCCATCGGGTGGCAATGGATGGCATTGCCATTCAGTTCTCTTCATTTGAAAATGGATCACGAGAGTTTAAAATAGAAGATACACAGCCCGCAGGTGTTTCGCCATTAAAATTAAAGAATAAAGAAAATTGTATCGAAGTAATGACCGGGGCCAGTCTTCCTAATGACACCGATACAGTTATACGGTATGAAGATCTTGAAATTAAGAACTCAATTGCCAAAATTACGATTGAAGAAGTTGCTCAAGCGCAAAATGTCCATGCTCAGGGTTCAGATATCCGATCAGGAAAAATTTTGCTCCTGGCTGGTGATCAAATATCCCCGGCTGAAGTGGCTCTCCTTGCATCAATAGGTAAAGCTGAAGTACAGATATATCAAAAGCCGACCATTGTAATTGCTGCCACAGGTGATGAATTAGTGGATATTCATGAAACGCCTCTTCCCCATCAGATTCGGTCTTCCAATGTATATGCCCTTCAATCTGCTTTGCGAACAGATGGATTATATGCCATCACAACCAGAATTCCGGACGATAAAAAAATTCTTGAAAAAGAAATAGTAATGCTTCTGGACAAACATGATGTTCTCATTCTGACGGGAGGCGTTTCAAAAGGAAAGTATGACTACATACCTGAGGTGTTAGTGAAATCGGGAGTTAAAAATCTATTCCATGTGGTTGCCCAGCGACCGGGAAAACCGTTGTGGTTTGGGAGATCTGAAAAGAATACAGTATTCGCTTTGCCTGGAAATCCTGTTTCTTCATTTATGTGTTACTACCGATATATTCGTCCCTGGCTATTGGAAAGTTTAGGAAATAAAATTCACAATAAGTATGCAATCCTAAAAAGTGATTTTCAGTTTCCTCCTCCACTTACATATTTTCTTCAGGTGATTGTAAGTAATGAAAAAGGAAATCTCATCGCATCACCCATACAAGGTGGCGGATCCGGTGATTTTGTAAATCTGAAAGGAGTCACCGGGTTTCTCGAGTTACCTTCTGATAAAAAAGAATTTAAAGCTGGAGAGGTCTTCCCCTACTTTCCTTTTCGGGATTGATCATTTGATCTTACCTTTGCCGTTCACAATACTCAAGTCTAGTTAAAATCATGTTCGATAATTTAAGTCTAAAGCTTGAAAAAGCTTTCCAAACCCTTAAGGGTCAGGGTAGCATATCTGAGATCAACGTTGCCAGTACCATCAAGGAAATTCGCAGGGCACTTATAGATGCCGATGTAAACTATAAGGTAGCTAAAGATGTAACAGACGAAATCAAGGTACAGGCGATGGGCATGAATGTGCTGACCTCTGTATCCCCCGGCCAACTCCTGATTAAAATTACAAACGATGAGCTCACCCGATTGATGGGGAGCGAAAGTGTTGACATTTCCCTTGAGGGAAGTCCATCTGTCATCTTAATTTCAGGATTGCAGGGATCCGGTAAAACTACTTTTTCTGGAAAGCTTGCCGCCTATCTGAAGAAACAGGGAAAGCAAGTGATGCTGACAGCCTGTGATATCTACCGCCCGGCAGCCATTGACCAGTTAAAAGTACTGGGTGAGCAGATTGGCGTTGAAGTATTTGCGCAACCTGAGGTGAAAGATCCGGCAAAAATTGCCAAAGCATCGATTGAGCATGCCCGGAAAAACAACGTCAAGGTAGTCATTGTTGACACGGCTGGCCGATTGGCGGTTGACGAACAAATGATGTCGGAGATATCCAATCTCAAAGAGATTCTCAAACCATCCGAAACATTGTTTGTGGTGGATTCCATGACAGGTCAGGATGCAGTCAATACGGCAAAGACATTCAACGAAAGACTTAATTTTGATGGTGTTGTTCTTACCAAACTGGATGGTGATACCCGGGGTGGAGCAGCTCTTTCCATTCGCAGGGTTGTTGAGAAGCCAATTAAGTTTATCAGCTCGGGCGAAAAAATAGAAGCCATTGACCGGTTTTACCCCGACCGGATGGCAGGAAGAATCCTGGGTATGGGTGATGTAGTCTCGTTAGTTGAAAAAGCGCAACAAACATTTGATGAAGAGGAAACCCGAAGACTCAATAAGAAATTCAGAAAAAATCAATTTGACTTCACTGATTTTCTTAGCCAGCTGGAACAAATCAAAAAGATGGGGAACATGAAAGATCTTTTGGGAATGATTCCGGGCATGGGTAAAGCATTAAAAAACACCGAGGTTGATGAAGAGGCATTCAAGCCAATTGAAGCGATGATTAAATCCATGACCCCTTTTGAGCGGGAAAATCCTGATAAAATAAATACTAGCCGAAAAAACCGAATAGCGGTCGGAAGCGGTATCAAGTGTACCGGATGTGAATAAATTGCTTAAGCAATTTAATGATATGAAAAAGATGATGAAGACCATGAATAAAATGGGAGGTGGTCAGCGGGCCATGTCAGCCCTCAATCCTTTTGGTCGCAATTAATTTTATGAACGGTCAAACCAATTGCAATTATTCTACGTTGATACATACAGTTTACAGGATTAACATTTAGTTTTTTAGTGCCCTGAATTTTTCAGGGCACTTTTGTGTTATATTGAGTCACTTAATTTTACCAACCAAAATCATTATGAAAGAGTAACTATTACACATTGCTTAGCTTGTGTTTAATGTTCAGCGTTAGCCTTCTGGCCCAGGACAAAAAACCCATGGCTAGTCCTCCGGCAACCGCACAAGGAACTATAGATGGGGTAACTGTTAAAGTTGATTACCACCAACCTTCAGCCAAAGGACGCAAGATTATGGGCGGCCTTGTTCCTTATGACAAAGTCTGGCGTACAGGTGCAAATGCAAGCACGTCAATTGAATTCAGCGACAATGTAAAAATTCAGGGAAAAAGCCTGGCCAAGGGAAAATACGCACTCTTCACCATTCCTACTGAAAAGGAATGGACAATCATTTTCAACTCATCTATTAAATGGGGTTCAATGAGTTATAAAGAAAGTGAAGACGTATTACGGGTGACTACAAAACCCGGCAAGGCTGAGTTTACGGAGATGTTTACGATAAGCGTTGAAGGCAATACCATTGTTCTGAAATGGGAAAACACTTCAGTAGCTTTTGCAGTGGCTTCCGACAAGTAAAAAAGTAATTTCACAAGATAAAAGCCCCGACAAGTCGGGGTTTTTTTATTTTTATGAAATTGAAGAAGAAAATAAAACCTGTGGCTGTTATTGGCCGGTTCGATCGCGTTGATTTGCCCGGACTTGGATTACAGGATATCCATGCCAAAGTGGATACTGGAGCATACACCAGCAGTCTACATTGTCATCAGGCTCAGGTGATTGACGGTATTCTTGAATTCGTTTTACTGGATGATGAACATCCAGAATTCACGGGTATGAAATTCAAGTTTAAAGAATTCACTCAGCGTGAAATAAAAAATTCATTTGGAGAAGCTGAGTTACGGTTTATCATCAGAACTACCGTTAAAATTCTTGGTCGTACCATTAAAACTGAATTTTCGTTGAGTAATCGCGGAAACATGAAATTTCCAATACTCCTTGGAAGAAAAACACTGCGTAAAAAATTTATCATTGACGTCAGCCAGGAAGATGTGTCATATTTGAAAAAATATTCTTAAATTATACATCTTCTCTTTACCAAAACAATCTTATAAATTGAACTTAATTAAGAACTCATGAACATAGCCATACTATCCCGAAATCCAAAGCTGTACTCAACAAAACGCCTTAAGGAGGCAGGTGAAGAAGCAGGACACAATGTTGAAATTATTAATCATATGAAGTGTGTTCTTTTAATTGAAAAAAGGAACCCAATGGTTTGGTATAATGGTCGTAGGCTTGATTATTTCGATGCCATCATTCCTCGTATAGGAGCGTCTGTAACATTTTATGGGGCAGCGGTAGTGCGACAATTTGAAATGATGAAAGTATTTACAGCAGTAGAGTCACAAGCCCTGATCAGATCTCGGGATAAACTCAGAAGCCTTCAGATATTATCACGTGCCGGATTAGGTTTGCCAAAAACAATCTTCATGGATTACAGCAGTGACACAGAAGGTGTGATTGAAGCAGTCGGTGGCGCACCGGTGGTAATCAAGTTACTGGAAGGTACACAAGGATTGGGTGTCGTACTGGCAGAAAATAAAAAAGCAGCTCAGTCCGTAATTGAAGCCTTCAATGGTGTTCGCGCCCGTATCATTGTTCAGGAATTTGTGAAAGAGGCCAAAGGTTCAGACTTGCGCGCATTCGTTGTAAACGGAGAAGTTGTTGGTGCCATGAAACGCCAGGCCAAAGCCGGAGAATTCAGATCAAATCTTCATCGGGGCGGAACGTCAAGTGTTTATAAACTTAACCGTACAGAAAAAACAGCGGCCATCGCTGCAGCAAAAAAAATGGGTCTTGGAGTAGCGGGTGTTGATATGCTGCCTACGAAAAGAGGCCCGCTCATTCTTGAGGTAAATTCCTCTCCAGGTCTTGAAGGAATTGAGGGCGCTACAAAAGTTGATATTGCCGGTAAAATCATAAGTTTTGTTGAAAAAAACGCAGCCAAAAAAAGAATTCAAAAGGATAAAGTAAATGCATGAGTTAAATTTTCTTTCTTTGATTTCTATTTGGCCAATTTGACTTTTTAGTGAAACCACTTACCATAGCCGGTGAAAATATACGTCCGGGCGAACTTTCAGAAATAAAAATTAAAATTGCCAGACTGCCATCCCGCACCTGGATAGAAACTCCCGTTTACGTTTTTCGTGGATTAGAAGATGGACCCGTGTTGGCGCTTATGGCGGGTATGCACGGTGATGAGATCAATGGAATGGAAATTGTGAGACGGATTATTGATAGCGGTTATCACAAGGTAAAACGAGGTACTGTATTGTGCATGCCCATAATAAATATTTATGGTTTTATAAATTATTCAAGAGAAGTGCCCGATGGAAAAGACATCAACCGGTCCTTTCCAGGAAGCAAATCAGGATCGCTGGCCAGTCGTGTTGCATACCATCTCATGCATTCTGTTTTACCTTACATAGACTATGGCGTTGACTTCCATACTGGTGGAGCGATGCGCACCAACTATCCACAGGTACGTTGCGTAATGAAAGATGAAACCAATCAACAACTGGCAAATGCTTTTGGTGCTCCCTTCACTATAGACTCACCATTCCGACCAAAATCATTGCGTCAGGCGGCTTCTAAAAAAGGGAAAAACATTATTGTATATGAAGGAGGTGAGTCCATCCGGATAGACAACTTTGCAGTAGAGCAGGGAATTGAAGGTACTCTTCGGCTCATGCATCATTTAAAAATGATTGATTGGTCACCTGAAGCAAAAGAAGAAAATAGAATCATCTGGAGCTCTTCCTGGATACGTGCAAAATCAGCTGGGATATTTCAAACCAATGTAAAGTGCGGTGAACTAATTCAAAAACATCAGTGGATCGGAACCATGACCGATCCATTTGGCGAATTCAAGGAGTCTATTAAATCACCGATAACCGGATATCTGATTGGTCTTAATAATAATCCGGTAGTTCATGCAGGCGATGCGATCATGCATATCGGGATTGACAACGCCTGTAAAATCGGAGCGAAATACCAGGAGGAATAAATTCAAAAATCAGGACAAGGAATAACCAGCTTATCTTTTGGTGGCTTTCGGGGATTACGGGTAGACCATGAATAGACAAGACTGATTTCATGTGCTCCTCCGCTTCCTGATCCTAATTGAGAAATGGTGTAGTCGTAACTATACCCGATGTTAAGAATATCTTTTTCACCCTTTTGGGTAAATCCAAAAAGAAGTACGATGGATTCGTTGTTCGAAAATCCATTTACACTTTTAAATGGCAAGCCACGGTACCAAGTTCCAATGATGATGGGTTCAAATGTAAAGTACAGTCCAAGATCCAACTGATCAAATTCTCCCTGATGGCGATATTGAAGTGCAGGCGCAACGCTGCGTTCAGATTTCCGGGCGTATATACCCTCGCCAATAGCACCCGGTTTAAAGAAAAACTTAAATCCTGCATGAGTCGAAAGCTTTATTGGCAATTTACTTTCTTCACCAATTAATGATTGATTCGGTTGTGTTAAATGATGAGCTGCAAACCCGAGCCACGCACGATTGGTATAAAATAATCCTCCGGCAGAAATGTCAGGAAATATTTTAAACTGACCGGTATTGAGCGCTTCTGCCGAGACCGGATTAATAACCGCGCCTGTTGCCGGATCAAACTGATCACCAAATGTCAGTTGATCAAAATTGATAGACCGATAATAGATAGCCGCTTGAAATCCCGGACGAAAAGAAAGTCCGGGCATGATTTTTAAATCATACGCATATTGAACCGCCAGATTCATGGATTGCAAACCCTGAATCCCTTCACGGTCTCTGGTTAAGATGGCACCGATCCCGCTATTATAATCCTCAACATACATATCAAAAAATGCTGATATCGTTGTAAAATTTGCATCAATCGCGGGCCATTGATTTCTATAGTTCATTCCTATTCTGGCCTGATTTGTTGATCCGGCAAATGCCGGATTAAGATAAAGTGGCGCAGCATAGAATTGAGAAAATTGAGGATCCTGCGCAGTTACCGTTTCTGTTGTTGTAAGAATAAATCCAATGAACCAAAAGAACAGAACACTGTACTTCATTATGGGGTATTTACTCTTTACCATCTTGGCAAATTAAGAGTATTGTAGAGATTAAAAAAAATCATGTTTCAACAATAACGCGGCATTAGTTTACTTAACGATATTTTCAGTCAAATTGTATACTTTAGTGGAGTTTGAACGTTTTGTTTTTTACATGTTTGTTGCTAATCAGATAAGTTGCTTGGTGAATGCGGTGTGACACGATGATAACAATCAGAAATTTCTTTCTGTTCCTCCTGGTTTTATGTGCCTCCAGCCCAGTCCTGGCTCAAGGCTTAGACAAACACAATTGGTATTTTGGTAATTCACCAACGGGTATACGATTTAACAGGGTTAATAATACACCTTCCATCGTTTCCAATCAGGCTAATCCTTTTGGCACAGGTGGAAGTGCGGTAGCGACTGATCCGTCAAATGCTAACTTACTATTCTACACAGATGGGAGTGCAGTCTATGATGCTTGCCACCTGCAAATGTTGAATGGAGGGGGCTTATCTGGGAATACATCAGCTAACCAACCTGTTGCCTTAAGTCCTGTACCCGGACAACCCAATAAATATTATGTCTTCACCAACTCGGCAAATTTTACTGCAGGTGGTGCCATAAGTGTGAGCGTTGTGGATATGAATCTTTTTGGTAATTCAGTATTTCCGGCACCAGCATTGGGCGATGTAGAGAATCCAAAAAATACCGTGATCGCAGGATTAGCCAGTAGGTCAGAAGGAATGATTGTGATTCCCCATGCCAACGGTACTGATTTTTGGTTGGTAACTCAGCAGGTAAGTTCACAAACCTACTCAGCCACATTAATTGATGCGGGGACATATACGGGTACATACAATACCGTAACCTCATCAGGCGTTGGTCTTCC